>MHAK01000117.1 GCA_001802945.1 Ignavibacteria bacterium RIFCSPLOWO2_12_FULL_56_21 | reverse complement strand
ATGTCTTTTCTGCTGCGTCCAGTTGCAGTACCGCAGTCTTGATCTCCACTTGAATGGTTCGTTCGGTCTGGCGTAATCCTTCCTCCGCATTGCTCCGGGAAACCAAAGCGCGTTCAACCGAAGCGTTCGTTTGGAAGCCGGAGAAAAGAGGCAGCGAAAGCGAAACGGACCATCCAAACGATTTGGAATTGCCAAGGTTCTCGAATTCGCTTGCAGTTTTAAGACCAGTCAGGTCACGCTGGGTTCTCCCATTCAGTGAATACGACGCGCCTGCTGAAAGTCGCGGAAAGTAGTTGGCGCGCGCGGCCGTTACGTTCGCCGTCGTAGCTTCGAGGCTTTGCCGAGAACTGAGGTAATCGAGACGTTGTTCCATTGCCCTGCTTACCAGCGCCCTGAGATCGGCGGTCTGCTGTTTTTGACGCAGGAATTCAGTGCTGTCGATCTCCGACGGTATGGATAGATCATTGAAATCGGCGTCTTGTGTGACATCGAGCGCGAGATACGCCGAGAGATTTGCTTTTGCAACTGCAAATTCGCTTTCTCTTTGCACAACGCTCAATTCGTCCTGGCCGACCTGTGCTTGCTGCTGGTACACATTGACAAGCGAAGCAGACCCTAGACGCGCAGTCTCTCGAACGCGATCGAGCTGTTGCGAGCTATAGCGAAGGTTGAGTCGGGCTACTTCGAGAAGGCGGCGGGTCCGGAGGACCTCGTAATATCGACGCTGTGTCTCTGAAACCACTGATTGCCGCGTTCGAGACAAGGTGAATTCGGTCCCCGACGCCGTAGAACGAGCGGATGACAACGATGAGGTATTCGAAAAACCGTCGAAGATGGTGACGTCGGCACGAACACTTGCGGAGACGGAACGATCATCAGAATTTCCGATCGCAACTCCGTTGATGAATTGTTGCCCTCCCTGCCATCCTGAAGACAAAGATAAGCTGGGAGCAAAGTTTCCATATGCGGCCAAGACGCTTGCCTGGTCACGTTCGACATTGTTCTCAGCCTGTTTGACAATATAATTGCGTTCCAAGGCGACCTCGATTGCCTTGCCGAGCGTGATCGTCTGTGCATACTGTTGGCGTGCTATGAGCGGCGCTCCGAGAAGTGTGGCACAAAGGCCGATCAGTACAGTCGTCTTCATGATGGTGGGCTCCAAAATACGCTGGAATCGGTGGAAGTGTTGAAAAAGACCTCTCTAATAACGTTTTCTTGAAGCCAAAGTTTCAACTTGTGCTGAAAAACCTACGACAATTTGGCGTTCCCCGGCGGTGGAATGGTTTTACCTCGAAAAAGGTCTTCTCTCGGAGTTTTCTTGACGGTTCCATCCTGCGTAGCCCCTGCAACGATGGCATCTTTTTGTGACATCAGAAATGCGACAGCTGCATCATGCTCATTCGGTATTTTGCCGTCGAGTATTGCGTCTGTTATTGCGTCTTTGAGGACTCCGATGATCGGGCCTGCCGGAAATTTACAAATCTCCATGATTTCCTCGCCGCGCAACGGCGGCTGCCATGAGCGGATCCGGTCCCGAGTTTCGACTTCCGCCATTTTCTTGATCACGAGATCGTAGTTCGTACGGACGCGCTCAACGAGCTGGGGATTCTTTGAAGTGATATCCGCGCGGCAGAGCAGCATCAGATCGTCAACCTCATCTCCGGCGTCAAACATCAGCCGCCGTACCGCCGAATCAGTGACTTCGCTATCCACAAGAGCCATAGGGCGGAGGTGCAACCGGACGAGCTTCTCCACGTAGGGCGCGTACGTTAGTGGGAATTTCATCCGTCGGAAGATCTGCGGCACCATTCGCGCGCCGAGCTCCTCGTGGCCGTGAAACGTCCAACCAATCCCTTCCTTAAAAGCCTTCGTCTTCGGCTTTGCTATGTCGTGGAGCAACGCCGCCATCCGCAGCCAAACGTTATCGCTCATTTCACAAATATTATCGACGACCTTCAACGTATGACGCAACACATCTTTATGGTGATATTCTTGTCGCTGTTCCACTCCTGCAAGTCGCGACCCTTCCGGAAACACCACATCCATCACGCCGGTTTCGAACATCATGGAAAGTCCCACAGACGGACGGGGAGCTTGCATGAGCTTCAGAAATTCCTCGGCGATCCGTTCCTGAGACACAATGCCAAGTCTTTCGCGCATGCTCTTGGCGGCTGCAAGTACCTGTGGGTCCACGTCAAAATCCAGCTGAGCTGCAAACCTCATTGCCCGCATGATTCTCAGGGGATCGTCGTCAAACGTGGCCTTCGGGTCCCGCGGGGTCTTCAGGATGCGTCGTCCGAGGTCGTCCCGTCCCTGAAAGGGATCGACAATCGTACCCTTGTCCGCTTTGTTCAACCACACGGCTATTGCGTTCACGGTAAAGTCGCGGCGGGCAAGGTCCTCTTCAATCGTTCCCGGGTCGACGACCGGTTTTCGCGAATCGCGGGCATAGCTTTCTTTTCTCGCACCGACGAATTCCACTTTTCGGTCGCCCAGATGGACCATGGCTGTTCCGAATTTCTCGAAGACCACGGGATCACCGGCGCGCAAGCGCCGAGCAGCCTCCCGGGCAAACGCCACGCCATCACCCAGGACGACGATATCGATGTCCTTCCCATCACGACCGAGCAGGACGTCGCGCACGTATCCGCCAACGGCTGCAATGCGTGCACCCGTTCGATCCGCCAGCGCACCGAGCTCCACAAGCAATGGCTCCCTCACGTCGAATCGTTCAACCGCCATTGGACATTCGCTGAGTATGAGATTCGATCTTTGCCAGGATCTCGGTGGCGACCTCGAGTGCCTGCAACCCGTCCCGACCGGAAACCACCGGCCGACTTCCATTCCGTACACATGCGACAAAAGATCTCAACTCTTCGAGCAGCGCATTTGCTTCGGGTACTTCGGGTTGCTCATAGACAATCTGCCGCTTTCTTTTCCCCTGATCGATCTTTCCCAGGAGCATGGTCGACTTTGCCGATACGTCTCCTTCGTCCACAAGTCGGAACACTTCGGCCACAGGTTGGGCAAAGTCGATGGAGATATACGCATCGTGCTGAAAGAGCCGCATCTTCCGCATCTTGTTCTGCGATATCCTGCTTGCGGTGACATTGGCCACGCATCCGTTTGTGAACTGTAGTCGCGCGTTGGCAATGTCCGGACTATCGGAAACGACGGCAACGCCGTTGGCATCGATCCGTTCGACATTCGACCCCACGAGACTGAGAATCAAGTCGATGTCGTGGATCATGAGATCGAGGACGACTGCGACGTCTGTCCCGCGTGGGTTAAACTGCGCAAGCCGGTGCGATTCTATGAACAACGGCTTGATCCGGTACGGCTCGAGCGCGAGGATTGCAGGATTGAACCGCTCGATATGGCCAACCTGGAGCCGCAGATTCTTGCGTTCCGCCAATTCGACAAGCTCCTTCCCTTCGGGGATCGTCTGTGTCAACGGTTTTTCGACAAACACATGGAGTCCGCGATTGAGCGCTTCTCGCGCGACCATGTAGTGTGCGGGAGTCACAGTGGCGATAGTCACTGCATCAACCGATCCCAAGAGGTCCTCCAATCGTGCAAACACTTTTGCTCCGAGCGGCTCTGCCGCACGTTGCGCATGAGCCGCGTCGATATCGAATAGTCCGGCAAGAGCTACCTCTGGAAGCTGAGCGAGCATTTGCGCGTGAAGACTGCCGAGGTGGCCGAGGCCGACAACGCCGACCGAAGTTGCGCCGCTATTCACGATGCCTGTCCTCCATCAAGACTGTGCTTCCATTGCTCATCGCTTGGCCCACAGCAACGACTCGGTCATATCCGCCGAGGCTGAATTCCTTGTAGTACACGACGGCTGTATAGATGTTGTTCGTCGACCATTCATTTCCCTCAAGCCGCACCCAATCCGTGTCGTTCATTACGTACTGATAATCATACGCCCCGCGACGTAACGGTGCGACGAGCACAAACCTTTGGCGGGAATCGTCGTACGTCATGGACCATTCGGAACGGACGCTCCAACCGCTAAAGTCACCGACGATATTGATACGCGGCGGCAGCCCATCGCCGGCCCAGAGAAATTGGAATTCAACCGGTTCGATGTCCCCGAGCGTCGGTCCTTCAAGTACTTCCGACACGCCGTTGTGATCACGTTTTGCCGGAAAGAAGAATCTGCTGAGATCCGCTCCTTCGCGTGGACGAATCGTATCACCGGGCGGATACACGTCGGGGTCTCGTACGTCGAGGACGCGATATTCATTCCCCGGAAGTATTCCTCCGGCCACAAAGGTCACGGCACCTGTCCCAAGATTTTCCACCCAAGTCTGTTCGTCCTTGCCATTCACCTCAATGGTCACCGGACGATCGAACTCACGATTCTTGAAGACATCGACCGACTTCACCAAAGCTATGTTGAATTGGCGGGTGGGCTCATTCAACGATTGTTCGACGACTTTTACGCGAACGGCGTGGGCTCGATTCCACGGCGCCACAGCCGACGGGATCCGACGGTTCCGGACCGTCATTGCTGAATCGATCCGGCGTTCTGCGACGATGAAGCGGACTTCCGCGAGCGGGCGCTCGGTACCTGCTTCCAGGATCGTTGCCGTGTAATTGCCGGAATAGGTGAACTCCTCCAGTCCCTTGATCCCGGGAAGTCCGAACCGATACGTCCATGCGTATGCCCGGGTGCCCTGCGGCGCCCGTCGATGGGATATCGGTTGTCGCAAGGTCATTCTTGCCGGATCGTTGACGAATTCGGATTCCGTTGCACGCCACTCCCGGCTGCAATGCGTGATGCGCACGCGCGCGTCGATCGGCTGCCCTCCTTTGACATCGAATTCCACGATCACCGGTCCACCCTCCACAACTACCGGGAACCGAGCTAAAAGACGTCCGTTCACGCGCAAACCTACGACATCGGGGTCCAGGATCTTCTGACTGTAGAGTGAACTTACAGTCAGCAGGAAGATCGCCGTGTATGATCTCATTGATCAACCCGGTAGAGAGTCAAAAAGACATATCCAGAAGTCAGTTGTTCCGGGTTCGTCAATTCCGCCGTCATGACCGGCCGCAAACTGTCGGATGCAAGACGTTCTTTCGTCGTTGACTGGTCGATCACGAATTGCGGCTGAACGATGGAACGATAATATCCGGTGGTCATGACGTGATCATACGATACTCCAGTCGTCGGCCGGCTCGTCAGTCGTGAGACCAGACTTATAGGCTCCCATACGCGGCGTTCAGAAATGTAGCCGATCATTCCTACTTCCGGGGCGACAACTTGTGCATCGCGGGGGCTGTTGTTCCTGATCCAGTAGGCCATCGGTTTCAGTCCGGTTTGCATGACCGAGGTGAATGACTTCATACGCGGTATGGAAGAGAAGGCGTATATCGCCTGACTCGTTCCGACCGAAATGACGACGGCTGCCAGTCCAGTGACGGCGGCGACCCGCACTGAAACCAGTCGTGACGGCTCCACGAGCGACAATATCCAACACAAGCCGGCTAGAATAAGAGGAAGCATCGGAACAAGGTATTTCGGGCCGGACTGTCCCCCCTGGACAATGTAGATGAGGACCAGGATCAGCGGCCAGCCTATGACAAGGCCGAGCGTGCGCCAATCCTCTCCTAGCAGCCACCGGCGGAGAAGTATGACGGCTGCAATCATCACGAGAAACGGGGCACCCTGGGCCCCAAAGACAACGAAGGCTGCGGAAAGCACGGCTTCACCCATGGACACTGCTGCTTGAGGTGTTTCCCCCAGAACCAACTCACTCAAACCGAAAGCGTTCACGGCATACAACACCCACAGACCAACAATTCCAGCATAGAGTGCGACAGGTCCTTTCCATTCCCGAAAGAAGACCTTCACATTCCTGTGCAGATGGAGCAAAAGGACCCAAAAGAATAAGAGGGCTCCCTCGGGCCGAGTCAACGTCAGGAGGGCAGCTGCCGCGGCAAACGACAATCTATCGAGCATGTATGCGTGTCGCACAGCCACCAACGTCAGAAGAAGTGCCAGGGAAGTTTCCATCCCGGTACCCGCTCTCTGGAGCAACCATGCGTCGAAGGTCAGAGCTACAGCAGCCACCACGGCAATGGCTCGATTCTCCGTCATCGTCAGCACGAGTGCCTGGAATGCAAGAATAGCAAACGAAGCAAAGACCAGGTCGAGGACCTTCGCCACGACGAACGGATCAAGACCGAGCGCCGTGCCTGCCGCGATCAAAAGCGGCCATAGGGGACCGGCAACCGACAGCACTGATTCGCCCGCATTGAACGCGAACCCCGATCCTTGGGCAACATTTTGGGCACTTCGAAGACAGACATACGTGGCGTCCGGAGTGAAGTCAAAATGACCGGCCGCGCGCATGTAAAACAACCCAAGCGCAACGGGGACGGCAAATTGCAGCGTTATTCGCAGTCGAGGAAGGCGCTCCAGGTCGATCTCCACATTACGATCCTTTCTTCCTGGCCGCAGCGATTGCCCACGCACCGAATTCTTCGACTGATTCGAATGTGAGATCTCGTTGTTCCCGGAGAACGCGTTCCCGGCCGTACGAATCCCAGAGCACCGACGCAATGCGAATACCGGCTTCGCGTGCTGCAAGTATATCAGCCACAGCATCGCCCACCATGAACGTCCCTTCCTGCGTCACACCGAGGTCGTGCATGATAGATCGGATCCCTTCACCGGACGGCTTATGGAGCATAACGTCATTACCCGTGACAACTTTGTCAAAATACTTGCCGAGCCCGCATACTTCGAGGGTGATCGCTGTCGTATGGCGTCCCTTTCCGGTAAAGAGGGCCAATTTCACTCCTGACGACTTCAATTCGTGAAGGATCTCGGGCATACCTTTGTACACCGATGCGAGCTCCGCATGGTGCTCCCGGTAGAAGGCCAGATAGGACCTCATCGCTTCGTCGACACGGTCTTGTCCCACAACGGTCGCGAGTGCCCCCTCTTCCGGAGGACCGAACAATGCGGAGATCTGCGCATCGGTCCAGCGTTCACCTTTGTAGATCTCAACAATGTGATTAAAGGCATCAAAGATGAGACGATTGGTTCTCGTAATCGTCCCATCCATATCAAAGATAACGCACTCAAGGCTTTGTCTCGGCATTGCACACACAGGTTTGGAAATATTGAAGGCGTCAGGATTCCCCGACGCCTTCCGAAGAGTACTGCGCAAGGGAGAAGACCCTCAGGCGACAGTAACATCCTTTGAAGCGTAAACATCTTGAATTGCGTTGAGGAGCTGTACACCCTCTTTCATCGGTCGCTGGAACGCCTTCCGTCCGGAAATGAGCCCCATACCTCCTGCCCGTTTGTTAATAACCGCAGTACGGACAGCTTCGGCGACATCGTTCTTGCCCGAGGGACCTCCGGAATTGATCAATCCGGCCCTGCCCATGTACCCGTTGGCAACCTGGTATCTGGTGAGGTCGATCGGATGGTCGGACGACAATTGTTCGTAGACCTTCTTGTGGGTTTTGCCAAAATTCACCGCGGTGTAGCCGCCGTTGTTCTCCGGCAGTTTTTGTTTGACGATGTCCGCTTCGATGGTTACACCAAGATGATTGGCCTGGCCGGTCAAGTCTGCGGACACATGATAATCCTTGTCGGCCGTTTTGAACGCGGGATTCCGCGTATAGCACCAGAGGATCGTGGCCATGCCAAACTCATGCGCCTGCTGAAACGCCTGGCTCACCTCCCAGATCTGACGCCGGGATTCTGGAGAACCGAAGTATACTGTTGCACCGACTGCAGCGGCACCCATGTCGTATGCCTGTTTGACGCTGCCAAACATGGTCTGGTCATACGTATTCGGGTACGACAGAAATTCGTTGTGATTGAATTTCATGATGAACGGGATTTTATGCGCGTATTTCCGTGCAACCGCGCCCAGGACGCCCAACGTCGACGCTACTGCATTGCATCCGCCTTCGATGGCGAGCCGAACGATGTTCTCCGGGTCGAAGTACTCCGGGTTTGGAGCGAACGACGCACCGGCCGAATGTTCGATGCCCTGGTCGACGGGGAGAATGGAAACATAACCGGTGCCGGCGAGTCGACCGGTCTTAATGATTTCCTGCAGGTTGCGCAGTACTCGCGGGGACCTGTCGGACAGCGCATAGACGCGGTCTACATAATCGGGTCCGGGAAGAATCAACGATTCCTTCGGGATCGTCGTGCATTTGTGTTCGAGCAGAAATTTTGCATCTGCCCCAAGCATTTCTGGTATGTTCATGTCAGGGTCACTCCAGGGAGAATTCGAGGGTCGGATGTCCTTTGTTCAAGGAGGCTGAGTAATATACCAAAGAGAAGGTGGGACTGCAACCGCCGCATGCCATCCGGGTTTTGATGCGCAACTATGAGAATCCGGCGAGCGGCCCTTACTTCGGATGAAGGGGTATTGCCCCGAGGTTTGTTTTCTGCTTGCGCACCACGGCGGCGCCAGTGATCGTAGTGTCACGGAACGCCGGACTCCCGGAGATGATAGATACGGTGTATGTCCCCTCCGGCAGATCGACCAGTTCGAAGGAATTGTTGCCCGACTGTGCAAGGCTGAGCGTCGTCACGGAATCCGTTGCAGTTGATGTCGTGATCACTGCCTCCACAGAATCGGGGAGAACCGATCCGATGATGGACCCGGCAAGGTCGGCGGCCTGAACGCGTATGATGGGACGCAAGATATACTCGGACTGCGGAGTCACGAGAATCGACCGGGACGCATCAAAGTCGAATGTCAGCCCATAGACTTGATCTTCCTTCACCGTAAACGGAGTTTGTATGATCAGGCCGCTTTCCAGATTCGCAGGTATCTTCACCGTGATATCGTTTCCGTTCTCGACCACCCGAGACAGCCCGAAAAGGATCTGAATCTTGTCATAGTCACCTGTGGACAAAACTGCACTCACCAGATTGCGACTGACGCCGTTCCTCAGCTGCAGGAGGTCGTGTGACTGAACATCTTCGCTGACTACATGCCATCCGAGTTCGGAGGATGCACCCTGACGATGAACAAGCACGCGTCGAAATACAATGTTGACTTCCTGGTAGGCGGCGGGAGCGTCGATGAGCTTGATGCGAAATTCTCCTTTGAAGTCGGAGTCCGGAGACTCACATCCGCCGAGCAATCCGATGAGAGCAATCGTGAACACCGTACGAAGGAGGATCATACAGCCCCGCAAATTGATTCTCGCGTCAATTCTGTCTAGGTTGATGATAATGGCCAGCACGATTGTACTAAAAAAACACGAAGAGCGCAGGATTCTCGGCGGTCATCAGTGGGTCTTCAGCAACGAGATCAGTTCGATCGAGGGTTCTCCGGGCACCGGGGATGTAGTCGATATTGTGCGCCATGATCGCCGATTTGTCGGTTCAGGCCTTTTTCATCCCCATTCGCTCATAGCAGTGCGAATCCTTGGCACGGAGCACGTAGAACCGGACAAGGTATTTTTCCGCGCCCGGATTGAGCAGGCATACCGGCTTCGTCAGTCGATCGTGAAGGACGCCGAAGCTTACAGGCTGGTGCATGGCGAATCGGATTATCTTCCCGGACTCGTCATCGACCGCTACAAGGACTGTTTCGTACTGCAGGTCCAATCAGCCGGCATGGACATGCGCATGGAGACCATTTGCGATGTCGTAGAGGAACTCTTCCATCCTGCCGCCATTGTTGTGAGGAACGATTCCGCACTCCGGATATTGGAACAGCTTCCGCACGATGTGCGCATCCTTCGCGGGTCGGGCGACGTCGTGCGCATCAACGAGCACGGTGTGAACTATGATGTTCATCTCCTGACGGGCCAGAAGACCGGCTTGTTTCTCGACCAGCGGGTCAACCGCCGCATCGTACGGCCATACCTTTCGGGCCGCGCGGTCATCGACTGCTTTTGCAATGACGGCGGGTTTGCGCTCAACGCGTCAGCCGCCGGAGCCACAACGATCCTGGGAATCGAAGTCTCCGCGGATGCGGTCGCTCGTGCGACACATAACGCATCCACAAATCAGGCGGAGAATGTGACTTTCCAGGCCGCCGATGTCTTCGACCTCCTGCGCGAAAAAGCGGATGCCGGGGAGCGATGCGACGCGATCATTCTTGATCCGCCGTCGTTCACAAAAAGCAAGAAAACCGTGGCGACAGCTCTTCACGGATACGTGTCCATCAACACATTGGCCATGCGGATGCTGACGTCGGGAGGGATCCTGGTCACTGCGTCTTGCTCGCATCACATCGGCCGCGAGGCATTCCTCGACATGCTCCATATGAGCGCGCGCAAAGCCGGGCGTTCCATACAAATGCTGGAACTCCACGGAGCATCTCCGGACCATCCAGTTCTACCAGCCATGCCCGAGACTTCATACCTTAAATTCGCAATCATCTCAGTGCGATAGGCGTCATTGCGCCTTAGCGTGGGGGAGAGTATATTGCGGATGTTGTCCTGGAGAGCAGACATGAACATTCCACGAACACTCCTGGCTGTCGCTGCCACCGCCAGCTGCCTTTCGGTTGGTGCATGGGGGCAAGAACCGGCCCGTCCCGACACGTCGGTAATTTTTCGACCTTCCACGCCTGGGTTTGTCAGCACGGTCGCCTATCGTCCTCTGGTTCACTCGTGGGGAATCGATATCATGCTCTCCAACAACGGTTTCGGGTTGGGAGCTTTCTATCGCCGTCAGTTCACCGATGATCTCGCGGGCCTACTGACCTTTGCCATTTCAGATGTCAAGGTGGATGGTGAAAATGAGTATTTTACGTATTCGGGTACGTCATACGTTCCGGGGAAGAAGAACCGACTTCTCATGCTTCCCCTCATCGCTTCAATTCAATACAGATTGTTCAGGGACGACATCGTCGACAATTTCCGCCCGTATCTCTCCGGCGGAGCCGGGCCCACGATGATGTTTGTCGCACCGTATGCCAGATTCACGGATATTCCGATGGGGGATGGCACCACCATACGCCAATCGGAAAAGATCGAATTCTTCGAGAGTCTCAAATACGGAAAGGCCCAGTACACCGTGGGCGGATATATCGGCGGTGGGGCTTACTTTGGGAAAGATAAATCGAATGTCATGGGATTGAGCATCCGGTACTACTTTGTACGCTTTCCCTCGGGGATCGAAGTACTGCAGGGGGGGTACATGAAAGAATTCGGGGGACTGTACATCACACTGAACTTCGGCTCGTCATACTGAACAGCGACACAGCTGCGATTATCACATCAGCGATGCCGTAAGACGTTTCTCAGAAATTTCCCCGTGTAGGAGCGCTCAACTTTTGCAATTTCTTCGGGCGTTCCCGTTGCGACCACTTCTCCTCCTTTGTCTCCCGCCTCGGGTCCCAGATCGATCACAAAATCGGCCGCTTTGATGACATGAAGGTTGTGTTCAATGACCACAACTGAATGACCGGCGTCGAGGAGTGCTTGAAAGCATGACAAAAGCCGGGCGATGTCGTCAAGATGTAGTCCGGTTGTCGGTTCATCGAATATGAACAATCCCCGTCCCAACGCTCCGGACGCCGACAGATGATTGGCCAGTTTGATGCGCTGTGCCTCCCCACCCGACAGAGTCGTTGCAGGTTGTCCCAGCCGCACATAGCCCAATCCCACTTCCATCAAGATCCTCAGTTTTTTCGCGACCGCACGACCGTCAGGAGTCCCTCCAAAGAATTCGACCGCCTCGGTGACAGTCATCCGTAGGATGTCGTCGATGTTCTTTCCGTGGAACCGAACGTCGAGCACCTCCTGTTTGAACCGTTTCCCCTTGCACGATTCACACGTCAGCATGATATCCGCCAGGAACTGCATCTCGATACGTTGAATGCCGTCTCCTTCGCACGTTTCGCACCTGCCGCCGGGGACGTTGAACGAAAAATGCCCGGGTTTGAAGCCATGGACTTTTGCCGCCGGCGTCGATGCCATGGCATCGCGTATGAGGTCGAACGCTTTCAGATACGTCGCGGGATTCGACCTCGGACTCCTTCCGATCGGCGACTGGTCAACGAGCTCGACACGTTGAATATGCTCCCCTCCTTCTACGGCGATGACCTTTCCCACCGACCCTTCGAACCCGCCCTTTTGTTTCTGCAGTCCTGCATACAGGATGTCGTGAACGAGCGTGCTCTTTCCCGAGCCGCTGACGCCGGTCACACAGACCAGCATTCCCAAGGGAATCCGCACATCGATGTTCTTGAGGTTGTTTTCTGCGGCCCCCCTGATGTAGATCGAGGCTTCCGCATCGGTTTTCCGGTGTCTGGGGACGGGAATTCCCTTCTTGCCGAGCAGGTATTCGGACGTCAGCCCCTTTCCGTCCGCCAGAAGTCGTTCCGTTGTCCCCGCAAACACAACCTCTCCGCCGTGTTCCCCTGCCCGAGGTCCCATATCCACAACAATGTCCGCTTCACGGATCATATCCTCGTCATGCTCAACGACGATGACAGTATTGCCGAGATCGCGGAGAGATTTCAGGATTGAGATTAGCCGTCGTCCATCGCGAGGATGAAGGCCGATGCTCGGCTCGTCCAGAACGTACAGCGAACCCATCAGCGACGAGCCGAGGGAGGTCGCCAAGTTGATGCGCTGACTCTCGCCGCCGGAGAGGGTCATGCTTAATCTGTCGAGCGTCAGATATCCGATACCAACCTGCACCAGAAAGCGAAGACGTCTGCGGATCTCCTCCAGGATGCGGCGAGCAACCTCTGTTTCGTATGCGGAAAGGTCGACGCGTTCAAAGAATTCTGCGGCGTCGTCAATGGTCATGCGAACCACATCCTGAATTGTCTTGCCGGCAACACGTATGTAGAGCGCATCCTTACGGAGCCGTGATCCGCGACATTCGGGGCACGTCGTATATCCTCTGAACCTGCTCAGGAAGACACGATAATGGAGCTTGTATGATTTTGATTCGATGAATTTGAAGTACTTCGTAATGCCGTCGAAACCCTCCGCACCATCCACGATAAGCGAGCGCTCCCGGTCAGACAAGTTCAACCAAGGCGTGTCCAGCGAAATTCCCGACTTCACACCATTGCGGACCAAGTCCTGGTAGTATTTCCTCCACCGGGGGAATGTCCATGGCAGAACCGCACCTTGGCGCAGGGTCTTTCGCGGGTCTGGCACGACGAGGTCCATGTCAATGCCGACAGAACGACCGAACCCCTGACACACCGGACATGCACCGACCGGATTGTTGAACGAAAACATCCTTGGATCAGGGTCTTCGTAGCGGGTGCCGTCATTGGCGCATTCGTAATGTTGGGTAAACCTCAGAGGTGCCGCTCGGTCCGGCAGATGCGTCAGAACGTATCCGTCGCCTTCGACGAAGGAGGTCTGAATAGAGTCGGCAAGGCGCGTTCGCAGGTCGGGATCGGACGACGCCAGCGACAGTCTGTCGACGACAACGGTGATCCCTTTTTTCGACCTCCCGAAAGACGATACTGTATCGAGATCGACGACAGCCCCTTCTTTGAGAATCCGGTGGAAGCCCCTTTGCCGGACTGCCACGAACTCCTCTTTCATGCTTCTTCCGGCGTGTTCATGGAGCGGGAATCCGACTATGACCCTGGTGCCGACGTTCTCTTTGAGCAGCCGGTCGACAACCGTTGACACCGTGTCCCGTTTCACCTCCGCATCGCATATCCGGCAATACGTTCTGCCGACGCGTCCGAAGAGGAGGCGCAAGTAGTCGTAGAGCTCCGTCGCGGTCGCAACCGTTGAGCGCGGATTGCGGGACGTGGTCTTCTGCTCGATGGCGATCGCCGGGCTTATCCCCTGGATGAGGTCGACATCCGGCTTTTCCATTCTCTCCAGGAACTGCCGTGCGTATGACGAAAGGCTTTCCACGTAGCGCCGCTGGCCTTCGGCATAGATGGTGTCGAACGCAAGGCTCGATTTCCCCGATCCGCTGACTCCGGTCACGACGATCAGTTTGTTGCGGGACAATTCGAGCGAGATGTTCTTGAGGTTGTTAACCCTGGCGCCACGGATGATGATCGTTTCAAGACGCGCAGACCCGTCCCTGTCATTCCGTCGATCGGAATGCCGGGCGTGCTGATTTCTGATGTTCGTGGAAGATGACGTTGCCATGCGCGGGGGACCCGTTCTACAATGCGGCGGGCCCTGATGGATCGCTCATCAGGGCCCGTCCGGAGAGCTGTCGCATTCCCTTATTCGCCTTCGACCTTGGTCTTGTCGTGCAGTACAATGATCTTATCGGCTTGTTCGCGCGGCATTTCTTCGTAGTGCGAGAACGTTGTTCTGTATACGCCGCGTCCCTGGGTCATCGACCGCAAGATGGTGGAGTACTTATGAATTTCGGCGAGCGGAACCTGGGCTTTGATCACCTGGAAATGACCGTCGGCTTCCATACCCAATATTTTGCCGCGACGGCCGGAAATGTCTCCCATGACGTCGCCCATATATTCATCGGGAACGGTAACCGTGATCACATGGATCGGTTCAAGCAGCACGGGACGCGCTTCCAGGAATCCTTTCTTAAAGGCCATAGTGCCGGCCATTCTGAAGGAGTGTTCGTCGGAATCGACCGAGTGATACGAGCCGTCGAACAGCGTAACCCGGACATCAACCACTTCATAGCCTGCGAGGACGCCGCGGTGCATGGAGTCGATCACCCCTTTTTCCACGGCGGGAATAAACCTCCCAGGAACAACGCCGCCGACGACGGCATCGACGAACTCAAAACCTCCCCCGCGCGGAAGCGGCTCGACCTTCAAATGGACATGGCCGAACTGACCCCTTCCCCCCGTTTGTTTCTTGTGTTTGTACTCTGCATCCATGACCGCGCCGCGGATTGTTTCCTTGTACGGGATCTTCGGTTCAGTCAGTTCAACCTCAACCCCATATTTCTGCTTCAATCTCTTTGTGACAATCAGAAGATGCAGCTCCCCCTGGCCCGCGATCACGGTCTGATTCAGTTGTCCGTCGACGCTTATGACAAAGGTAGGGTCTTCTTCATGCAAGGCGTGGAGTCCGGTGGCCATTCGGTCTTCGTCCCCTTTTGCCTTCGAGTTGATCGCCATTCGGATCACCGGGTCGGGGAAGACGATGGGTGGATACACAATCGGGAAGACTTTGGCGCTCAGAGTATTGTTGGTGTGGGTGTCTTTGAGCTTGACGACCGCGCCGAGGTCTCCGGCGTTAAGCCGTGATGTTTCTTTTCGGTCCCGTCCATTCATCACGAAGATCTGTCCAAGGCGTTCAACCTTGGCGTTGGACTCGTTCATGAGGTCCAGCCCCGGGACCACGAAACCGGAATACACGCGGAAGTACGACAATTCCCCGACATGTTCTTCGGATACCGTGCGGAAGACAAACAGTGATGGCGGACCATTCACGTCCGGAGCGACCGTTACTTCCGCCTTGGCCTGCACATTTGTTCCCGGGACCGGCGGCCGGTCGAGGGGCGAAGGGCAATACGCCGTGACGAAGTCGAGTAATGTGGAAGTTCCCGCGCCGGTTGACCCCGATGAACACAGAACGGGAAAGATCTTTCGTTCAGCCAAAGCCGTGCGCAGCCCTTTCTCAAGTTCTTTTCCGCCGAGAGTCCCGTCGTCGAAGAACTTATTCATAAGCGCCTCATCGGTCTCGGCGATCTTCTCGATCAATTCTTCATGCAGCTGTTCGGCCCGGTCCTTCCATTCGCCGTGGATGTCAGCAACAGCAGCCGCAGTGCCGTCCTTGGAAAACTGTATCATTTTCATTTGCAGAACATCTATGACGCTGTCGAACCCAAGCCCTTCGTTCACGGGGAACTGCACTACAGCGACGTCGTGCCCAAAGCGCTCCCGTGCTGTGGAGACGGCGTGCTCAAAGTCTGCGTTCTCGTTATCGAGCTTGTTGATCAACAGGATGGCGGACGATTTCATCCCCGCGACAGAGTTCCAGACGATCTCAGACCCAACTTCGACGCCTTCGACGGCTTTCAGAAGGACAACGGCCGTATCGGAAACGCGAAGCGAACTGATGACATCGCCGGTGAAATCGGAATATCCTGGAGTATCGAGGATGTTGACCTTTGTGTCCTTCCAACTGCAGTGGAGGAGCGATGCGTTGATGGATATTTTCCGTTCGATCTCGTCCGGGTGGTAGTCGGAGACGGTATTGCCTTCTTCGACGCGGCCGTGTCTGTTGACGGCGCCGGAAACAAACAGGAGGGATTCAGAAAGGGTGGTCTTGCCGCAGCCGCCGTGTCCGACGAGCGTAATGTTCCGGATACGGTCGGCAGTATAGATGGTTGTCGATCCGTGAGCCACGGTGTTGTTCCTTTCGCATCAAGACACAGCGCGGCGGTCCCGAAGGAACCGCCGCGCAGGAGGGTCTACCCGGCTTGGCCGGTAGTGGAGCGGATTCCAACGAAAGAGGCGAGTTTTTGAATGACGCCTCCCACGATCGCCAATACGCGTGTAACAGGTTCTTCGAGGCGTTCCTGGATGCGGACTTCGAACTGTTCGATGTTGTCGGCAACTCGGCGTACCGTTTCAAGCGAACCCTTGAACAGGTTGGCTTGTTCGTCGACCTTTGTCGTGATCGACCGCAGTTTTTCCGCCACGGCCGCGAGGTTTTCCAGCACCGGCTTAAGATTCCGCGTGATCTCGGCGACATCGCGTTGCAGCGAGGCAAGCACGTCGTTGAGTTTCACCAACGACACGATGAGATAGATGCAAAGTGCCGACGCACTCAGGAGTGCCAGCACTTGGGCAAACTGTACGAACGATTCCACTGCCACTCCGAGGTATTCTGAAACGTGAAAGTGAGCGGATCAGCCGGCGGGTCGGTCAGACTCCGCGTCCGGGGTCCCCGGCATTCTTGGTACGGGCGTCGGTCAGAATCCGTTCTGCGTCGCCGAGCAGTGTATCCGCCTTCTTGCGGGCGTCGCTGACGAGGTCGTCTGACCTTTTCTTCCCTTCATTGACCACGTCGACCGCTTTCGAGCGGGCGCGCTGCACGTAGTCTTGTGCTTCGTCCATCAGGTCGTTCGCGCGAGTCTTCAGCTCTGAGCGCAATTCCCTGCCGGATTTCGGAGCCATCAACAAGCCAACCACAGCCCCAACGATTGCACCCGAAAAAAAACCGACGATCAACCCCTTTGCCATTCCATCATTTTCCTGTGCCATGATAATTTCTCCAAATCGTACTGAGCGGAATAACGGTCAACTTACAGAATCGGGTTCAAAGATACAACGACAGAAGCAGAGAAGGTTCAAGTTCTCACTTTTGCGGCAACAAGGTTGAAAAGTCGGGACGTCCCGCGTTCACCCATGCGGTGTACCAATGACTGGCGACAGAGACGGAGGCTTTCTGCATGCGACGCTCGACCATGCCGTTCAGCTCGCGGTGCATGGCGTCATAGTAAGCGGTGGAATACTCGGACACCATCCGTCCCTTTACCTCACGGGTCGTTATCAATTCTTCTTTTGGGATTCCGGCGCAAGCCTTCCGGTCAGCTTCGAGCACGGAATCCACTTGAGAAAAGCTCTCGAGAACGATACTGAAAGCATTATCAAGCGGCTGGGCGATATAAACAGCCGTTCCCCCTCCAATACGATACGATTGCCCAAACCGTTCCGGAATTCGGGATTCCCACCGACTGTGCAATCCCTTCTGTCCAGTGATTTGACCGTCGTAGTTCTCTGTGGCGTGAAGGGGCACATGTGCGTCCGCCACGTAGTGCCCGAGGTCCCCTGCACGTGCGAGGATCGCATCCCGGTCTTTGCGACGCATGGCATCCGTCAGACCTTCGAGAGTGGCAATAATCGTCCAGGGGACGGTCCCGTTCGAATCGACATGAGCTCTTCCGTATTTTCGCACAGCGTCTGCATACGCCCGGGGAAGTTCTCGAAACGGAAGTCCGCCGTACCGATCGATATCTATGTAGTGTTTCAACGCTTCAAGGGTATCCTTTGACCGTCGCACGTCGGGAGCGATCGACAATGCGATCAACGTATCCGACCATGCTGCAAAGAAGTCGCCCATTTCCGGGGGAAGGTTTTTGATCGCCTGACGATGGATCTCGCGATGGGCAAAGAACCCCCAGGACAGTCCGACAGACGGAGCGATGAAAATCGTGGCAAAGGCACTGACGAGACTGAGCAGAACTGCCGCGGACCGGCGCATACACATCCTTGAGAAAACTCCGCCCCGCGATGAACGCAGGGCGGAAGTCGATGGGCTAACGGTTTTTCTTCTTATGACGAAGCTTACGCAGGCGCTTTTTGCGCTTGTGCGTCGCCATCTTGTGGCGTTTACGCTTCTTTCCGCTGGGCATGGAGCGTCCTCCGAAGAACGGTTATGGTGTTGGAAGTGAATTGTGCTGTTGCAACAGCTGTTGCGCTCGTTTCCCTACTTCACTGTTCGCATCAAGGGCAACGGTCTTCTGGAGCCAAGCATTCGCCTCCTCGATCTTTCCCTGCGACAAATATACGATGCCCAAGTTGAAGTGCGCGTACAGATGTTTCGGTTGATACGTCAACGCCGTAGACATTTCTCGCTGCGCACCTTCAAGGTCACCCGTTTCCTTCATGCAAATACCCATGTCGACACGTATGTCAGGGTTCTTCGGGTCCCGTCGAAGATAGTCCCTGTAGACCGCAATGGCACGGTCGTAGAACTTGTTGTCCATAAGATGATTCCCAAGATCCTTGCGTAACTCCTGATTCTCGGGCGAAGCATTCAGCTGAGTTTCGAGCTCCTGGATATGAGGTAATGCCGCCATGTTCGCAGCCGATTGGCCGGCCTGATTCGTGCTTGTACTCTGGGCAGACGAGGTTTGCGCCGCTTGAGGAACGGTCTTTGGGCTAGTGGCGTACTCGAGCACCGCCGCGACAGCAGCAATTGCCAGCACAAGCATGACGACGTTGCGGACAGGAAAAGTGGCAGGACCTGACGGTTTGTCCTTGCCTTGCTGCGTTTTGCGTTGCCGGCCGCCGGACCATTCCAAAGCAGTCCCGCATGATGGGCAATACGCCATATTGATCTGCACATCGGCTCCACATTTCGCGCAGAGCAATTTTGGTTTCATACCTGTTACACTCCCGCCTTCTTCAGGTTCTCATCGACAACGTGTTTCAATTCTTTCGACACTTTGAAGATAGGCACATAGTGCTCGTCTACCATCACCTGATCTCCCGTCCGGGGATTGCGGGCAATGCGCCCTTTTCGCTTCTTGACCTTGAAACTGCCAAAACCACGGATTTCAATATTCTTCCCCTCTTTCATCGCATTGATGACCGTCTGGATGAAGCCGTCCACCACGGCCTCGGTCTCCACTTTCGTGAGTCCGGTGGCGGATGCAATGACATCCACGATATCGGCTTTTGTCACAGGACCTCCTGGGCGAATTAGTACGGGGTTCGCATACGGTATTGCAGCGCAGATTGATGCAGGAACTCATCCTTCATCCGCTCGAGGTCGGTGACCGTCTCTCCCATCAGGTCCTGCAAGAAAGTTCGTCGTTTGTATTCACGAATCGTCTTCGGTGTACCGCGGATGCCGCCCATGGTGCCTGCGATGGCGATCGCATCCTCATACGTTCCCAGTGTGTCGACAAAACCCCAGGCCACAGCCTGACGTCCGGAAAATACGCGCCCATCGGCGTACTTACGGACGAAACTCTCTTTCAATTTTCGTTCCTTCGCCACAACGTCCACAAATTGCTGGTAGACATCCTCGACAAGTTGCTGGAAGTAGGCGCGTTCCTGAGGCGTTGTCTTGCGGAATGGTGATCCGATGTCCTTGAGCTCTCCCGATTTGAACGTCGATGCTTCTACGCCAAGCTTCTTCATAAGATCCTCGAACTGCAGAAACTGGAAGATGACGCCAATACTGCCCGTCAACGTTCCCGGGTTCGCGACGATCTTGTCCGCGCCGCACGCCACATAGTAACCACCGCTTGCGGCGACAGAGCCCATGGACACTACCACAGGTGTCCCCGAATCGCGGGTCTTCTTTACTTCCTCGTAGATTTCCTGGCTTGCCGACACGCCGCCGCCCGGGGATTCGATGCGGAAAACAATAGCCTTCACTCCACGATTGTGCCGGTATTTCTTCAATTGCCGGACAATCTCTCCCGATGAAAAGATCGGCTCGTTGAGTTCTACGAGCGCAACCCGGTCCCCGGAAAATGACGGAACGTCATCCGAGTCATCCGAAGTGCCCATAATAGACAGCACGGAGATCACGAACAAGGCGATGAATCCGCACAGTGCTACTCCAATGCCAAGTATCCACTTCGCAGTTCGGGACATTTGCCGGGCCGCCTAAGTCGTTGATTTGTCAGGAATTATAAGAAACAACCCCCTGAGAGTCAATAAAAAGCCCCGGGCAGTTGATTGCCGGGGGCCTTGGAAAGCAGAAATCGCCTTGATTGCGCCACCTTAATCGTGGTGGGAAATGAACCTTTCTGCGTCTATAGCCGCCATGCATCCCGACCCGGCAGCCGAAACAGCCTGGCGATACGTTGGATCTGCAACATCACCGGCTGCAAAAACTCCCGGGACATTCGTGGCAGTCGATCGCCCTTGTGTGATCAGGTAACCCACGTCATCCATTTTCAGTTTGCCTTGGAAGAGTGACGTGTTCGGTTGATGCCCGATGGCCACAAAAACGCCGTCGCATGCGAGCTCAGATGTCGTTCCATTGGCAGTGTCCTTGAGCTCGACGCCGGTGAGCTTCTTGTGTCCGTTTTCCTCTTTCCCAATGATCTTCGTGATCACCGCATTCCATATAAAATCTATCTTGGGATTCTTGCGGGCTCGTTCCTGCATCACTTTCGATGCGCGAAGCTCACCCCGTCGGTGAACGACAGTCACACGGGCCGCGTGCTTCGTAAGATACGTCGCTTCTTCCATCGCGGTATCCCCGCCGCCGACGACAAGCACACGTTGGTTCTTAAAGAAGAACCCATCGCAGGTCGCGCAGGCGGAGACGCCGTAGCCCATGTATTCCTGCTCAGTTGGAATTCCAAGGAGCTTTGCCGAGGCTCCCGTTGCCACAATCAGCGTGCGCGCGGAATACCGTTCACCGTCTGCGACGACGCTGAACGGACGCTTGGAAAGGTCGACCTCATCGACGGACTTGTAAAGCGCAGTCGCCCCGAATTTGACCGCCTGCTTCCGAAAAAGGTCCATCATGTCCGGACCCATGAGCCCGTCGGGAAAACCAGGGTAGTTCTCTACCTCGGTCGTGATTGTAAGCTGCCCACCGGGCTGATGTCCCTCGAAGACCAGCGGGCTCAGATTTGCACGCGCCGCATAGAGGGCTGCAGTAAATCCGGCGGGTCCGGACCCTACGATGATAACATTATGTACGGTGTCAGACATTGTAGAAGTCAGTGTGATGTCGATATTGAATTTCGAAAACTCGTATTCGCGTTCATTCGCGGTTCATCTTCTTGGCTTGTACATAAGATGAATCAAAATTCAGAACGATTCAAGGACGGCGCGGGCATTGCGAACGAGGCCCGCATGTTTTGTCCGCTTGACGGGTGATCGTCGAAACCTCCGCGAGAAATCCTCTTGAGACATCTCCGCCAGCTCTTTCAACGGAGGGGCAATATTTTCCGGCCTCGCATGGAATAACGATTCTTCCGTCGGCTGTTGAAACCGATTCCAGGGACAAACATCCTGACAAATGTCACACCCGAAGACCCAACCGTCGAACTTGGATGTCAAGTCTTTCTCCAATGGTCCGCGATGCTCGATCGTGAGGTATGATATGCACCTACCGGCATCCAGGACATAAGGTTCGGCGATGGCGCCGGTGGGACATGCTTCGATGCATGCCGTGCATGATCCGCACATATCGGTTTCCGGCTCGTCAACCTCGAGGTCAAGAGACACCATCAGGGTGCCGAGAAACACCCAGGACCCGTATCCGCGAGTAATGACGTTCGTATGCTTTCCGATCCAGCCAACACCTGCACGAGAAGCCCAGACCTTATCCATCACTGGTCCGGTATCGACATAGGCGCGTGTCTCGGCTTCGGGGGCTTTCCGACGAATGAAGTTCTCCAACTCTTTCAGCCGATCGAGCACCACGAAGTGGTAGTCATCTCCCCAAGCGTAACGGGAGATCTTTCCATCAGAGGCGTCGGGCGAATGGCGTTCGGGGGAATAGTAGTTCATCGCGATGCTGATCACCGAACGGACCGACGGCATCACCGCCCGCGGATCAGTTCGCTCATCTGCACGATCGGACATCCACGACATTGTCGCATGGTAACCGCGAGCGAGCCACGCACGCAGCTTCTCTCCTTCAGGCGTAAGCGCCTCCGCCCGTGCTATCCCGACACCACAACATCCGAGTCGCAGTGCTTCATCCTTGATCTGTTGCGACAAGCTGGCCATAGCTCAACGGAAGAGTCCGTACTCTGGTCCGGGGACTGGTTTAACCATCAATTCACCGTCGACAATGTTGGATTCCAGGATCGTCAGGCGACCCGCACCGTTCATGCAAGCGCCATCATGTAGCCGGAATGTGCGTCCGTGAAGCGGACATGTGATCATGCCCTCTTCCACGACTCCCTCATGAAACAGCTGGGCTTGTTGGTGCGGACATCTGTTCTCAATCACGACCACTCCGTTTCCCGTCGAGATCACCACCACGGGGAGGCCGGCCACTTCTCGCCGACATTTTCCGTCGGCAAGATACGCAGTCATCGGACCCAGGTCCACAAGATCGATCACGTATTCACACCGTTGTCAGTCGACGATCGACGGCGAACCCCTTGTCGGTGCTCTTCAGCGTCACGCCGTGGACGTCGGGGTCGTGCTCCAGGAAGAGCGTCCATCTCTCTTCATACGCGCGCGGCAGGATCCGCTTTTTTTCGTCCAGCGTTACGAGCGGACGCAGATCGTAGCCCATAATGTAGGGATACGGGACATGTGATGCAGTCGGAATGAGATCACAGCAGAAGAGGAGCGACTGCACACCGTCTGTGATAAGCGGCAATTGTTGGGCAGTCGTATGGCCGTTGGTCACCACCAACCGGATTCCGGGGAACAGTTCTCCTTCGCCGTCGATATATTCGAGCATACCCTGTTCGTGGAGCGGGAGATAGTCGTCCTTCATGAATGACGCGCGGTCGCGGTCTGTCGGTTGACGGGACCAATCCCAATGGTCCTTTTGGACATAATATTTCGCGCGCGGGAATGCGGGAACAGGTTTCCCGTCCACGAGGATCGTCGATCCGCCCGCATGGTCGAAATGGAGGTGTGTGAGGATGACGTCAGTGATGTCGTTCGGAGTGACGCCCGCGGCCGCCAGAGAGGTCGACAAGGAAAAGCGTGACATGTCGAGCCGGTAGATGTCCCTAAGTTTGGCCCCCCATTTGTCGCCGTTCCCGTTGTCGACGAGAATTGTGCGTCCGTTTCCCCGGACCAGGAGGCAGCGTGCTGCAAGCGTGATGCGTTGACGGTTATCCGGCGGGTTCGAAGCGCTCCAGAACACCCAAGGAACGATGCCGAACATCGCTCCGCCGTCGAGGGCAAAGCGGCCGGTTTCGAGTGCAGTGATAGTGTAGGGTCCGATGGTCATGGCGGCCGGAGAAAAAAAAGAGTCGGCCTATCCGGAGATAGACCGACTCAGTTGAACGTCCGCAGAGGCGGACTACTTTCGGAAGTGGGATGTGGTCGGACTTAGTTCCGCAAAAGTCCGGTCCGGATGCAAGGTCTTGGCCCGCTCGTACAACTGCTCTTCGGTTTCAACGTGGTTCGGGTCCGGAACACAGCAATCGACGGGGCATACTGCTGCGCATTGCTCCTGGTCAAAATGCCCGACACATTCGGTGCATTTTGCCGGGACGATGTAATAGAAGTCATTGGATAACGCTTCGTTCGTTTGCCCGCCGAGTTCCCACTGCACGCCTCCTGCGTAGATGGCGGTATTCGGGCACTCGGGCTCGCATGCGCCGCAATTAATGCACTCTTCTGTGATCATCGTTGCCATATTCGGTTCTCCTTGAGCGAACTACGGTGTGGATGGTTCGTCGTCTGTTTTCACTGTCGGGAACGGACGCTGAGGCCTGTATTCATTCTTTGTGCCCGGATCCTCCAGCCACTCGTGGAGACTGCGGATGAGCCCGTCCGTATCGACCGACCAGTGTTTGGGGACATACTGTGTCAGTTTTGCGATCGCCTTGGATATCTGACTGATCGCTCCCCGTTCGTTTCCGCATTGGGCGTGATAGAGACCTGCAGCCGCTTGTATGAGCCCTTGAAGGAACGTTCTGTCGGTTTCACGGTACTCATGCCACAGGTCTTCCCAGACCTCGTGCGCGTCAAAGAACTCTTCACGATTGAAAAGCTTTACCCCCTCCTCAAATCGTCTGTCCATTGTCGGAACGAGTATACTGAGTTTCGGCTGAAAATGCAACGACAAATCCGCCAAAACCCCTTACAAATAGCGGTGTTCAACGATCTTGCCGTCGTTGTATGTGTAGAGAAGCGGGGCACCTGTCGGGATGTTGAGTTCGATCACTTGTTCTTTCGTCAACCCATCCAGGTGCATCACGATGGAACGAAGACTATTGCCGTGCGCAGCCACGATGACGTGCTTTCCAGCCATGACGTCGGGCAAGATCTTGGATTGAAAATAGGGTAGTGTCCTGGCGGCCGTATCTTTGAGACTTTCACTGATCCCCTCCGGGTTGAGTTCAGTCCTGTCCTTCGGCGGCGGGACATCGTAGCTTCGTCGCCATAATTTCAACTGGGCCTCGCCGTACTGGGACCCGATCTCCGCCTTGTTCTTGCCTTGCAGGGCCCCGTAATGCCGCTCATTCAGCGCCTGATCTCGCTCGACTGCAAGATCGGATTGTCCGGTGATCCCCAGGACGATATCGAGCGTTTTGATCGCCCGCTGCAAAACGGATGTATAGCCTTTTGTGAACTTGTACTTCCTCAATTTCTCTCCTGCCGTACGGGCTTCCAGCTCACCTTTTGGGGACAAAGGTATATCCACCCATCCTGTAAATCGATTTTCCAGATTCCATTGGGATTCCCCGTGCCGAAGTAAGACGAGATGTGTCATGTGATGTGCTCGCTTTCAGATGTTAAAGTACCGCGCCTCCGGGTGGTGCACAATGATGGCGCTGGTCGATTGCTCCGGTTCTAGCTGAAATTCCTCGGACAGCGCGACACCAATGCGCTCAGGGCGCAGGAGTGTGAAGATCTTCTTCTGATCCTCGAGGTTCGGACACGCAGGATATCCAAACGAATACCGGGCGCCCTGATATCCTTGACTGAACAGGCGTTTTATCTCGGGCGCATCCTTTCCCGCAATTCCCAATTCTTCACGGATCTTCTTGTGCCAGAGCTCCGCGAGAGCCTCCGCACTTTCGACGCTGAGGCCGTGAAAATACAGGTAGTCCTTGTAGTTGTCGGATGTGAACAACTGGTGCGCGTATTCTGATGCCCGTCGTCCGACTGTTACGAGATGCATTCCGATGACATCTATCTTTCCCGAACTGACGGGTGCGAAGAAATCCGCGATGCAGAGTCGGCGCCCCTTCGGCTGTCGAGGGAACGACAAGCGGAGAGCTTCGGTACCGTCATCCGGGGGACTTCCATCCTTCGGCACATCATACAGGATCAGATCGTCTCCCTGCGATTGACAGGGGAAGTAGCCGTACACCGCCTTTGGTTGGAGCAATCCCTCAGCACGGATCTTGTTCTTGAGACTTTCATACTCGGGGAGCACCTTGTCCCGGAGAACGGTCTGGTATTTCTCGGCTGAGAGCTTGCCTTTGACCACCCTCCATTGTCCCCGTATGAGCGCCACGTCGTTCACGTACGTGAAAACATCGTCCAGAGGAATGTCATTTGCAACGCGAGAGCCCCAGAACGGCGGTGTCGGTATGTGAACGTCTCTTGAGACATCGGATCGCACGTCGGTTCCCGCGCCGGCGTGTTCCTCAAGCGACATCGCGATTTTTGCCTCCGTCCCGGTCAGCTGCGTGGCATCCACCTCATCCTGAACCTGCGTCGGCGAACCACCCGACATGATCGTCTCCATCAATCGCAGTCCATCGAACGCATCGCGCGCGTAGTAGACCGGGCCATCGTACACCGATCGAAGGTCCTGTTCGACATACCGACGTGTCAATGCAGCCCCGCCCAGAATGACGGGAACGCGCAGTCCACGCTCACTCATGACCGCAAGGTTCTCCTTCATGACCAGCGTCGATTTTACAAGAAGACCGCTCATGCCGATGGCATTCGCCGAGTTCGTTTCGTGTGCGTGGAGCATGTTCTCGAGAGGACACTTGATCCCAAGGTTGAACACCTTGTAGCCGTTGTTGCTCAGGATGATGTCCACCAGGTTCTTACCGATGTCGTGCACATCGCCTTTGACGGTGGCGATAACCAGCGTGCCCTTCGTCGAGCCTTCCTTCTTTTCCATGAACGGCTCGAGGTATGCGACTGCCGCCTTCATCACTTCCGCCGACTGGAGCACAAAGGGGAGCTGCATCTGGCCCGAGCCGAATAACTCGCCGACGACTTTCATTCCATCAAGGAGGAACGTGTTGATGATCTCGAGCGGAGGATGAGTTGTCCGAGCTTCGTCAAGGTCTTTCTGCAATCCGACTTTGTTGCCGTCGATGATGCGAGTTTTGAGCCGCTCCTCCACCGGAGCAGCAACCGCAGGGATGGCAGCGGTCTCTCTGGTCTTCCCGGAGGCATACGCGAGCAGCTCGGTCAGCGGGTCATACGTCACCGCTCGATCGTCCCCTTCCCCTTCAAAGCGACGTTCATCGAACACCAACTGCCGACAGATCTCGCGAGTGCGTTCGTCAAGCTTGAAGAGCGGGATGATCTTCGATGCGTGGACGATGGCCATATCCAGGCCGGCCTCAACAGCGTAGTGCAAAAACACGGAGTTCAGGGCGGCGCGGATGTTCGGCGCAAGCCCGAAGGAAATATTGCTGACGCCCAGGATGGTATGGACGCCGGGAAGCTCGCTCTTGATGCGGCGAATCGCCTCAATGGTATTAGCACCCGCTCGCCGGAACTCTTCCTCGCCCGACCCGAGCGTGAATGTGAGAGCGTCAAAAACGAGGTCGTGCGGCTTCATGCCGTGTGTTCGGACAGCCAAGTCGTAGATACGCTTTGCAACGGCCACTTTCGCGTCGACGGTCTTTGCCATGCCCTGTTCATCAATGGTCAGGGCGATGACCGCGGCACCATACTGTCGACACAGTCGTGTGACACGGGCGAGCCGCTCCTCCCCATCCTCCAGATTGATGGAATTCACCACAGCTTTGCCCGCGATGTGTTGCAGAGCTTCTTCGATGACGGGAGGTTCCGTGGAATCGATGACGAGCGGAATGGTGATCTGCCGATTGAACCGGGAAATGATCTCCTTCATGTCCGCCCGCTCTTCCCGTCCGACATACGCCGCGCAGACATCGAGCAAGTGCGCCTGCTCGCGCACCTGGTCTTTGCCCATCGCAACAATGCCTTCCCAATCGTCCTTCGCCAGCAAGTCACGGAAGAGCTTGCTACCGTTGGCGTTCGTCCGTTCGCCGATCAGCACAGGCGGGTTATCGATGCGGAACGGGGCTGACTGATACAGGCTGGATGCTCCTGCAACGAATTCGGGTTTTCGGGGAACGGGTGAAAGCCCGCCCACTGCCTGCACGAGCTGCCGAATATGCTCTTTGGTCGTTCCGCAGCAGCCGCCGACCACGTTCACGCCGAGATCTTTGACGAAATGTGCAAGATACCGGACAAGATCCTCGGGACTCAATGAGTAATGGGCATGACCGCCCACGTTCTCCGGCAACCCAGCATTCGGCATGACGAAGAGCGGCAACGGGCTTGCGTCGGCGAGTACACGGACATGTTCCGACATTTCCTTCGGTCCGGTAGCGCAGTTCATTCCGATCACGTCAATATCGTACGGCTCAAGGCTCGTCAACGCGGCCCCGATCTCCGTTCCCAGCAACATTGTACCTGTCGCTTCCACGGTCACGGAAGCGATCACCGGGACTTTTCGCCGAACCTCACCAAACAGCCGGAAGATGCCGTAAAGCGCCGCTTTAGTTTGCAGAATATCCTGACAAGTCTCCACTGACAACAGGTCAACGCCTCCTTCAAGAAGGCCCCGCGCCTGTTCATAGTATGCTGCGGAAAGGTCGACAAAGGAAATGTGTCCGAGTGACGGCAGTTTTGTCGTGGGTCCCATCGATCCGGCGACGAAGCGGGGGTGTCCGGACAGGGAGAAATCGGAAGCAACCCGACGGGCAATTTGTGCCGCGGCGAAGTTAATCTCATACGTGCGATCCTGCAATCCGTATTCTGCAAGAACGACGCTCGTTGCCCCAAACGTATCGGTCTCAACAACGTCGCATCCAGCGTCCAAGTAGTCGGAGTGCACCCGTTCCACGGCGGACGGTTTGGATACGACGAGGTACTCGTTACAGCCGGCGAGATGTTCCCCTCCGAAGTCATCGGCGGTAAGCCCCTGATTCTGGAAATGTGTTCCGGTAGCGCCGTCGAAAACGACGACCTTCTCACGAACCCGATCGAGGAATGTACTCGTCATGTTCCCTGTGTACCTTGCTGCATAAAATGAAAAACCCCGGCTGAGCGTGCCGGGGCGGATGTACGGACCATGCCCGTTGACGCTTTAGCTCTTCAACAGCAGTGGCGGCAAGCAGTCGTCAAATCGCCACACCTCAACATACAAAAGAGTCCTTCGAACCGCAAACGCGGACATCACACGGTGAGGACGATTTTCCCAATGTGTTCCCCCGCTTCAACGATCCGATGTCCTTCACGAACTTCCGACATCGGCAAGACCGCATGAATGACGGGCCTGAGAGAGCCCTGTTCCATGAGCTTGAGTATTGTCATCAAGTCTCCTTTGCGCCCCATGGTCGACCCCAGGATCTGGATCTGTTTGTAGAAAACATACCGGAGATCGGTTGTCGCTTCATACCCCGATGTTGCGCCGCAGGTGACGAGACGGCCGCCTTTCGTCAGGCTGCGAATGCTGTCGGTCCATACGGCAGCGCCGACGTGATCGATGACAACATCGACCCCCCGCTTGCCCGTCAGGCGGCGCACTTCCTCCTGCACAGATTGTTTGGCGTAGATAATCACCTCGTCTGCGCCGATCTTCCTTAGTTCCGCAGCCTTCGCGTCCGTGCTTGTGGTCGCGATAACGCGCGCACCAAACAATTTTGCGACCTGAACGGCGGCCGAGCCGACACCGCTTGTGGCCCCGTGCACAAGGACATCTTCGGTGGGGCGAACCCGTGCCTTGTCGACCAGCATTTGCCACGCTGTGAGGAATACCAGTCCGGCGGCAGCAGCCTGTTCGAACGAGATCTTCGACGAGAGCCCTATAACATTGCGCGAGGGAACGATCACATATTCAGCATCGGCCCCGTCCCGGTGTTCGCCCAGGAGAACGTAGTTCCTGCAAAGATTGTCGTTGCCGTTAAGGCAGTGAAGACAGTGGCCGCATGAGATCCCTTGCGCGACGATCACGCGGTCTCCCGATCGAACATGAACGACTCCCGGACCCGTTTCCGCCACAACGCCTGCCGCTTCAACGCCGGGGATCATCGGCAGCGGTATGTGTACGCCGGGCAATCCTTTGCGGACCCACAGATCCATGCGATTGATGGAGGTCGCATGCACCCTGACTTTCACTTCACCCGCCCGGGGTACAGGGTCGGGAAGCTCCTCGAATTTCAGTTGGTCAAGCCCGCCGTGCGCGTGGATCCGGATGCACTTCATGCAGCAGTGTGATGTGTGAGGCTATGGAAAGAGGAAGAGTTCACAAACCGCGTATGAACGCGAATGTCAGGCAACACGTTGTATGGTCAATTTGCCGAATACGGATGGATCATGACACCCGTTACAAACGAGAGCGCGTAGACGTCAAGCTGCTGCGCATGAACGGAAAGCTTAAGCAAGTGTGAACTGAAATCGGCGTTGGCGATCAACTGATACATACGAGGCGAACCAACGCGAACTATCGTCCTGCCTTCTGTCGTGCGGAAGATATCACCCCCCGAACTTCCTGTATCAAGGGGTCGTCCATCCTGCTCAACCACGACTTCGACCGGGGTCTTATCGGGAGTTCCCAGGACCGCGTTGACTTCGCGCGCTTCGTACGGAACGAGAACTGATCCCTCCGTCTTCGATCCCGTGAATTGGACATACTCCCGGGAATTCAGCCAGGGACCGTCGAGATACATGCGGCCTTGAATATAGAAACCGGGGTCCTTGTAGTCGACGGTCGACTCCGGCGAATATCCCTCGATGTTCCCGAGCGCTCCCCGCAAATAGCCTCCCTTCAGATCGCCTGTCGAACGGTAACATACGACACCGGGAGCATCCTCCTCTCTGAGGGGTTCCATGAGCGACGGAAGCTCGCCATGGTACCCTGAATCGCGGAGGAGGATCTGGATGCCCCTTTCGAATTGTTGATACCCTCCTTCGCCATTCTGCGTGAATCGTACGAATCCGTTCCGATCGATGAGGACGCGCGTAGGCCACGTACGCGCGGCGTAGACGTTCCAGATCACGGCATCGTTGTCCAGAACGACGGGATACTCCACTCCCAACCGATGGAGCGCGGCGCGAACGCTTGTCTCGTCCGAACCGAACCGAAATTCAGGCGTGTGGACGCCCACGGTCACCAATCCTGATTCGCGATAGATGCGGTCCCACGACTGGACGTATGGAAGGGCACGAAGACAGCTCGCACTCGAGTAGTCCCAGAAGTCAAGGAGAATCACGCTTCCGGCATGTTCACGGATCGATACCGGAGGGGAATTGAGCCATGCCGACCCAAGGATGTCGGCTGCATGGACCAGTCGCGGCTCAAGTTCCGTCATTGTCATGTTCGTTCCTTCAGGATATTCCTTAGTTCTGCTTCCAGCGTTCGACAATGTTCGACTGTGATGGTCAGCGGCGGAAGCAGTCGCAGTACCGTTGTGTTCGTGCTGTTCACGAGGATCCCGCGTTGCTGCAGCGCGTCAGCGACAGGCTGACTTTCCACTTTGAGATCGATGCCGATCATACAACCGTATCCCCGTGTCTCACGTACGAGGAGGGGAAATTCCTGGTGAAGCCTGCGGCCGACTTCATGCAGCTCTTTTCCGATTGTGGCTGCATTCTTCATGAGTCCACCGTCGACGATTTCCTTCAGGACAGCGACTCCGGCGGCGCAGGCTACAGGATTTCCTCCGAACGTCGTACCGTGAACGCCGTAGGTAAATGCTTCGGCAACGCGGTCATTACCGAGGATCCCCCCCAGGGGGAGTCCTCCGCCGATTGCTTTGGCGACCAGCACGATGTCCGGGCGAAGACCCGTCTGCTCAAACCCGAAAAAAGTGCCCGTTCTGCCTATCCCGGCCTGAATCTCGTCTGCAATGATGAGAAAGCCGAACGTGTCTCGAAGTTCATGCAGCGCCGAGGCGAATTCCGACGTCACCGGGAAGACGCCTCCTTCTCCCTGGATGCTTTCCAGCACGACCGCGAGTGTCTCTGCATTGACCCCGGCCCGCAGCGAATTGACGTCGTTGAATTTCAACGTGCCGAGACCGGGCAGCATCGGCTCATAGCCGTCCCGATACTTGGCTTTGTCCATCAGCGAAAGCGCTGCGAAAGTGCGTCCGTGGAACGCATTGGACATTCCAAAGATCCTGGTTTTCCCCGTTCCCCCTCCCCACTTCCGTACCAGCTTTACCGCACCTTCGAGGGCTTCTGTGCCGCTGTTGCAGAGGAAGGCCCTGCGGAATCCCGTCGCACTCAACAGTCGCTCAACGAGCTCGACTTGCGGTTCCTGCACGAAGAAATTCGAAAGATGGATATATTTGCGCGACTGCTCTTCGATTGCCCGTAGCACCGCCGGATGACCGTACCCGAGGGCATTAACTGCCAGGCCGCCGAAAAAGTCAAGATAGCGTTTTCCAGATCTGTCGAAGAGATAGACACCTTCTCCGCGGACGATGTCCAGCGGAAGACGTTTGTAGGTGTGGAAGAAGAGTTCGTTTTCTTTTTCGAAGAGCGTCGGCATTTTCTATTCATTCCCAAGCAATTCCTGCGCTAGAACATACACAAACTTCACATTGCGCTCCAGTTCTTCCCGCGTGCCGTCGTTGACGATGACGAAATCCGCCCGTTTCCGCTTCGCCTCGGTCGAAAGCTGCGCCCGCATGCGGCGGCGGACGTCCGCATCTGTTGAGCCGTCACGTTCTGTCACCCGGCGCAGCCGCAGTTCCTCCGGCGCGTCGACCACGACGATCACATCCAGCCAGCGGTCCATACCCGCTTCGAAGACGAGAGCAGCTTCGACAACCGCTACGTTGTGCCCGTTGGAGTGCGCCTGGCGCAACCGGGTGCGCAGTTCCCTCTCTACCGCGGGATGGACGACCGACTCAAGACGACGCTGCAGGGTACGGTCGCTGAAGATGCGTTCGGCTACATACGAACGGTTGTACGTTCCGTTGGAGAGGTAGGCCGCACCGCCGAGAAGTTTCACGATGCGCTTGCGAAGTCCGGGGTCGGACTCGCTCAGTTCGCGTGCGATTGCATCGGCGGAGAGAATGGGAAGGCCAAGTTCGGCAAACACGGCACAGACTGCGGTCTTGCCGCTGCCGATGCCGCCTGTGACACCGACTGTCTTTGGGAGAGGGGATTGAACGGCCAACGGACCTTCTATTTTGCGATGGCGACGGAGCGGACCTCTCGGATCACCACAACTTTGATCTGACCGGGATATTCCATTTCCTGCTGAATCTTGTTCGCAATGTCATGCGAAAGCTGTTCAGCCAGCGCGTCGTCGATCTTTTCATGATTGACAATGACACGCACTTCGCGCCCGGCCTGAATGGCGTACGTATTCGTGACTCCGTTGAAGGACTTTGCAATCCCTTCCAGTCGTTCCAGACGCTTGATGTATTCCTCAACCGACTCTCTGCGCGCTCCCGGCCGGGCGCCGCTGATGGCGTCCGCTGCCTGTACGAGGGAGGCAATCGGGTGCTCCATCGGGATGTCCTCATGGTGCGATCCGACGGCGTTGCACACGATGGCCTGTTCGTTGTACTTCTTGCACAATTCCATACCGAGCAGCGCGTGGGGTCCTTCAACACTACGATCGATGGTCTTGCCAATGTCGTGCAGAAGCCCGGCGCGCTTTGCGATCATCGAATCGAGCCGAAGTTCCGACGCCATGATGCCCGTAAGGTAGGCAACTTCGATGCTATGCTGCAGGAGGTTCTGTCCGTACGACGAGCGGTATTTCATCTTGCCGATATGTTTCACGATCTCCACATGGGCTGTGTGAAGACCGACCTCGAGGAGCGTGTTCTCGCCGATCCGCACGATCTCCTCTTCGAGCTCTTTCCTGACTTTGTCGACAACTTCCTCGATGCGTGCGGGGTGAATACGACCGTCCGCGATCAGCCGCTCGAGCGCTTGTCGGGCGATCTCGCGCCGGAACGGGTCGAACCCGGTGAGGATGACAGCTTCGGGCGTGTCGTCGACAATGACGTCGACTCCCGTCGCTGCTTCGAACGCCTTGATGTTCCTACCTTCTCGGCCAATGATACGACCTTTGATCTCATCGCTTTCGAGCGTCAGCACACTCGCAGTCGTTTCGACCGTGTGGTCGGCCGCCGTACGCTGGATCGCCTGCACAACGATCTTCTGGGCTTCACGACGGGCGTCGATCTTCGCATTATCCCGCACTTCTTTCATCATCACAGCGGATTCGGTTTTCACCTGTTCCAGGAGATTCTCCTGCAGGTATTTCTTAGCCTCTTCCCTCGACACGCCCGAGATCCGTTCGAGTTTGTGGATCTCCTCCTCGATCAATCGCTCCAGGTCTAGTTCCTTATCCGCCACCCGTTTTTGGCGGTCCATGATATCGCGCTCGGACTGCTGCACGGACGACTCCTTCTTGTTCAGGAGTTCCAACTTGCGCTCGACGTTTTCTTCTCGATTTTGGATCTGTTTTTCGTATGCCTGGAGCTTGTTGCGCCTTGATTGCAGCTCGGCCTCCATGTCCTTTTTGCGCTTGAACCACTCGTCCTTCGCCTCGACCAGCTTTTCGCGCTTGAGAGTATTGGCTTCCTTTTCAGCGTCTTCGAGGATCTTCTTTGCGCGTTCTTCGGCGGACGACAGCTTATTGTGTCCGCTCCGGGCGTTCAGGAACCAGCCCAGGAAGAAGGACACTCCGCCGATAGCCGCGCCGATTACGATCGTCATCATATTCGGATCCATACTCGCCTCGTTTTCACGTGCCGCTCAGGACAAAAAAAACACCGCGCGCGCTGCCGTCGCCAAGTGTATTGAAAGAACCTCTTTTCAAGACACAGTGGGTACCTGCCTAAGTATTTTACACTTCCACTCGACCCGCTCGCCCCGCCAAGGCGGGGGTCATCGCGAGGCACTCCCGCTAAACGCGGGACGGTGGCTTGCGCTCCACACTTATGAGTCAGGTTCCCATATTAAGAAACTGTCAGGTTCTTTAATATGGTTGGTGACGGACAACGGTGCGGTGTTGTGTACACCATTGCACCAGTATGCAAAGAACACCCGTAACGCTCAGAGGAGCTGCTCGTCTCCAGGAAGAAGGAGATTATCCAGATAGTTCGAAAGCTTTGTGACCTCAGACTCGACCAGCATCATATTATCGTGATGTCGTGCCTGTTCTTTGAGCAGGTCTTCCGTAATGTTCAACGCCGAGAGCACAGCAACAGTGAGAGGCGGTTGTTCCGGGATCTTTTCGTGAATCTTCATTAGCATGCGATCCACGTTTTCCGCCACGCGCCTGGTAAAATCTTCGTTATCACCGCGCAGAGGGTATTCTGCGCCGAAGATCTTGACCTTGATGCTCTTGGTCGTCATGGGTGTTCGAAGTTGGAACCGCTCTACAGTCGGGAGTTGATCTTGCCGATCAACTCCATGACACGCACCTTGAGCGCTTCCTTCTCCTCCTTGGTAAACGATCCGCTACCGTTCGCCTGGAGCCGGGCCAGTTCCCGTTTCATTTGCTCAGTGTGGAGCGAAGTCTCGTCCAACATTCGTCGCGCCTGAGTGTCCGACTCTTCAAGCTGCCGGACGCGCTGCCGAAGATCACGTGCCTCATCGCGCGATGTATTTCCCTCGGACTCTTGTTGTGCGAGCCGGACGACGAGATTCTCCCGTTCCGTATACAGGGACCGGCTGGCGTCTTCAAGTTCTTTTACACGTTCCCGAAGCGAAGAATTTTCGTCGCGCAATTTCACAACGATCGCGGACACCCGGCGGGCTTTCTCCCACAATTGCTGGAGGACCAACTCGAGCGGACGGCCTCGCTCGGTCCGTTCTTCTACCGTATCCAGGTTCGTCTCTGACACAATTGAGGTCCCCGTTAGTTCCGAATCGTTCAACGTGACGCTCCGATCCTCAGAGAGTTCAGTCGGATTGGCCTACGCACGCAACTCCGCATTACACGCTGAACGCGTGTGGTCCACCACGTTCCGGATAAGTGCATCGACTTCCTGATCGGTCAACGTATGATCCTCAGCCCTGAATGTCAGGGCGTAGGCGAGACTCTTCCTTCCACTTCCCGCCTGTGATCCTTCATACATGTCAAACAACATTAATGACTCGAGAAGCGGGCCGGCCGAGGTTCGTACGGCTGACGCCACGTCTTCCTGCCGAATGAAACGGTCAACTGTAAATGCAAGATCTCTTTTCACAGACGGGAACCTCGGCAGAGCACGATACTTTCGCTCGCGTACCCAAGCTGACTCCAATACTCCCGCGCTGAGTTCGCAGACATAAACCGCTCCCTCAATATCGAATTTGTCTGTGACCTCTTTTTTCACTTTACCGAACCGACCTGCATAAGTGCCGTTGATTTCAACGGCTACAGTCGGTTCAGTTAAAGTGTTGCGGGCATCATAAGAAATAAACCGGTATTTGTCAAGGCAAAGGCCGCGCAGCAATGCTTCGATTTCACCTTTGACATCGAACAGGTCTCCTTCTTGCGGTTTTCTGTCAAAGGCAACCGGGAGCCTCTTACCCGTAAACGCAAGCACAAGGCGAACTTCCTCGATGTACCCATCAAGCGACTCAATGTCGCCTGCTGCCTTGAGATTGAATACGGTTCCGATCTCAAAAAGGCGAAGGTCGGTGTTGCCATGACGGTGGTTGAAACGCACCGCTTCCAATGCTCCGGGAATCATTCCCGTCCGGAGCACCTGCATTTCAGTGCTGACCGGATTCAACACCCGGATTGCCGGCTTCCCTTCAAGAGCACCCAGCTGTTCTTGTTGGAGCGATATCGACAGAATTTCCTGAAACCCCGCCCCTGTCAACGAGGCGCGAAGTTCGTTGACGACCGAGTCTTTTCCCTGCGTTGTTGAGAAGTCAATGCCCGCTTTTGTTCGCGTTTCAATATTGTTGTAGCCGAAGACGCGCGCAACCTCTTCGATCATGTCGATCTCCGACGTCAAATCAACACGATACGTCGGCGGTACAACAGTCAATCGTTTCTGGGTACGTTTCTTGACCTGCGCACCGATCTTCCTAAGAAACCTCGCCATGTCCGCAGCACCGAGGTCCGTACCAAGGACCTTGTTGGTGTGTAGCACCCGCACTGGAATCGCGGGCGGCCTCAGTTTTTTCGGATACACATCGATGACACCGCCCTGAACCCGGGCTCCCGTCAACTCTGCGATCAATCCAGCGGCCCGGTTCAAAGCGTTCACAGTGCCTTCAGGGTCCATACCACGCTCGAACCGGTAGGATGCTTCCGTCGACATGCCGAGCGCCCGGGCGGTTCGCCGGACACTTGACGGAAGAAAGTACGCGCTTTCCAGGAGAATGCGCGTCGTCGAACCGGAGATCTCCGAGTTCGCTCCGCCCATGATCCCTGCAAGAGCGACGGGTCCCCTGCCGTCACAAATCATCAGCATGTCTTTGTCAAGGCGGCGCACTTTGCCGTCGAGCGTTGTGAACTCCGCGTCCGTGCCCGCCCGACGAACAACGATCTTCCGGTCATTCAGCGTATCTAAGTCGAACGCGTGCAGCGGATGGCCGAGCTCGAGCATCACATAATTCGTAACGTCGACGATCACATTGATCGGCCGGACGCCAACCACACTGAGCCTGTCCTGGAGCCATTGCGGCGAGGGACCGACCGTCACTCCGGTGATCACGCGGCCCGAATATCGAGGACAGAGGTCGGAGTCCCGGACGATTACTTTGGCAAGGGTCGATGCAGGCGGCGATACTTCGCAGACTTTTGCCGACGGAACCTTGATGCGCGTTCCCGCGAGCATGGCCACTTCGCGAGCGACGCCGACATGACTGAGGCAGTCAGGTCGGTTCGGAGTGATGCCAACGTCGAATACGACATCGGTTCTCCGCAGGTGCTTTGCCAATGACTGACCGACGCGTGCCGACCGATCGAGGACGAGTATTCCTTCAGCGTCCTTGCCCAACCCGAGCTCCGACGAAGAGCAGATCATGCCGTGAGATTCCACACCGCGGACCTTTGCGCGCGTCAGCACGAATGGTTTGCCTTCCGGATCGTGTTGATTGTGGGGAACAGTAGCACCGACAAGGGCGACCGCGACTTTCTGGCCTTCGGCGACATTTGGAGCTCCACAAACGATCTGGAGTGTATCTCCACGACCGACGTCGACCTTGCACACGGACAAGCGGTCCGCGTTCGGATGCTTCTCGCGTTCCCGCACCACACCAACAACGAACCCGTCGAAGGCCTGCGCCAGATCTTGGTGGGATTCTACCTCGAGCCCAACCATGGTTAGGTCTTCCGTAAAACGCTCGGGAGACCAGTTTACAGCGGTGAGTTCTTTGAGCCAGGCGTAAGAGATCTTCATTGAAGGACCACGAAGTCACACAAAGATGACGCTAAAACTGTCTCAGGAACCTTACATCATTCTCGTACAGCAGTCGAATGTCGTTGATGTCGTGTCGAAGCAGGACTGTCCGTTCGACGCCGAATCCGAATGCATAACCGGTCACTTTTTCAGTGTCATAGCCAACGCGCTGAAGGATCTTTGGATGGACCATTCCTGAACCGACGATCTCAAGCCACCCGGTGTGTTTGCACACCCGGCAGCCTTTGCCGCCGCAGAGGTAACAGGTAATATCCATCTCGGCGCTCGGTTCTGTGAACGGAAAGTAGGACGCCCGGAACCGATACTTGATCGACGAGCCGTAGTATTGCCGGGCGAACGAGACGAGCGTACCCTTCAATTCCGCGAAGGTCACGCCTTTGTCGACGTAAATGCCGTCCACCTGATGGAACTGAACAAGCGCGCGTGGGCTGACGGCCTCATTGCGGTAGACCCTTCCGGGCATAATGGCGCGCACCGGCGGCTGCTGACGCTCCATGATGCGTACCTGAACCGGCGTCGTGTGAGTGCGGAGCAGGACGTTTTTCGTGATGAAAAACGTATCCTGCATATCCCGAGCGGGATGATCGGGGGGAAAGTTGAGGGCTTCGAAGTTATAATACTCGGACTCGATCTCCGGTCCCGTAACGATGTTGAATCCCATGCTGACGAAGATGCGCTGGAATTCTTCGAGCGTTCGGGTCACCAGGTGCGTCGATCCGATGTAGCGTCCGCGTCCCGGCAGGGTAACATCGACAGCCGCTGCTTCACCCCGTCCGGCTTCGAGGGTTGCACGTGCGTTGTCGTACAACGACTGAACATCGTTGCGGAGCGCGTTGAGAGCCTTTCCGACAAGCGGTCTCTCCCCGGCAGGGACGGCCTTCAACCCTTCAAACAGCTCCGCAATCGCGCCTTTGCGGGCAAGATATTTGACGCGGAACTGTTCGAGCGATTCAGCCGAAAGCAATCCCGCGGCGTCCGATCCGGCTTCAGCCCGGGTCTGATCGATGCGATCGAGCATCGGCACGAGGTCACGCCGTTGCGAACTTGACAACCTCTGCGAAGGCCTGCGGATGATTCACGGCAAGGTCCGCGAGGACCTTCCTGTTCAGTTCCACTTTCTTTTTAGCAAGTCCTGCCACGAGCTTCGAATAGGATACGCCGTGCAAGCGGGCGCCTGCATTGATGCGGGTGATCCACAATCCCCTGATCTCCCGCTTTTTCGTACGACGATGCCTGTAGGCATGTGTACCCGCTTTTTCGACGTGATGCTTGGCGATCGTGTGGACCTTGCTGCGGCCTCCCCAATAGCCTTTGGCCTGTGCAAGGAGCTTCTTGCGGCGCCGGTGCGACGCCACCTTGTTCTGTGAACGGGGCATAATTCAATCCTTCCTTTTCGTTACGCCAACAATAAACGTTTGACTTTCCGGACTTCGGTCTTGTCGACCAATCCCGGCCTTCGCAGGTGCCGCTTCCGCTTCGTCGATTTCGACGTCAGAATGTGGCGGCGGAACGCCTTGTGTCGCTTGATCTTTCCGTTGGCCGTCACCTTGTAGGTCTTCATGGCCGACCGGTGACTCTTCATTTTTGGCATGGATGATATCCTTTGACGTAAGTTTATTTTTTGGAGGTCTCGGGAGCTCTCTTCTTTGTCTTGTCGGCGACGAAGATCGCCACGAGCTGACGGCCTTCGAGCTTCGCATCTTGTTCGAGCTTCGCGATATCGGAAATCCGTTCGGTAAAGCGGTCCAGCACTTCACGGCCGATCGCCTGATACGTGATCTCGCGGCCTTTGAACACCACGGTGGCCTTGACCTTGTGTCCCTGTTCAAGGAATTCCCGGGAATGCCTCACCTTGAACTCAAAGTCATGGGTATCGGTGTTCGGATGGAACCTGATCTCCTTCACCTGCGTCGTGTGTTGATGCTTCTTTTGGATCTTTTCCTTTTTTGAGATCTCGTACCGGTACTTGCCGAAATCCATGACCTTGCAGACCGGTGGCGTAGCAGTTGGGACGATCTCGATGAGATCCAGACCTTTGTCCTGGGCAAGACGGATGGCCTCTTTTGTGATAAAGATACCAAGCTGTTGACCGTCGTCGCTGATCACGCGAACCTGGGGGACCCGGATCTCGCTGTTGACACGTGCTCGTTCCTGCTTGATAGTGTGTTCTCCTACGCAGTGAGTGCTTTGGTACGGATGAGGTCAAGCAACCGGTCGCGGAACGCCTCTTTCGTGACCGCGCCGAGGTCGCCTTTCTTGTGCTGACGTACGGCGACCGTGCCGGACGCCAATTCCTTTTCACCGACGACGAGCATGAAGGGAACCTTCTTGGTCTCCCATTCACGGATCTTGTAGCCGATCTTCTCGTTCCGATCGTCCACCTCGACGCGGAGCCCTGCGGCACGGTAGTCTCTTGCCACAGCGGACGCGTAGTCCTTTGCAGCGTCCGTCACTGGCAGGATCACCGCGTGCACGGGAGCCAGCCAGAGCGGAAACTCGCCTGCAAAGTGCTCGATAAGGATTCCGATGAAGCGCTCGAGCGAGCCAAACGGCGCACGATGGATGATGACGGGACGGTGCTTCTTGCCGTCGCTGGCAGTGTACTCCAGTTGGAAGCGCTCGGGCATGACATAGTCCACTTGCACGGTTCCAAGCTGCCAGGTGCGGCCAAGGGCGTCCCTTACCATGAAGTCGATTTTGGGACCATAGAAGGAAGCCTCCCCGATACCGACAAAGTAGTCGAGTTTCATCTCATCGGCAACTTCTTTGATCTCCCGCTGTGCCTGCACCCAGAATGCGACGTCGCCGCCGTATTTCTCGACATTCTTGTCGTCTCGGTAGGAAAGCCGGATACGCACGTCCATGCCGAATGTGAGGAAAACCAACTGGGTCAATTCGACCGTGGACGTGATCTCGCGCTTGAGCTGCTCATGAGTGCAGTAAATGTGAGCGTCGTCCTGGGTGAAACCCCGCACCCTGATCAGTCCGTTCATTTCCCCCGACTGCTCGTAGCGATACACCGTGCCGAATTCCGCGAGCCGGACGGGCAGGTCGCGGTACGACCGCGGCTTGGCCAAGTAGATCTGATGATGGTGCGGGCAGTTCATCGGCTTCAGCAAGAACTTCTCGCCCTCCGGCATCTCGATGGGCGGGAACTGCGAATCCTTGTAGTACGGATAATGCCCGGACGTCCGGTAAAGATTGAGGTTCGCGATGTGCGGCGTGGTGACAAACTCATAGCCGCGCTTCTTCTGTTCATCACGAAGAAAATCAATGAGCGATTCGCGGACGACCGTCCCTTTCGGCATCCAGAGCGGAAGGCCACCCCCGACCGCGGGTGTGATGAGAAAGATCTCCAGCTCTTGTCCGAGCTTACGGTGATCCCGTCGCCGTGCCTCTTCCAGCCGGAAGAGGTGTTCGTCGAGCTCTTTCTGGTTTGGGAAGGTCACACCATAGATGCGTTGCAACATCTTGTTCTTCTCGCTGCCCCGCCAGTACGCACCCGCCACATTCAGCAGCTTGATCGCCTTGATCCGGCCCGTCGAAGGAATATGCGGACCGTAACAGAGGTCGGTGAATTCACCCTGCTGATAGAACGTGATCGTCTCCCCTTTCAGTCCATCCAAAAGCTCAAGTTTGTACGGGTCGTCCTTCTTCCGGAAATATCCGACAGCTTCATCCCAAGTCTTCACCGCGCGGACATAGGGTACGTCCCGCGCCGCCAGGGTCCTCATTCTCTCTTCGATGCGGACGAGGTCTTCCGCTGTCAGGGAATGATCGCCCATATCGATATCGTAGTAGAATCCGTTCTCGATCGGCGGACCGATACCGAATTTTGTCCCCGGGTAGAGCGATTCCACTGCTTCGGCCATGAGATGGGCAGACGAATGCCAGAAGGCGTATTTACCTCCGTCGTCGGCCCATTTCAGCAGTCGTATCGCGGCATCCGCGTTGATCGACCGTGAGAGGTCCCATACTTCGCCGTCCACTTCGACCGCCAATGCTTCGCGTGCGAGACCCTTGCTAATGCTCTCGGCGATCTGCAGTCCGGTCGAACCGCGGGCGAATTGACGCTTGCTGCCGTCCGGAAATGTTATTGAGATCTGTTCCATAAAAAAAAATCGGAGCAAGCTCCGATTGCCGTCCATGTTCCTGGTAATGGCTATTACACGTCAGGACTTGAGGCAAGACTCCTCTTTGGAATGAACATTGATCAGAAGTGGGTTCTATAGGACTCGAACCTATGACCTCTACCATGTCAAGGTAGCGCTCTAGCCAACTGAGCTAAGAACCCATGTTGCGAATCAAAATACTCAATAATTGAGCGAAAAACAAGGGAACCAATCAACAGCACCACAGATGTCACGCGCCGTAGAAGTTACGTTCCCAACGATGTTTCTTCAGCTCTGAGAGCATGAGCGGAGTGAGTGCGCGTCCGTCTGAGACAGCGCAATTGCGTTCGACATTGACGATAGTGCGCATGCCAGGGATAACAGTGGAGACTGCCGGATGGCTGAGGCAAAAGCGAAGGGCGAGCTCGGCAAGCGTGGCGGCTTCCAGCCCGAGAAGCTTTTTGAGCCGCTCAGTCCTTTCGCGAACTTGTTGTTTTCGGTCGCCCCGGAAATATCTTGCCCGGAAGTCGGACGCGGAAAAAACGGTCCCTTCAGTGATCGCGCCGGTTAATCCACCTTCGTCCAGCGGAACGCGCACTATGACGCCGATTCGCTTCTCTTGGCAGATGGGGAACAACTCTTCTTCAGGTGATTGATCGAAGACGTTGTAGATGACCTGGACCGTGTCGATCAGGCCGGTGTCGAGAGTCTTCAGGACATTCCGGGGCTGGTGGTCATTGATGGAAATACCCCAAGAGCGAACGTACCCCTCTTTCTTCAGCGTGCGAACGGTCTCCTGCCATTCGGTCTCATGCGCCCACGCATCGTTCCAGACATGGAATTGGAGGAGGTCAATTGCATCGACGTCAAGGTTGCGAAGGCTTTTTTCGGTACACTCGCGAATATAGTGCGCAGGAAATGCCTCGACGATCGGAGTCCCAGGCTGGGCCGGCCACACGCCGTTCTTGGGCGGGATCTTCGTTGCGACAACGACGCGCTCTTTTCGACCATGGAGCGCCCGGGATATCAGCTGTTCGCTGTGCCCGGAGTTGTAGGCTAACGCGGTGTCGATGAATGTGAGCCCGAGGTCGATGGCTTTTTCGAGGGCCCGCATCGATGCCGCGTCCTCAGACCCGTGCCACAGGCCTCCTCCGATACCCCAGGCGCCAAACCCGACCTCCGAAACCTTGAAGCCGGTTCGCCCCAATGTTCGGTACTTCATGAGACATCTTTCCGTCCCGAAGCAATTTTTTGCCAGAGGAGTTCGAGTTCCTGCCTGTTCTTTGCAGGCTTATATGCCGAATGCAGCTGTCGTAACCGTTCCGAGGAGTGAGCGTCGAGCTCTTCCTCGTCTTTGTGACGTTGGAGCAAAGCGGCGAACGTCTCGCCGTCTTTTGGCGACATCCTGACTTGAAGCGGTGCCAGATCTTCGAACAGCCGTGTCTGTTCAGCCCTTGTCATGACTTTTTCGCCCTCCTACAGAAATCATTGAATTCGACTTCTACCTTCTACATTTTACATTCTTCGCTTTTCCTTGCTTCGTGCCGCAGGCGGGGATCGAACCCGCACGTCCCTTGCGGGACACAGGATTTTAAGTCCTGTGCGTCTGCCAGTTCCGCCACCGCGGCATACAAATGCACATTGAAAAATGAATATTGTAAAATGAAAAACTGCACGTCCCGCAAGCGGCAGAAGGTCGGTCAATAAGCCCTAACGAACGCCACATCCGACCGGTCAAAGATACGATTTCCAGAGGACGAGCGAAAGTCCGACTTTTTCGGAGTTGAGAAAAGGAGCAACGGACGGGCATTTCGAGCACAGTACAAAGCAAAGGCCGACCACTGGCCGGCCTCTTTCTTGATGATTTACGACGTGGGACCTGAACAGCGGGCGAGCCGCCGCAGACGCAGCCATACGTACAATTTACAATTTACAATTTTCGATCTACAATTTTGAGGCGCCGGGCGGATTCGAACCGCCGCATAAAGGTTTTGCAGACCTCTCCCTTACCACTTGGGTACGGCGCCACAAATTGAACGGTTAGCGAAGTCCG
>MHAK01000116.1 GCA_001802945.1 Ignavibacteria bacterium RIFCSPLOWO2_12_FULL_56_21 | reverse complement strand
ATACCGATCGGCATGAACTCGATAAACCGGGGAATGTACCCGCGTTCGCGTGCGAGTCGGGCGAACCTGGGCACCTCGTGATCGTTGACGCCCCTTATGAGGACGGCGTTCAGCTTGATCGGCGCCAATCCGGCTGCGTGCGCTGCCTCGATGCCTTTCCACACCTGGTCGTACGACGTGCGGCGCGTCATCGCGAAGAAGGTTTCGGCATCCAGGGAATCCAGACTCACATTGATCCGGCGCAGTCCGGCACTCTTGAGCGCTTGTGCCTGATCGCTCAGGAAGAATCCGTTCGTCGTCATGGCGATGTCGTCGATCCCGGAGATATCGGATATTTTGCGCACCAGAACAGGCAGGTCTTTCCTCATGAGCGGTTCGCCCCCTGTGAGACGGATCTTCGACACGCCGCACGATGCAAGGATCCGCACCACACGCTCCATTTCCTCGTACGTCAACAGTTCGGATCGGTCGAGCCACTGCATTCCTTCCTCCGGCATGCAGTAGCGACAACGGAAATTGCAGCGGTCGGTCACTGAGATTCGGAGATTGGAAACGACACGACCGAAGGAATCAATCAGAACACTATGAGAAGTAGAGGATGTCACGGGTGGAATTGTCGATTTCTCTGCTCGTGTTTATGCCTCGACCACTCGATCGAGCCGTCGGAGAACTCTTCGCGTTTCCAGATGGGGACCCGCTCTTTCAATGTATCGATGATGAACCGGCATGCATCGAAGGCCTCCTGTCGATGCGCTGCGGCCACTGCGATGACAACGCTCGACGCTCCGACCTCTACACGTCCCAATCGATGAACGATCGCGATGTTCTCCACCTTCCACCGATCGCCCGCCTCCTTCTCGATCTTTTCCATTTCCTTCAACGCCATCGCCTCATACGCTTCATAGTCGAGGGCTTTGACGGTCTTCCCATCTGCGTGATTGCGTGTGGTTCCTACGAAGACGTCGATCGCACCGGCAGCGGGTGTGGAAACGGAACAAAGGACTTCCTCGATATCTATGGATGTCAGTTGCAGCCTGATCATTGTTCGGTGCCGTTGAACACTGCTCGTCAACCTCCGCTGACCGGGGGAAGAACGGCGACTTCATCACCATCCCGCAACCGAAGGCCGCCGCGGACATATTCCTGATTCACCGCGAACCGTGTGCTCTCTTTCCACCGTTCGAAGGCCGGATTGACCGATTCCAGCTGTCTCCACACATCTTCGAGCGTTCCGTCGGCCGGGAGTTCAAGTTCTCGGGTCTCGAAGCCCGCAAGTTCGCGGGCGGAGGCGAACAATCGGACGCGAATCTTCAAAGGACCTCCACTTCCACCAATTTCCCTTTCGGAAAATCAGTCTCATGCTCGGGCAGGACGATGAGACAATTCGCCTTGACAAGAGAGCTGAGCATGCCCGACGATTGGCTTCCCGTCGTCCGCACCGTGTAGGTGCCGTTGCTGATCTCCAGGATCCCGCGACTGAAATGGACCTTCCCGTCCCGCTTGGCGATCTCATGCTGCAACGCGGCCCGGATGCGTCCAGCGGATGATGTTACCATCCCGAGCATTTTCTGTATGGCCGGGACCACAAATTGGCGAAACGTCACGGCGGTCGAGACCGGATTCCCCGCCAGACAGAACACAGGGACGCCGGTCGTGGAAACTCCGAACGCCATCGGCATTCCAGGTTTGATCTTCACTTTCCAGAATTTCAATTGCACTCCCAGGCCTTCGAGAGTGTCCAGAACGAGGTCGTATTTTCCCGCGGAGATCCCTCCCGTCGTGACAAGAATATCCGTGAGGAGCGATTCCCGAAGAGACCTCCGGAGCTCGTCGGGATCGTCGCCGACCGTCACGACAGGGCCCGGGACCGCTCCCGCCTCCGCCGCCATCGCAGGAACCAGGTAGGCGCTTGAGTTCCGGACTTTGCCATGGCCGGGATGCACACCCGGCGGAACAAGCTCTGACCCAGTTGTCACGATATTGATTCTCGGCTTTCGGGCGACGATGACGGAATTCTTTCCGAGCGCGGCCAACACGCCGATATGAAAAGAATGCAGAAGAGTTCCGGACGTAATGACTCTCTCTCCGGACCGAACATCTTCTCCTTTCCTCCGTATGTTGCGACCTGTGGTCACGCGCTCGGCGACTGAAATGGCCTCTCCTTTTTCATGGACCTTTTCAACCTCGATGACCGCATTCACGCTTACGGGCACCGGAGCCCCCGTCATAATGCGAATGGACTGTCCCGACCCTACGTTCCCTTGAAACGCAGATCCGGCAGACGATTCGCCGATCACTTCGAATTTTTGCTCCTGTCCATTGGAAGCGGTGTCGCCATTCAGGTGAAGGCCGTAGCCGTCCATCGATGCGTTGTCAAATCCGGGAAGGTTCTCTTCGGCGATCACATCTGCGGCCAGGACCCGTCCGAGTGCCTCGGTCAGGGGCACTGTTTCGGACTGACATATGGAAACGACAGCGAGGATCTCCGCCCGCGCTTCCGAAGCCGATACAAGAGTCTTTCTGGACATTTGCCTAATATATCCAATTCCAGAAGAAATTGCAGTTATGGGAATGTGTAGAACTTGGTCGAACTCGACCGTATGGGCCGGTCTTGCCTGACATGTCCACATCCTTTACATTGAAACAACACTCGAGGAACCAAAATGTCGAAACGTATTGTCGTGGCTGCTGCTTGTTTGCTCTTACTGGTCGCTTTGTCCGGCTGTTTTCCGGGGGGCGGAAGATACACGTACGACGATCGGGCTGGTTTCTTTACGGGTATTTGGCACGGCTGGATCGCGCCCGTTTCCCTCATCGTGGGTATCTTTGACAACAGCGTTCGAATCTACGAAACAAACAATACCGGGTGGTGGTACGACGCCGGCTTCTACATTGCCGTCATTGCGGGATTTGGGGGCGTCGCGTTGTCGCGTAGGAAGAAATCTGAACCTACAACCTGAACGGTCCTGGAACGGCCTCAGCTTTTTCCCGTCATGTCACTTTCCTAAATCCCTCCGCTAGAATTTCGCCGCAGAAAGCGGAACTCCTCGCGGGATGCATGCATGCGAAAACCGTGAATGGGGGGAAAAGGCGCCCCAAGGGAGTCGAGGACTCCGCCCATTTCCCGGCCTGCGTGACTTTGATTCGGATTTTTCGTATAAATAGGAATTACCCGCCCGTCCTTGTACGCTGATGTTTCTCATTTCTTGGAGCAGTCCATGTCAGAAGAACATCCCATACCCGTGAACACTCCGCAATTCGAAGTGATCAAAAGCATGGAGGGTTTTGTTGCCGAAAACCTCGGATCGCTCTTGAAGCCAGTTGAAGAGTCCTGGCAACCGTCGGATTTTCTGCCGGACATGACCAAAGAAGACTGGCGGGAACAGCTGGCGGAATTCCGTACGCGAGGAGCCAATCTTTCCGATGAAGTGCTAGTAGTCTTGGTGGGCGATATGATCACCGAAGAGGCGCTTCCCACGTATCAGACTTGGTTGAACCGACTCGAAGGCGTCACGGACGTGACCGGTGCGAGTGATAGTCCGTGGGCACAGTGGAGCCGCGGCTGGACCTCGGAAGAGAACCGTCACGGGGATCTCCTGAACAAATATCTGTATCTGACGGGGCGAGTGGATATGCGTGCGGTGGAAACGACAATCCATCACCTCATCAACAATGGATTCAATCCTCAAACGGAGAACGATCCGTACATGGGGTTCGTCTACACGTCGTTTCAAGAGCGTGCAACGAAGATCTCACACCGCAACGTGGGAGTGCTTGCCGGCAGGGCGGGCGAGGACCGGCTGCACAAGATCTGCGGCCTGATCGCCGGGGACGAAGCGCGGCATGAAAAGGCCTACAAACTCTTCATGAGCAAGGTCTTTGAAATGGACCCCAAACGGGCCCTTCTCGCTTTTGCGAAAATGATGAAGTCAAAGATCGTGATGCCCGCGCATCTGATGCAGGACGGAAGGGACAAAGACATTTTCGCGAAATTCTCTAATGTCGCCCAGGCCATTGGCGTGTATACCGCGCGCGATTATGCCGACATCATCGAAGCGCTGGTGCACGAGTGGAATGTCGAGACGCTGAAGGGATTGTCCGACGCGTCCGCCAAAGCGCAGGAGTATCTTTGCACTCTCGCAAACCGCTACCGCAATCTCGCCGAGAGGTTTGGAGTATCCGGACGGGAGAAATTCAGCTGGGTGTTTGACCGCGAGGTGTCGTTTCGGCTCGATCCGAAGCCGGTGGTTGTGCAATGACGGAGAAAGATTGAACCGCCAAGAGCGCAAAGAACGCCAAGAGCGCCAAGTAAGATATTGACTTTCATTTCGTGTACATCCTGGCGAAGAGTTACATTAAGCACCCGAACCGGAATCGTCGGAGCGTTTGCCATTGTCGCAGTTGGGTTCGCATTGTCCTGCCGTCGCCCCATGCAGATGACGGGCACCGAGCGGACGAAGACCGTGCAGGATGTCCATGAGATGCTCAACGCATATTTTGCAGCGATCCACAGCGAGGGGCTCAACGCAGAGTTCCGATACCTTGACCGCTCCGATGCGTTCTTCTGGGTACCTCCCGGATATCGCACCCATATCTCCTACGATTCCGTTGCCGGTGACGGGCTCCACACGAAGTGTATCCCACGCGCTCGCGATCGACCGAAAGGCGGGACCCCTGCTCCGCAAAATGACGGCAACGGAATCGTAGGAGATATGGGTGCGATATCCGGGAGGAGCCCGTCACGACGGAGTTTGCGGTGTATACCGGCAGGTTTCACTCCACGTATACCGACACGCTGGGAAGCGTCTCACACTACGGCGGCGTGGAAACGGGTACGGCAATCAAACGAGCAGATGGCTGGAGATTGTTGAATGGACAGACGAGCGTCTGGAAGGAAGACGTGGGAAGTAGGGAGTAGGGAGGTGAGTAGGCAGGCGAGGGCAGGAGTTTATGCAAAGCGAAAGGCGCATGGTGCCGAGATTCTCCACCATGCGCCTTTCGTCGGTTTCCTTCACCTGCCTCCTCCTCCATACTCCTTACTGCCTACCGGCACTTCATTTCTGCTCTACTCTCACATTCCCCGATTTCGTTTCAACTCTGAACGACCCCGATCCATCTCCCGTGCTTCCGATCGCAAGTGCTCCCGTGCTGAAGGTCTCTATCTCCACGGGAAGGTTCGTTTTCACCGTACCATACTCTGATTTGAGGCGAATAGCGGCCGCGAGTCCCTGCGGCAGATGAATGTTCACGTCGGCATACTGATTTCGCACCTCAAGGTGTTGCGGCGCATTGAGCAGGTCCACTTCAACGACGCCGCTGGAATTTTCCATCAATACTTTCTGCGCCCGAAGTTTCCTCAGACGGATCGTGGAATACTCCGTATCCGATGTCCAATCCCCCGACACTTCTTCCGCCGTGACACTGCCGCTCTTGGTCTTGAGGTTGACGTTTCCCTTCACATTCATCAATTCCATAGTGGAATAGGGATTATCGATCTGGACGTTGCCGACAACATCAGAGAGGTTGAGCTTGCCAGACATGCCGGTGATGGTGATCGTCTTCTCCGCAGTTCCGGCGACCGACGAAAGCTGGATATTGCTGTACGCTCCGTCGATGGAGGCCCCTTCGACCGAATGCACTTTGATGTTCCCGCTCTTATCGGAGACCTTCACGGTTCCTTTGACCCTTTCCACCGTCACGGTCGAATAGTCCGCATCGATCGATGCATCACCTCCGATATCAGCCACCTTGATCGTCGCGCTTTTCGATGTGAGCCGCAGGCCTTTGCTCACCTTTCCCACGGTGACGGTCGAATAATCGGCGCTCAGGACCAGTGAGCCGGTGAAGTTCTCGATCTCGACCTTCCCGCTTTGCGTCCTGAGGTCAAGCTCTCCGCCGGAATCGTCGATCGTCGCGGTGCCGTAGTCGTTCCTGATCCAGGTCAGGTTCGAGCATTTGCGAATACGGATCGTGTTGCTTTGTCCTTCCAACCGGACCGACCCTGCCATGTCGTCGAGAGTTATGGAACCGTATTTCATGTCGGAAGTGAAGGCGTTCTTCTTGGGAACGAATACTTCGCCGGAGATCTCCTTCCGAATATACGAACCGAACGACAGGGTAAAGAGTTTCTTGAACGAAAAACCGTCCGACAGATCATGCTTCGGTTCGCTGAACGTAATGACCGCACGGTCGGCGGTGACACGGTCCGTTATGGCGACGCCGTCGATATATTCCTTCTCGAGTTCTTTATTCGACGAAGAAAGAACGACATGCAGTCGAACATAGACCTCGGATTTGTCCCAGGTCTTGATCTCGATCTCCGACCCGTTGATCCCCCGGATCTCGACCGCCTGGCCGGCGGTGACGGTGATGCGGCGTTCCAGGTCCCTCGATTTTTCCGCCGTGGAGATTGAGGCCGCGACGAGCAGCATGACAATCAATTGAAAGGATTTCATAATTCAAGGTCTCCTTGTTCCAGCATGGTCTGCAAGAGTGAGAGTTTCATGGCATAGAGTTCGCGGAGTTTTGTCCGCTTCAGGGGAGAAAGATCGCCGGGACGCGTATCCGTGCGAAGCTGCGCGATCGCTGTTTCGAGTTCGCGCAGCTGGTCCTGGCGCGAGGCCCTGACTTCTGCGTCCGAGGGAAGTGGCGTGGCATTCGAGTGTATATCCAGCGACACTTTTTCGAATTCGTGGATGGCCGATTGATAGGCGCGGTCAATGCGGACCTCCGAAGGCTGTGCATAGTCGATCGCATTTTTCACCGTCACGTAAATGCCGATGGACGTAAACCCAAGAATGATCGCCGCCGCGATGCCATACAGAAAGCTTCTCCGTTCGAGCGCAAAGAGCCGTTTGTGGACCGGCGGAATGATCCCGGATTCGATGCTCTCCCACATTTTACGCTTGGAATGTTCTGACGGCGAATTCGGAGTTCCGTAAAATTCATTCGGGTCGATCATAGTGCTCTCCGTTGCTGCTCCCATTGTGTCCGGAGCCAAGACTTCGCCCGCGCCAGAATGGTGCGGGAGTGACTTTCTTCGATGCCGAGGAGGTCGGCGATCTCTTTGTGCGAATATCCTTCCACTTCATACAGAATAAAGACAGACCGCTTTTGGTCGTCGAGGGCGTCGAGCCATTGTCGCATTGCACTCGTCCACGCAAACGCGTTGGCGTCGTCGCTCGTGGCG
>MHAK01000115.1 GCA_001802945.1 Ignavibacteria bacterium RIFCSPLOWO2_12_FULL_56_21 | reverse complement strand
TGTGTTGCCTGCTATGAGCCAGATCTCCGCCAGCATCCGATGAGGTTCTGCCTGAACAGGCAACAGCTCGAGACTCTTGTTGAGAGTCACCATGGCCTGCTCAAAGCTGTTCTCGGCCATGTGTGCGACGGCCAGCGATCGCAGCACATACGGATTGTTCGGCGCGTCTTTCGCCGCATTCTGGGCGATGCCCAGGCCGGCATCGTCGGAGCCGCCCAACCGGCTTAGGCGTGCCATCGCCTCGCCCAGGGCCGCCCGCGACAACGGGAATCCCTTTCCGGAATCCTCAACTGCGAGCATCAAATCGCGGGCACGCGTGAGATCGTCCCTGCCGTCCTTTTCAAGCAACGCAAAAGCTTCAAGATATGCCGTGCAAGCCCAAGCGTCCGTCGTCGGCTGAGCGACCGGCGGAATGTCGGCGTCCAGTCCGACCTCGTTGATGATCGTTGCAAGCATCTGCTGGCGCAAGCGGGCAAATCCGGTGATCGGAGCCGAGGAATTCCACGCGAGAACCTGCTCACGCTGGTGCGTGTCGTACACACGCATCTTGACATCGTATTGGTCTCCGTTGGCAGCGACCTCGCCCGTCAACAGATACCGTACGCCGAGAACACCCGCAAGAGCATCGAAATTGGCTGATTGATTGTCGTATCGCGAGGACGTTGCGAACGACCTCACGGTCACATGTTGCATTTGCGACAGGTCGTCAACGAGCAGCAGCGGAAGCGCGGAGGCGACGACGTTCTCCGAGCCTGCGTCGAACTGGAGCACCGCGACGGACATCGTGGTCGGGAACAGGGCCTTCCAGATCGCGGGGATAACCGTGTAGAGCAGTCCGCCGACGGCCAATATACCGACAACGGTCAGCACTTGTTTGGTCGGGAACGGCTTGCGGGGTCGCGCTTGCTCAACGACTGGACGCGCGGCTTGAAGTTCCTCTTGCCGCCGCTGGGCCGCGGCAAGACGCTCTTCGTGTTCGCGTTGTTCCCGTTCCTGCTGAAGCCGCTTATCGTCCTCAACTTTGGATTCCTGCCGGCGTTTGATCTCCTCTTCGAGCTCGCGTGCGGCGAAATTGTTCGGGTCGATCACAAACACGTCACGCAACGTGAAGATCGCCTCCTGAAATTCGGAGGCCTCCAGCTGGGTCCGCGACTTTTGCATCAGCGTTTCCAGCTGCACCTGCTCCGCGGTTTTGGTGTGCTGCTCCTTGTCGTGTTCAATCCGTTTCGAACGCTCTTCCTCCTCCCGGCGATACCGTTCCTCTTCGATGCGGAGGAGGACTTGCTGAGCGCCGACATGCAAGGGATAGTATTCAAAGACCTTATTCGTCTCTTGCTCGGCTTCCTTGAAATTCCCTTGAGCGATGAGTTCCCGCGCTTTTCGCAGGTGTGTCTGGGCCTTGTTCTCCTTCTCCTCCTCTTCCTGACGTCGCTCGGTGCTCGGCTGGAAACCAGGGTCGAGTTCTTCGATCCGTTTCAGCTCCGATTCTGCTTCCGTGATATGTCCCAATTCGTAGTACTTCTCCGCCCGCGCGTAGTGATCGGCGATCCTCCGGGCCCGCTCTTCTTCGCTCATCGGTCCGGAACTGGCAGCGCGCTGCTTCGCCTGCTCCACGTGTCGTGCTTCCCGTTCTTCATCCACGGTTTCGCGCTGGCTGAACTCCACCTTCTGCTTCTTCGATCTTTCCATAGCATCGGGGGAGGGCTTCGCAAAGTCGGGGATCTCATCGATCAGTACTTCGTACACTTCGACCGGTTCCGGTATGTTCTTGAGCGTGATGGCGCCGATCCGAAACGTCTGGACCGGCATGCGGTTCCGGATCTGGGAATACACCTCCTGGGAAATGCAAATGCGCGTGGGGGCAGTGATCGATTCGATGCGCGAAGCGATATTCACTCCGTCGCCGAAAATATCCTCGCCGCGGATCAGGACGTCGCCGAGATGAACGCCGATGCGGATCTCGATACGGTCGAACTCGATCTTGCCGCTGTTATACGAGTGGAATTTCTTCTGCGCCTCGACTGCGCACTTCACGGCGTTTACGGCACTCGGGAAATCGATCATAAACGAATCGCCGATCGATTTGATGACCTTGCCGTTGTACTTGGTGGCGAGGACGCGAAGGAGGGCGTCGTGTTTCTTCAGGAGGTCGAACGCGCCGGCTTCGTTCTGGGACATCTTGGCCGAGAATCCCTTGATGTCCGTGAACATCACCGCGGAAAGCTTGCGAGCTTCGTCTTCGGAGGGGACCAGTGGTTCTTCGGAATTCACGTTGTCAGCCGGTTCGTTAGGTGCGATCCGGCCGGCCACAAGTGGGAGTGTGCGGCACGGGTCGGGTCAAGATATTCAGGGAGGGCCTGAATGTCAATGAAGGAATTTAGGGCCTTGATACGCGTCAAAGTGGCTCTGACGGACTAGCCAAGGTAGTACGTGGTAATATACTCCGCAACCATCCGGTCCGTGCTGAACATTGGTACGAGGGTTTCCATGGCATTCCGGATCCGCCTGATCCAAGCCCGCGGAATACCCGCCTCATCGCGGTTGTAGAATTCCGGTATGACCTTGTCGGCAAGCGCTCGGTAAAGGTGCTCGGCATCCAGCGCATCCTGGCGGTCCTGATCGGGGTCGTTTCCATCGTCGCCGATTGCCCATCCGTTCTCTCCGTTGTATCCCTCACGCCACCAACCGTCGAGAATGCTCAGATTCAACCCGCCATGAATGCCGATCTTCTGTCCGCTCGTACCGCTCGCTTCGAGCGGACGCCGCGGAGTGTTGAGCCAGACATCGCAACCCGAGACCAGGTGTCGCGCGACGTTGATGTCGTAGTTCTCCAGGAGCACCACTTTGCCGTACAACAGCGGGTGGTGGGTGAACTCGACGATCTTCTGGATGAATTTTTTTCCTTCATTGTCCCGTGGATGGGCCTTGCCGGCAAACAAGATCTGGACGGGACGATCGTGGTTCGTCAACAGCGACAGGATCTTTTCAAAATCGCGGAACACGAGAGGTGCCCGCTTGTATGTCGCAAACCGTCTGGCGAATCCGATCGTCAAAGCGTCGGGTGAAAGCATTTTGGAGAAGGCGCCCCAACCGTCGCCGCCCACGCGCATCGTCTGCTCCCGCATCCGTCTGCGCGCAAATTCGACGAGATCGCGTCGCAACGCGTACCGCAATGCCCACAATTCCTCATCGGATGCAAGCTCTTCGCTCTGGATCTTCTTCCAGAACTTCGGCTCCATGAGCTTGTCGGTCCAGTCCACTCCCAGTCGTTGGTTCCAGAAATCATGCGCATGCACAGAAGCCCACGAGGGTGTGTGCACCCCGTTCGTGACCGACCCGATCGGTACGTTCTTCACCTCGGTCCCGGGATACAGGTCCTTCCACATCTCGCGCGACACGCTTCCGTGAAGCTTGCTGACGCCGTTCGCCGCGCGCGACATGTGCAGTGCAAGAACGGTCATCGTGAAGTTTTCAGCGGCGTCGGTCGCGTGGATGCGGCCGAATGCCAGCAGATCTTCCATCGACATGCCGCTGGTTGACCAGTACGAGCCAAAGGTGTGGGACATCAATTCCGGGCTGAAGCGGTCATGTCCTGCCGGCACAGGAGTATGCGTCGTAAACATGCACTTCGAACGCACTCGCCGCTCGGCCTCGCCGCGGTCCGAGCCCGCTTTGAGCTCACGAAGGAGAAGTTCGAGCACGAGAAACGCCGAATGTCCTTCGTTCATGTGATAGACGGATGGAGTTACGCCCAGCGATTCCAGCAGTCGTACGCCGCCGATCCCAAGGACGATCTCTTGACCGATGCGGGTATCGATGTTGCCGCCGTAAACATGGCTGGTAAGTCCCTGGAAGTGCAGATCGTTTTCGGGCAGATTGGTATCGAGAAGATACAGTGTGGCGCGGCCCACGCGCATTGCCCACGCCTGGAAAAACACGGTGCTGTGACCGATTTGGACAGAATTGAGGAGCCGGCCCCCCGCATTCGATTCGACAAGGGTGATCGGAAACTGCTCCGGTTTGTTCGCAGGATACAGTTCTTGCTGCCAGCCGTCGGGCCCGATGCGTTGCTGAAAATATCCTTCTCTATAGAAGAGAGTGATGCCGATGAACGGCAACCCCAAGTCGCTGGCCGACTTGATGTGGTCCCCGGAGAGAACGCCAAGTCCGCCCGAATAGATCGGCAGCGATTCGTGGAGTCCGAATTCGGCGCTGAAATAGGCCACCGGATTCTTGAGCTTCGCCGCGTGGCGCCTGGCCCATGTGGATTCTGACTGCGTATATGCGTCGAAATCCGCCAGCACGGTCCGCGCTTTGTGTGCAAAGTCGGCATCATGCAAGCGGGCAGTCAGCTCCTGATCGGAGATCTCCCGCATCACTTCGAACGCGTTGTGGTTCGAGTCCCGCCAGAGCTGGGGGGCAAGGCGAAAAAAGAGGCGTTGCGCTTCCGGGTTCCAAGTCCACCAGATATTGGCGGACATGGCGCGCAGGCGCTCAGAGAGGTGATTATGGTCGTTGGATGATTTCTTTCGGTGGGTCGTCATTCACTCATGCCATGAAAGCGCTTCCAAGAAGCGAAAAAAAGATCATAAAGAAAAGTCACCACCGGCGCGGGGCGTCTTTCACGCAACGTACGGTGTCGCGGGCGATCAGCAGCTCTTCATTGGTCGGGATGACATACAACTGCACTTTACTGTCGCCGGCATGGATCGCCCCTTCTGTGCCCTGCTTCAACGACGCGTTTGCTGTTTCGTCGATAGTGATGCCAAACCAACCGAGGTCGCTGCAGATGCGATTCCGGATGGTGGGAGAGTTCTCGCCGATGCCGCCGGTGAACACGATCGCATCCGCGCCGTTCATTTCGGCGAGATATGCGCCGAGGTATTTCTTGACGCGTTGCACGAAAATGGAGACAGCCAGTGAAGCGCGGCGGTCGTTGTGCTCTCGTTCTTCCTCGAGCAGCTCCCGCATGTCGTTCGTAAGACCGGACAAACCGAGAAGGCCCGACTGTTTGTTGAGCAACGCATCGATTTCGGGGATCGACATGCCCTCTTTATGAGAGAGGAATTCTATGATCGCCGGGTCGAGGTCACCGCCCCGCGTTCCCATTACTAATCCCTCAAGCGGCGAGAGGCCCATCGACGTGTCGAAGGAGTTGCCGTCCCGAATCGCGCAGGCAGAGCATCCATTCCCCAAATGCAGAGTAATGATATGCACCTTTTCCCTGGGGATCCCCGTGATCTGGCGGTACCGATACGTCACATATCTGTGCGATGTGCCGTGAAATCCGTATCTGCGCAGTTTGTGACGCCGATACAATTGATACGGAATCGCGTACAGATACGACGTGTCCGGCATGGTCGAATGAAATGACGTATCGAACACCGCCACCTGCGGAACGCCCAGCCCGAACAGTTCCCGGGCAGCATAGATTCCCTTCAGGTTTGCGGGATTATGGAGCGGTGCGAGGTCGATGCAGTCCTCAATTCCGTCGATGACCTCGTCGGTGATGATCATGGATTTGGTGAACTTTTCGGCTCCGTGCACGACCCGATGTCCCACGGCGTGAATGTCGCCCAGCGAACGTATGCCCGGGATCTGCGCGTCGGCCGAGACGATCCAACGGACGACATAGTCGAGCGCCGACTTATGATCGCGCAATGGTGCCGCGTGCTTCTGCGCCGGTTTTCCGGAGGCCTGGAGGGTCACGAGCGATTGGCTGCCGATGCGCTCAATGATTCCCTTGGCCCGCTGATGATCGGCATCTTTTTCAATGAGGTCGAGATCGGTGTCGATGATCTGGAATTTCAGGGACGAAGAACCGCAATTCAGGACGAGGATGTTCATGGGATTTCGGTGCGTTGCCGTGGATCCGCCTTTGGCGGACTCGGGGGCGTGTTGTCGGGCAGCGGATGTGCGGATTTCACCGTGCAGTGTTTTGACAGCGGTACTGCGACGTTCCGCGACACAATGTACCCCGATGTTGAGCGAAACTCAAGGAGGCGCTCAACCCCACATTTCGCAATTTTGAAGTATCTTAGCGACGACATGGAGAAGAAAAAATTCACGCTGAAACCCCTGCCGGGAGACGGACTGCATCTTGTCGTGCCCCGCAAACTCGCTGTTAACTACAAGAACGACCTCAATCCGGCCCAATACGAGGCGGTGACGTCCCTCGACGGGCCTCATTTGATCATTGCGGGGGCCGGCACAGGCAAGACCCGCACGATCGTATATCGCGTGGCATACCTGGTCGAACTCGGCGTGAAACCGCAGAATGTTTTGTTGCTGACGTTCACACGCAAAGCCGCGCAGGAAATGCTCCGCCGCGCCGCCATCCTCCTCGACAGCCGCTGTGAACACGTCGCCGGCGGAACGTTTCATTCCTTCGCGAACAGGGTCCTCCGGAAGTATGCATCATTGCTCGGCTACGAGAACAATTACACAATCCTCGATCAAACCGACGCCGAGGACGTTGTTAACCTCCTGCGGACGCGCATGAAGCTGGACACACGCGAACGACGATTCCCGCGCAAGGAAACACTCTACGACCTGTACAGCAGGTCGGTGAATACGCTCACGCATGTTCGGGACCTCCTTGCCGGCGAATACCCGCAGTTCCTCGAGTTGGAAGCCGATATCACCGCTCTTCTTCAGTCGTATATCGGCTACAAACGTCAGAACAATCTGATGGATTACGACGATCTGCTGGTAAACCTGGCTCGGCTGCTGCAGGAAAAGGAGGAGGTGCGAAAGGCCCTGAACGACGAGTACCGCTATGTCATGGTGGATGAATACCAGGACACCAACCGTGTGCAGGCGGAGTTAGTGCGGCTCATGGCGGGACAGCGGCGGAACGTCATGGTCGTCGGCGATGACGCCCAGTGCATCTATTCCTTTCGCGGGTCAACCATTCGAAACATTCTCGCCTTCCCGGAAGAGTATCCGGGCTGTAAGATCATCAAGATCGAAGAGAACTATCGATCGTCACAGCATATCCTGAACCTGGCGAACGAGATCCTTCGGCGCGGAGGAGTCGCCTCCGTGCCACGCACGCCGGCGGAAAGGTCGTAATGTACACCAAAGACCTGTTTACGCGGAGATCGGGAGGGTCATTGCCGCAGCTCGTCGCTACAGAAAACGAAAACATGCAATCGAGGTTTGTTGTCCAGAAGATCCTCGATCTGCGCGAACAAGGAGTTCCCCTGGAGGAAATGTCCGTACTGTTCCGATCGTCGTTCCTGTCGTTCGACCTCGAGATAGAGCTTGCGCGGGCGAACATCCCCTTCCGAAAATTCGGCGGCTTCAAATTCATTGAAACGGCGCATGTGAAGGATGTGATCGCGTATCTTCGCGTCCTGGAAAATCCCCGGGACGTCGTCTCCTGGAACCGCATTCTCCTCCTCATCGACGGCGTGGGTCCCCGTACTGCGGAGAAAGTTGTCGACGACATTCTCAAGCGGCGTGTGGGTCTCGCACGGGAGTTTCAGGAGGCTGTTACCGCGACATCGAAATTCTGGATGGACTACGGCGGCTACCCCGACGGCGTTCGGTCCATGTTCGATGCGCTGAAGGGAGTCTCTTCGCAGTCTATGTCTCCCGGGGAAAAGGCGTCAGGTATCCTGGACTACTACGAGCCGATCCTTAAGGCTCGGTACGATGACCATCCAAAGAGGAAGAAAGACCTGGAGATGTTCCAGAATATTACGGACCGGTACAAGGATGTCGCCACGTTGCTGACGGACCTTGCTCTCGAACCTCCCCAGGAAAGCGTTATCGATGTCGAAGCCCCCGGACCGGAGCGAGAGTTTCTGACGCTGTCGACGATTCACAGTGCAAAGGGACTCGAATGGAACAGCGTGTTCATCATCTACGCTCTCGAGGGAAGATTTCCGGCGATGCGGTCCGTCGGCACAGATGAAGAGATCGAAGAAGAGCGTCGGCTGATGTATGTGGCCGTCACCAGGGCAAAGGACCATCTCTTTATTACGTATCCGATGAACGTTTACGATAGGGAGACCGGCGTGATCCTGACAAAGCCTTCCCGCTTCATCCAGGGGATCGATGAGAACCTGCTCGAGCCATGGGTCGTCGAGTGAAACAGCGGGAGGGAAAGGATGTTCTTCTGGTGAGCATAGTGCTGTGTACGTTCAATCGCGCGTCGCTCCTGCCACGCGCACTTTCGTCGGTCCTGCGACAGACATACGGGAACTGGGAATTGATCGTCGTCGACGACGGAAGCACGGACCGCACGGCAGCGGCAGTGAACAGGTTCATCGCTCGTGAACCGCGGATCACGATGTTCCGCCAGCGCAACCGGGGTCTGGCGTTGGCCAGGAATGCGGGCATCCGGAGAACAAACGGCGACTTTATCTGCTTTCTCGATTCGGACGACGCATACGCCGCCGACCATGTCGCCTGGCGGGTGCGGTGGATGAACCGGCATCCTCGGATCGACATGATCTATGGCGGTCTTCGCGTGCGGGGGCCCCGGTCGGAACAATACGTCGTCGACCTTGAAAGACCGGGACAGAAGCTGCACGTTTCCCAGTGCTACGTGGGGGGAACTTTCTTTCTGAGAAGGAACGTGTTACGAAAGGTGGGCGGATTCAGGAAAATGGAATTCGGCGAAGATTACGACCTGATGAAGCGGATCGAACGCAGGTTCAATGTTCGGAAGGTGGGAAAGCGGAGTTACATCTATTATTGTGACTCACCGGACAGGCTATGCGACCTGTTTACGGAGAAGTTATTGAAGAAGGAAATCAGGGAAGAGGGATGAAGGCCAGGGAATAGCCGGGGTAGTGCCCAGTTCTGAGTGCTGAGTGCGGAGAAAACGGGTCGGCGGAAGGAGGGATGCCGAACCATCTATCTCCGGACTCCGTACTGACTACTGGGTACTCTCACTGCAAAGTCTATTTCAATCCTTTCAGTCTACTAAATCTCTTCAACTTGCCTTTTATCGTCGCGATCAACGTTTGGTCGGAGATCGGTTTCGTAAGATAATCGTCGACACCGAGTTCCTTACCGGTCCGAACGAGCACTTCGTCCGTCAGGCCCGTCAGGAAGATGAACGGCACTTCCTGCACGTGCTCCAGCCACTGGATCTTTTCAAAGAAGCTGAACCCGCCCATCGTAGACGTTTCGAGGTTGATATCGCACAGGATGAGGTCGGGCGTGGGATTAGTGCGCAGGTACGCATACGCCTCATCCGATGTTCGGAACGGAAGCGTAGAAAATCCCGCGTCCTGCAGGGTCTCACAGATGAGGTCAAGCAGTTTGCCGTCGTCGTCGATGACCGCGATACGTGCCTGCTTCTTCGCCAACGCCTGCATTTCAGACAGCAAGCGTGCTTCGATCTTGTCGTGGTCGTCCTGGCTGATGTGAAACGTCCGCCGCAAGTCGGAAAGAATTTGTGCATTCTCTTGGTTGACGCGTCCGTGCGACCATGCTCGCTTAAGGGCTTCTTGATATGCTTCGAGCTGGACTTCGTGTTCGAGCCGCGAATGGTCTCCGCTCGAGATGTTGAGAGTTTCGCGGAGCACTTTCAGCCACTGCTGTTCTTCCGTCGAGGCTGCGCCGTCCGCCCACACCTCGATCAATGCGGCTTTGTATGAATTGTACGATTCGAGCTGTTTCTTCAGGGAAGCAAGCAGCGATATCTCGCTCGATGTCGTATGAGGTGATCCAAAGGATTGCGTCGCCGCCTGCTGAGGTCGGGGCGGCAGGGGAGTTGCGACGGGCGCCGCGGGCGGCTGTTGAGCATGCGCGAGGGATACGGCGGCTGGCGGTGTGGAAGTAGCAGGCGGCGAAGCCTGCTGTGCGGCCATTTGACGCTGGGCCTCGAGTCGGGCATGTTCCCGCATTCGTGCCGCTTCCTCTTCCTGCTCCTTCTTTTTTCGTAGCTCTTCCGCCTTGAGTCTCGCCTCGTCCTCTTTCTTCCGTTGGGCGTTCTGGGCCTCACGCTGCCGGGCAGCCTCATCGGCTTCGAGTTTCTTCTTTTCCGACTGCTCCAGGAGGGCAACGATCCGTTCTTCGAACGCCAACGCATAGACATTGCGCGGGTCGACCTCCTTTGCCCGTTTCGTCTCGAGCATGGCAGTCTTCAGATCGCCTTGCTTCAGGAGCATGTCGACGCGCTTCAGGATTTCGCTGACTGATTTCTTAACGTCGTCACGAGGTGTAAGATCGGATTGCTTCTCGATCACGACCGTCGGGTTTTGTTGGAGTTTCAGGAACGTAGAGGTACCGATAATATAGAGAATCGTTCTGATGGAACAAACAACTTCCGTTCCATCGAAACTCGTACGAAGTACAGGAAGTTCTTGCGGGATAAAGCCGCGTCGCCCTCTGTTTCGCAATGTGCAACAGAGGGCGACTGGAGAATCCGGAGCAGATTGTAGAAATGATCAACCGGGGATGCTCGGTCCGGTTTATTTGGCCGCCAACGGACGGGCCGTGACGACCGGCGAGAGTTCGCTTTCTCTGCCGGCCCGGTCGACAGCTGCGACCGCATAGTACCATGCCGACGTGCCCGCCGTGGAATCAGTATGTGACGCAGCACCGCGTCCGGTGATGGTGAGAATGGAAAAGACGTCATTCGGGTCGATAGTCGGGGCGGCAGACCTGTATACGTTGAATATATATTCGTGAGCGGAATCTCCCGACTGCCAGGATACGGTCGCAATGCCGTTCACGACAGAAGCGGAACAACTGCCTGGCGCCGCCGGTGTTGTTCCCGGTTTCCACGGCATTGCCGGCACATTTGCCCAATACGGAAATGACCGGCCCCCCAGCATGTCCCAAGTTTGCTCGAGTCCTCCGGCGGAGAAGAACACGAGGCCGGGGAGTCCGTGATCCCTCACTGCATCCACCTGCGCTTCCACTTCGCCCCAACCGAACCGATCTGCCATTCGAGCTGCGAGTCCCGGATACACAAAACGTTGATACGAGGCCCGGTCGTGCCAATCCGTGATGAGCGGAATGAAGGGATGGGTCGGATGCGATCGTTCATGATAGATCATCGGTACGATGAAGTCGATCTTGGATGCCTGCATCCACCGCCGGGCGTCTTGGTAGACGATGTTGTAACCCGTCCAACCTGGGCCCGTGTATTTTCCGATGACCGATGCCGACATTTTTACCCAGGGTTTTGTTTCGGTCAGGAGGTTGTAGGCGTCAAACACGAACCGGTTTATCTGTTCTCGCTGCCAATTGTCCCAATCAAGGCGGTCAGGATTCCCCTCAGCGCTGTTGAACCTCGCCACGCTTGTTGAATCGTGGGAATACCCGTGTGTGGGGGAGCCCTCCGGATACCGTATATAGTCGAAGTGGATGCCGTCTACGTCGTAGTTCGTAATGATGTCCTTGACGACGGAGAGGATGTGGTTTCGCACGGCCGGAATACCCGGACTCGCGGAAATGTAGTTGTTGTTGGGCGGGTCCCATGTCATGGGCTTCCCATCCTTGTCGCAGACAGTCCATTCAGGGTGGGCATAGTACGGGTTTGGCGGGTCGCTCGGCGTCGGCGGTTCGCCGCCGCGCCAGAACGGGAATGCATTGACCCAGGCGTGCAATTCGAGACCCAGGCGATGAGCCTCATCGATTGCGAATGCAAGCGGATCCCAACCCGGATCTTTGCCAAGCGTGTCTGTGAGGAGATTGGACCATGGTTCAACGGACGAACGGTAGAATGCGTCACCGTTCCCGCGGACTTGAAAGATGATCATGTTCATCCGTGCAGCCCGGGCCTTCTCAAAGACGGCCCGGATGCGGGCTTTGGCAGCTTCGGGGTTCGACCGCAACCGTTCGGATGTGTATTCAAACCGGGACATCCACACGCCGCGCGCCTCATGTTTGCCGGTAAACACCTGTCTGCCGCAGCCGGTCATGACCAGCGCTGCCGAGAACAGGACGACGACACACAATCTATGGAATGACATTGGTACCTCGTCATCATCTAGGAAGTGGAGATGCTCATCGCCTCATCAGCTTGTTCCCAACTCAACAGTGCGAGGCATCGCATGTCAATGTACACCCACACTCTCTGAACCGCAACTTCATTCAGAGGTTCTTGATCACTTTCACGACCTTCCAGATGAATGTCACATCCTTCTTCTTGACGATCCACGGTTCAAATTCGGGATTGAGCGGTATCAAATGTAGGAATTGCTCCTCGATCTTGATGCGCTTCACGGTGTCCTCATCCTGCACCCGAACGACACAGATGTCGCCGCTTTTCGCTTCAAGTCTCGGACTCACAACAATGATGTCGCCGTCTTCAATGCGCGGCGCCATGCTGTTCCCTTTGACCTCCAGCGCGAACGCACCTTCATCCCGTACGTCGTCCACCGTGACGTATTTCTCGACGTAGTCCGGATGAAAAATGAGGCTGGGGACTCCGCCGGGAACGGACGACAACAGGGGCAAGGTGACCAGATTGACCTTGCGATATTTTGGGGAAGTGAGAGGAATAATGTTCGCGCCGCTGACTGCGTATTGACCTCCGTCGCCAGTCAGCAGCCATTGAGGAAGGACTCCAGTGGCCCTGGCGATGCGCATGATGTCCGACCCGTCCGGTTCCTGCTCTCCCTTCTCCCAACGTTGAAGCGTGCGCGTCGCTATGTCCAGCTTCGCGGCGAGGCGCGCCTGATCAAAGCCTTTTGCCTGCCGTGCTTCACGTATGCGTTGGCCGAGTGTCGTTTTCATTTGATCAATGAGAATTGTGATGGCACCGATTTGACATCCGTCATTCGAAAATTCCCGCTTCCCTCATCCCATAGAACGAATCCCCAACTTTCATCTCAGAAAGCAATCTATTCCGACCACACTGCCAGTTCGTTCGCGTTTGGATCGAGGAAATGGAACCGTCTGCCTCCGGGGAATGAAAATATCTTCTTTGAGATCTTTCCGCCGTGTGCAAGAACAGCGGATTGTGTTTCCTCGAGTCTTGATGAGTAGAAGATGATAAGCGGGCCCCTCGAGACGGGTGACTTTACCTTGGCAAATCCGCCATCCAACTGACCGTCCACAAAGGCCACGTAGTCGGGACCGTAGTCAGTGAATTTCCAGCCAAAGACCTCGCTGTAGAATTGTTTTGTCGCCGGTATGTCGGTCGCCGGGAACTCGACGTAATCGATGCGATGGTGCACACGAGGCATGACGGCCTTCTCCTATCTGTGGATCTTCAGTTGTTCCACGAAAAGGTACTTGCCATTTTTGTCCGTGACTATTATATTGAATGGACAAATTTGTCGTTTAACGTACATCTTTCTATACTGACTGTCAAGTGGGGGATCAGAACCCAGCGCTATCGGGCGGGGTCCGGAGGTGTATTTGGACCCTGGAGAAGAAGGCTTCGTAGGCAGCGGGATCGTGGCTCAGTGAGGAGATGCGGGAAGTGAACTCATTGCGGGTGAACCCGTGGCGGTGCAAAAGAGAATCCACTCCCCGAAGATAGGCTGTTGAATCCATTGGCGAAAGAACTGCCTGTGCTCCGGCGAAGGTCCGGGCCTGGCGAAATTGGACGAGGTCGCTGTACGTGGTGGCGAGGCGATCGAGGTCGGGGTTTTTTTGCCCGCAGCCAAGCAAAAGGAACAGGGGCAGGATTGTTCTGCATTGAAAGGTCATCTAACACTGTACGAAGAAGAGTGCGAGAGGTCAACGGGATCCCGCTGGGCATAAAAAACGCCTTCCGGGGGTAGGCCCGGAAGGCGTTTTTGAGTGACTGGGAGCCAGCCTGCTTACTGGAAATCGCCAGCGTAGGTCCAGCTGCCCAACCGGCCATCGCTGTCCACCACCGCCGTGACGGTGTTGGTGGAATTGGCCGTCGAGGTCGCCACGATCGTCACGCTCGTCGCTGTCGCGGAGCTGACGCTGAACGTCGCGTTCTCGTTGGTCG
>MHAK01000114.1 GCA_001802945.1 Ignavibacteria bacterium RIFCSPLOWO2_12_FULL_56_21 | reverse complement strand
CGTCACCGCCAACGGCCACAATGTGGACCAGACAAATCCGAGGAACCGCTCCTGAACGGCAAGAAGCGCGGTGTGCCGTTGCAGACCTTCGTGCTTTGCCACCGGCGACAAGACGGCGTTAAAATAGATGAGACCTCCGAGCCAAACCACCGCGGACATGATGTGCACGCTCCGGCAGGCCCAAACCACAAATTCCATTGGCGCTGAAATGCTGGGAAAAACGAGTGGCAGGGAAATGGTTCAAGGGATTCACACTCCACTTCGAGCGATGCCCGGAACCGGCCCAATATAGGGCTTTTTTGACGCCGCGGCAATGAATGGATGAGAGGAGTCCGTGGTCAGTTGTTGGTGGTTAGTGGCCAGCGTGGAATCACCCTTCGCGGCCCCATGCCTTCTGCTTTCTCTTCTGGCACCTGACCACTAACCACCGACCACTAGCACTCCATCATCCAAACCTCTTCCCCACCACCAACCTGTGACCGCGCAGGAATTCTTCGATCCCCAGCCGCTTCCTCCCTTCCAACATCACTTCTTGAAGTGCAATAGTGCCGGATCCGGTTTGAACTTCGCATGAAGTTCGATCGACGCTAACGATGGTCCCGGGAAGTGCGTTCGACGACGTTGCCGCACCGATCTGCGACCGGAAGATTTTCAAAACTGCGGTGTCCGCAGTTGTCCACGCCCCGGGGACGGGCGACAATCCGCGGATTCGGTTGTGAACGTCGAGTGCGGGCTGTGTCCAATCGATGCGGCCGTCTTCCTTGAACAGCTTTGGGGCGGGAGATGCCTGCCGATCGTCCTGTTGCCGTGACTTCGCCTTTCCGCTTCCGATTAACCGGACGGTCTGCAGCACGATCTCCGCACCGACCTCCGCCAGCTTGTCGTGAAGTTCGCCCGCCGTCTCTTCCGGACCGATCACGACCCGGGCCTGCAGGATGACTGACCCGGTGTCCACAGTATCCTGCAGCATAAACGTGGTCACGCCTGTTTCCTTCTCTCCGTTGATGATCGCCCACTGGATCGGTGCGGCGCCGCGATATTTCGGGAGCAGGGATGCGTGCAGATTGAACGATCCGAGCCTTGGGATTGCGTACACTTCACGGGGCAGAATTCGAAAAGCGACGACAACGATAAGGTCCGGTGCAAGGTCCGCAATCGTAGCGGCGAATGCGGGGTCCCGCAGATCGTTGGGTTGGAGGATGGGAATGGAGGCGTGAAGCGCGGCATCTTTGACTGGAGTGAACGTGATCTGCTGGCCCCGCCCCCGGGGCTTGTCCGGCGCAGTCACAACGGCTGCGACAGCGTAACCATTGTCCAGCAGAATGCGCAGACTGGAGACCGCAAAGTCGGGCGTCCCCATGAAGACGATGCGCATGGAGTCGTCCTAGGATGTGCGATCAGACATGATGGGATACTTCGTTTCGACCTCCCCTTTCTTGGCCTTCCGCAGGCCTTTGCTCAGCAGAGCCCGTTCCGTGGTGGAAAGGTGGTCGATGAACAAAACACCGTCCAGATGGTCCATTTCATGCTGAACAACGCGCGCCAGAAGTCCGTCGGCCGTCAGTTCAACGTCCTTGAACGACGTGTCTTTGAAGCGTAAGCGTACCTTCTCCGGCCGCTCAACTTCACCGCGAACTTCTGGAATGCTCAAACATCCTTCCTCCATTCTCCATGCACCGGAAGATTCCAACAATTCAGGATTGATGAGCGTCAGGACCGTGGGGAGGCCCGGTGATGTCCGGTGGAGCGGTTCCGGGGACGCTGCTTCCTTTTCTTCTTCGTCTTCTACGCCCGAGATGTCGATGACGATCACGCGTTTCGTGGCGCCTACCTGGTTTGCGGCAAGACCGATGCCATTTGCGGCGTGCATCGTCGCAAACATGTCCATGACCAGACGCACGAGCTCATCGTCGACACCAGTGACGGGCTTTGCTTTTGCGCGAAGGACGTCGGAGCCGTAGAGGTATATGGGAAGGATTGCCATCGTCAGAATTCCACGCTTCGAGGCATGGCAGCAAGGTCAATAATGAAGTCAAAAATCCTGGTGAAAAATTTTCGTCCACGAAGGGCCACTAAGGGAAATGAAGTATCACGAAGTGTAAGAACCATACATTGATTTCCTCTTCGTGGCCCTTAGAACCCCTTCGTGATTCTTCGTGGACCTTTCATTTACTGCGCGGGTGGCTGTTCAATGATCCGTCTCGCGCCTTCGTACCGCTTCTCATAGTATGAGCTTTGCAGCGAGGAGATTGTCACGCCCTGCGAGACGCTGGCATGCGCGAACAGATCGTCGCCGATGTAAATGCCCACATGCGAGGCTTCTTCACCGGTGGTGTTGAAGAAGAGGAGGTCGCCAAACTGAAGGTCGGACAACTTGACGGAACGTCCGAATTTTGCCTGTCCCGAGCTTGTCCGGGGTAGCGACTTGCCGACAGAACTTTTGTACACGGTCATCGTGTACCCGGAACAGTCCATTCCGTCTTTATCCGCCCGGCCGAGGGCGTAGGGAACTCCCATGTACCGCGAGATTTCCCGCATCATTTTGCTTTGGTCGAGCGGCTGAATCGCGGGATTCTTTTCCGTCTTGAAGCTTCGGACACCAGATGTGACGCTCTTGACGACAGCCGTGTCGGGACGCTTGTCATCCTCGCGCCGCTCCTCTTCCGCCTCGCGTGATGCGAATCGGGGGACGGAGCCGCCGGGGGACGACTGTCGCGTCGGCTTTGACGAGGACCCGAACCGGGGCGATGCCGTGGAACAACCGGTATACCACAAGACAGACGCCGCAGCCGCCAGAGCAAAAAAGCCCCGCACGGCGGGGCTTCCTGTTCTGCACGGGCCACTCTGCACGTCCGTTTCCATGCACATTCTCAGGGTAGCGCTGTCCGTTGCGTCAATCTAAGGAGCTACCGTACTTACACTGTATGGACATACACCGCTAAGAGGCAAAGGTGAAGAAAGAGGACGCAATGATTTTGCGTCGTCAACGATCAATAATGTTGCTCTGCGTCCTTTCTCCTATAGTCTGCAACCTTTGCGTCCTTTCTTGCACGCGACAATCATTATCCGAGATAGGCGCGCAACGCTTTGCTGCGCGAGGCATGGCGCAACCGACGAATGGCCTTTTCCTTGATCTGACGAACGCGTTCGCGCGTAAGATTGAATTTCTCCCCGATCTCCTCGAGCGTCAGGGAATGTTCCTGGTCCAGGCCGAAATACAATCGGATCACCTGCGCCTCGCGTTCGCTCAGAGTACTTAACGCGCGGCGCACTTCCTCACGCAGGGATTCCTCCATGAGGCCCGAATCCGGAGCGGGCTGGCGCGAATCCTGAATGACGTCGAGCAGGCGATTATCTTCCCCTTGTGCAAACGGAGCGTCCATCGACAGGTGACGACCCGAGATCTTCAGCGTGTCGGAGACCTCGAACAACGACATATCGAGCTCTTCCGCAAGCTCGCTTGCGCTCGGCTCGCGTTCGAATTCCTGCTCCAGTGTGCTGAACGCTTTGCCGATCTTGTTCAGTGCGCCAACGCGGTTCAGCGGTAGGCGGACGATGCGCGACTGTTCGGCGAGAGCCTGGAGGATCGATTGCCGGATCCACCATACGGCATACGAAATGAACTTGAAACCGCGCGTCTCGTCGAAGCGCTTCGCTGCCTTGATCAGGCCGAGATTTCCCTCGTTGATGAGGTCGCCCAACGACAGACCCTGGTTCTGGTATTGCTTTGCGACGCTCACCACGAACCGAAGGTTCGCCTTTGTCAGCTTTTCGAGGGACTTCTGGTCCCCTTTCTTGATGCGGCGTGCAAGGTCGATCTCCTCCTGCGGCGTGAGGAGTTCCACCTTGCCGATCTCCTGGAGATACTTGTCCAGGGATTGGCTTTCACGATTCGTATATTGCTTGCTGATCTTCACTACGTATTCTCCGGTCTTCAGGACACTCCGGTTCTACGGATATCCGGCGTGTTCGTTCCAAGGCGGCGCTGTAAATCCTACTGGATTGCACCCGCGAATCTTTATGAATGACCCACGGATACTTCACTATTCGCGTGGATTCGAGGATAAATCTCTCATCGATTTCCGCTTTGCAGATCGATTCTATCAACAATGCCCACAATACTCGCATCCACCGGAGCTTCCTCCACCGGCAGCGGAATGACCGCTTCACGCGCAGTGATGTAAAAGACCGTCTCGCCCGCTCCTGCCCCAACGGTATCGACTGCGACGATCGGAGTTCCCTGCGGCTTCCGCCGGGCATCCACCGGTTGGACGAGCTGAAGCTTAAAACGATTCAGTTGCTCGTCTTTCCGCGTCGCCCAGATGGTGCCGATGACTTTTCCGAAGTACATTGAGAGCTATGAAAAGATGGAACCGCGAATCGACGCTAATGAACGCGAATAATATTTGGGTAAATAGTTAATCGTGAACCTTCCCGCCCTTTAGGCTCTCCGAGGGTAGATGGGTCGTCAAAAAAAAGCGTTCAATGAAAACACTTCTCATCGGAGTCTATTCGCGTTCATTCGCGGTTAAGTTCATCTGAGGCCGCGTCACGAGCCGCTGACATCCAGCTTGTCCACGACCGCCACAATGACCGCGTCGACCGGCTTGTTCTTCGTCTGCGCCGTTTGACGGGCCGAACTGCCCGAAGTCACCAGTACGACGTCTCCCACGCCCGCCTGAACGGTGTCCACCGCCACGATGAACGTATCTTTCGTCGTGTAGTCCAATCCGACGTGCTTGACGATGAGAAGCTTCATGCCGACCAGGTCTTCATCTTTCCTGGTCGCCCAGATCGTCCCGGCTACTTTGCCCAGTACCATGGTCTTTCAGGCCTTTCCGATCAGTTCGAGGGCGCGTTCCACGGGGAGCAGCTCGAGGCTGCCGATCCCACGGTAGACCGCCGGACGTCCCGTGATCAGGGGCAGCCGGCTCTCGATGCAGACACCCGCGGCAAGCGCGTGAAGGTCGCGCCTCTTCGTCGAAGACGTGAATAACATCCCGATATTCTTGCCGCTCTTCGCGTTCAACCCCAGGATCTTTAACGCATGCATCGTATCTTCGACCGCCGCTGTTTCCTTCGGCGTCCGGCAGACGCCGAACGCTTCGATCGCATGAAACACCGTCGTGTAGCAAAAAGCGGCAGACATCAGCCGCCGCAATGCCGATGGACCGCCGGCCGCCACGTGCGACAGCAACAGGTCCGTGTCGACCACGACTTTGCGGGGAATCATCGGCCGATCCTGAGAAATCGCGACCGAAACGCCTTGTCCCCTTTGAGACGGCCTTCCGAAGCCAGGAATTTCAGGACATTCTCCCGGGGCTCCATCTGCGTCTCGCTGATCCTGTCCACTTCGTCCTCGCCGACCCCGCGTTGCTCCAGTTCCTCGGAAAGCGCCAATGCGGTCACCCGAACGCTCATCCGTTGACCGGGGTCAAATCCCATCCGCCGGAGCACAGAAGCCGGAATAACAACGCTGCCGTCCTCGCGGATCGTCAGCGTAAAAGGACCGCTGGGATTGTTTTCCATAAGTAGAACTCATCCCAATGAGATATCTCGCAGTGGCGCAACGAAAAGAAAATTGAGGATTTGAACTGGTCTCTAAACAAGCGATTCCAGAAAACTTGTCCCGGACATACCGTTGTCCTGCAGGCCGAAGTACTTGATCACCGTTGCGCCAAGGTCGGCGAACGTGTTCCGCGAACCGAGGTCCACACCGCTCGCTCCGCCGCTGAGCGCGCACAGCAACGGCACAAATTCCCGGGAGTGATCGGTGCTGGAATCTGTCGGGTCGTTGCCGTGGTCTGCCGTCAACACCAACAGGTCCCCCGTGCGCATCGCCGACATGATTCGCGGCAACTCAGTGTCAAACGCTTCCAGTGCTTTGGCGAATCCGGCCGCGTCTTGACGGTGTCCAAAGTGCGTGTCGAAATCCACAAGATTCGCCCAAATCAAGCCGCGATCGAGCGAGCTGAGGGTTTCCACAATCCTGTCAATGCCCTCGGCATTTGACGAAGTGTGAAGTGCCTTGGCCACGCCGCGCCCGGCGAAAAGGTCGTCTACTTTACCGACCGTCACCGTTGCGATTCCCGCCAGGTGCAGGGCATCGAGCATCGTCGGACGGGGAGGCTGCATCGCAAAATCCCGGCGGTTCGGCGTGCGTGTGTACCCTCCGCTTTCACCGACAAACGGCCGTGCGATGACGCGTCCGACTGCATGCTTGCCGACGGTGACCCGCTCCCGAGTTGTCCGGCATATGTCGTACAAACGTTCGAGCGGGATGACCCGCTCGTGCGCTGCGATCTGAAAGACTGAATCGGCCGACGTGTAGACGATCGGATGACCTGTCCGCACATGCTCGTCGCCACGTTGGGCGATGATCGTCGTGCCGGATGCCACCGTGTTGCCCAAGATGCCGGCGACGCCTGTCGCGCGGACAAAAGCATCGATCAGGTCCTGTGGAAACCCATGCGGATACGTTGGAAACGGATGCTCGGTGATGAGTCCCGCGATCTCCCAGTGCCCTGTCGTGCTGTCCTTTCCTTTGGATCGTTCTGCCATCCGTCCAAAGCATGCTGACGGACGGTCGGCCCCGGGAACGCCCTCAACGGGAACAAGCCGCCCCAACCCCAGTGCGGCAAGATGGGGGAGACGAAGTCCGTGTACGGCAGTTGCGACGTGAGCGAGCGTGTGGGCTCCCCGGTCTCCGTACGCATCGGCATCGGGCAGTGCGCCGATACCGACGCCGTCAAGCACGATCAGTATAACGCGAGATCCGTGCAACGGTCTGGGAACCGGGGTCAAAGGACGGCAGCCGGATGATCAGCCGAAGATCTCTTTCTCGTTGCATTTGCAGACCTGCACGTGCGACCGGTTGAACCGGTAAGAGCCCGTCGTGGTCCGAAGTGCGTTAACGTACAGCGTCGGCGTCTTGATGCTGCCGCACTTGGGACACTTTACGCCCCGCGGTTCGGCAGACTTCTTGGCCTTCTCTGCAAAATCGGTTTGTTTTGCCATGCCTTACTCCATTATTCGCGTTCATTCCGTTAAAACACTCGTACAATATTCCCGCCCGCTTCGACCGCTTTTTTCAGAACACGGTCCGCGTTCTCGAGCAGCACCATGTCCGTCACTTCAGTCGCAGCGCCGGAAACGCCGACGCTGATGGTCACCGAGAAACTCTTGCCGTCCACGTTCACGATGTGGCTGGCCACGTTCTTGCGCAGCTTTTCCGACCACAATGACGCTTCGTTCGTCGTCGTGCGGACGAGGAGTATGCCGAACCTGTTGACGTCAATGCGTCCGACCACGTCGTAGGGCCGGACGGACGCTTTGATGAGACGTCCGATCGTCTGGAGCACCGCGTCAACGGAATCCGTTCCGTGACGCGCCGCCAGTTCCTGCACGTTGTCGATGGCGATCATCACGACCGCCAGCTCGCTGCCGAAGTCGCTCGACCGCTGGACCTCCTCCTGCACGCGGTCCAAAAAATGTCGTCGTGTCGCAACTCCCGTCACCTCATCGGTCGCAACAAAATTCGTTGCCACGTCGGTAAGGCTCAGGATCTCAAGCGACCACGATGTGGTGTCGGCCAGTTTTTGGAGCAGACGTGCGTCTGCGTCGGAGTACGTGCCCGCATCCTTGCTTTCGACAATAAGCGCCCCATAGCAGCGCTGGACCGACGACAGCGGAAGCGCAATGAGCGAGCCGGCCGACTCGCAGCGTTCGGCCCTGTAATACCGCGGCAGGGAAAGCGAGGCTATATTATCTACCACTTTGGGAACGCTGTACTGGATGACTTGACCCGTCAAGCTGTGGTGCAGGTCGATCTCCTGTCCCATCGGCACATACGCGTCGTTCATCCGGTTCATTACATAGTGAAGCGCCCATGCCTTCCGGGCGTCGTCGAAAACGACGGCCGCGATATAATCCCACGGCACGATGCGGGAGACCTCTTCCGCAAGGCTCCGGATCGCGTTGTGCACCGTAAAGTCCAGTCGAAGCTGGTCCCGCTGTCTCGTGATCGACCGGAGCACCTCCGAGTCGAGGAGCAGATCGTACTTATCGGTGTAACTCTGGATCAGCGCGGAGATCAGCTTTGTGAACTGCCCGAGCTGGGCCAGAGTCTCCGGACCGTAAGCGTCCTCTCCCTTGCAGTCCACGGTAAGGACGGCGACAGGGTCTTTCGGCGGCAGCGCTGTGCGCGTATAGAAAATCGGCACGCCGACAAACGTCCGCACGGGCTCCGGCGACGTGTAATACGGCAGCATCTCCTGCAGACTGCGGGCATTCACGCTCGATAGGATCTGCGGCTTTCCTGCAATCGCAATTTGACTGATGAGGTCAAGCCCCAGTTCACGCCGCCTGTGCGTGGTGAACACGGAACTTTCGGTCACATGGTTTTCCAGGACGAGCTGGTGTTTTTCCACGTTCACCCAAAACAATGCGACAGAATGGGCAAAATGGACTTCCTTGATGACCGTCAGAACCTTCCGGATGAGATAATGGAACTCCGCTTTCGGCCCGTCATCCGTTCTGGCCTCGGGGTCTTGTTCAAAGAAATCAGAAATCTGAAATGTATACGACGGGGCCGGCGCTTCGGACGATCGTTCAAATGCCGGGCCCGGCGCCGATTCGCCGGCCACCGTGTTCCGTGGAACGAAGGCCGTTCGACCCGCAGACGGAGCATCTTCGTCCTCTTCGTGCAAGACATCGGAGGCCCCTGTCGCAGGCACGGGCTCGGCTTCGCCCGACGTGGCAGTCGTTGGTTCTTCGTCATCAATGATGTTCAGCGAACGGCGCGAACGGACCGACCAAACGACGGCTGCGAAACACAAAGCCGCAAGCGCCAGCCAAACAATCTTGTTAACGGCGGCGTCTGCGGCCATTCCGACAAAAAACACAACGACGCCCAATAGCACACCCAATTCCTGCGCTACGGTCAACGACTGTATCCAGGAACGGAATGTACTCAGCCCTCGGGCGTCAGTCATCGATCCTTTTTTGATGAGTGAGATTCCACTAAGCCATTGAAAATTTAGGGATTTAAGGACGAAAAGTCAAGAATTGGTGAACCCTTACCCCCATGAGCGAGACCTCATGTGTACCGAATTAGGATTGAGAAGAATCAATGCTTTCGCGAGTGGGTCACTCCTGCAAATCCTTCACCCTCATTTACTTGCAGGGGGAACGCGGAATGCCTAGATTCAACTGCGTCCATTCCCCTTGAACGAAAGCGCCATGAAGGCCGTCATCATGGCAGGCGGGTTCGGCACCCGTTTGCGCCCCCTGACCTGCAACATACCCAAGCCGATGGTTCCGATGATGAACCGCCCCATGATGGAGCACATCATCGGTCTCCTCAAGAAGCACGGTATCACTGATATCGTCGCTACGTTGTTTTACCAGCCGGACATCATCTCGGGCCATTTCGGCGACGGTTCAAAGTTCGGCGTTCGCATGCAATACCGGAGGTCCGAGGCAGATTACGGAACGGCGGGCAGCGTCGGCAACGCCCGGGATTTCCTCGATGAGCGATTCATCATCATCAGCGGCGATGTCCTTACCGATTTCGACCTCACGGCCGCGGTCCGCTTCCACGAACAGAAGCGGGCGATGGCCACGATCCTTCTGACCCGCGTAGCCAATCCGCTCCAGTTCGGAGTCGTGATCGCGAGGGACGACGGGAAGATCACCCGGTTTCTCGAGAAGCCCGCGTGGGGCGAGGTCTTCAGCGATACGATCAACACCGGAATCTACATCCTCGAACCAGAGGTGATGGACCTCGTCCCTCACCGGGAAGAATTCGACTTTTCAAAGAACGTGTTTCCCTTGCTCCTGGAGCAAGATCGCGGTCTTTACGGCTACATTGCCGAAGGGTACTGGCGCGACATCGGCAATCTGAACGAGTATCAGGAAGCCCAGATGGATGTGCTCCGCGGCCTTGTTCGCCTGCCGCTCGACGGCACCCGGGTTGGCGATTCGTATGTGGGCGAGCATACGGTGTTTGAAACCGACATGAGCAATGTCGCCGGAGTCAATCTTGTCGGCCGCAATACGCGTGTTCATTCGAACGTCCGCATCAGCAATTCCGTCATTGGCAATGATTGTGAAATACTCCCCGGTGCCGTCATCAGCAACAGCATCGTGTGGAACGGCACGCAGGTTGGCGTGAATGCAGAGCTTTCCTCCGACGTCGTCGGCTTCAAGTGCATCATCGGTGAAGAAGCCACAGTACAAGAGAACGTTTTCATCGGCGATCAGTGCATTGTGGGCCGGAAAAGCAAGCTCCTGTCGAACATCAAGCTTTGGCCCGAAAAGACGGTGGAAGAGGGATCAATCGTTACACGGAGCCTTGTGTGGGAAGAGCGCTGGCTGCGCGACCTCTTCTCCGACGCGCGCGTGTCGGGCCTTTCGAACATCGAGGTCAACCCCGAATTTGGCGCTAAGCTGGGGGCAGCATTCGGCGCGCTGGTTGGTACCGGCGCGACTGTGGTGACATCGCGCGACACCGACAACGTCTCCCGCATGATCAACCGGGCCATCATGACGGGACTGATGTCGGCCGGCGTGCATTGCAGCGATCTCCGCGCCGCCTCGATTCCGATCGTCCGCCATGAACTTCGCAACGGTACGGCCCGAGGCGGGGTCCATGTCCGCAAATCGCCTTTCGACCGGAATTCGACCGATATTATTCTGTTCGACGCCGGCGGAAAGGACCTCCCGACGAGCAAAACGAAGTCTGTCGAACGACTTTTCTTTGGCGAAGATTTCGCCCGCGCTCCGCACCGCCAGGTGGGGTCCATTCATTTCCCCGAACGGGCAACGGAAAGCTACATAGAGGCCTTTTTGGCGGTGACGAAAGCCGACGTCATTCGTTCGTCCGGACTCAAGCTGGTCGTCGACTATTCGAACGGGATCGCTTCCACCATCTTCCCCAATATTCTCGGCACTCTGAACACCCAGGTGGTGGCGCTCAATGCCTACCTCGATAGCGACAAGCTGACGCGCACGAAGGAGCAGTTCGAAGAATCCCTGCGCCAGGTCTCCTACGTCGTCACATCGCTGAAGTACGACCTGGGTGTGATGCTCGACGCGGGGGGCGAAAAGATCTTTGTGGTGGACGAAAACGGCACGACGGTCGACAACGACCGTCTGCTCACGTTGATGACGAAGTACATGGCCATGACCCACACAGGCCTCCGCAAGATCGCAGTCCCCATTACCGCATCGGGCGAGGTCGACCTCCTAGCTGCCGAGTTCGGGTTTGCCGTCGAACGAACGCGGGACAGCCATCTTGCATTGATGAACGCCGCAACGAACAAGGACACGAAATTCGTCGGCGGGACCAAAGGCGGGTTCATTTTCAACGATTTCCTGTTCGCGTCGGACGGCATGTTTTCACTGGCCAAGCTCCACGAATGCATCGCCGTGAGCGGCAAGAAGCTCGGGTTGCTCGATCGGGAAACGCCGCGGCTCAATTTTGTGAAGCGGAACATCCCGTGTCCGTGGCACGCCAAAGGACGCGTGATGCGGCATTTGATGAAGGATACCGAGTCGTTCCGGCGACAACTCATCGAGGGCGTGAAGATCTTTCCGGATTCGAACGGACATTCAACCTCCGTCTTGCTGAATCCCGACCGCGCGCGTCCGCTGTTCCACATCAATGCGGAATCTGCCGACGCCGCAATAGCTCAGCAATTGTGCACAGAGTTCGAGGCAAAGGTGAAGAGGTGGATAGACGCGGAGTAGCCATGGTATTCATCCCGGGGTGACCGAGTAAAACGTGATGCGTACTCCGTGATGCGTGAAGCAACTTGAGTTTCCAGCAATTTTTCCGCAATCTTGAAGACAGACGAAGTTGGAAAATTGGACACGAAGCACACGAAGGAATCACAAAGCTCCACGAAGGGAAGATTTTTCGATCTTCGTGGGCCTTCGTGTCAATCTTCGTGGAACTTCGTGTTACTTCGTTACCGTGGTGTACGCGGGAGTAATGCATGAAGATCACTGACATCCTGAACGAACGCACTGTCCAGGTCAAGCTTGCCGGATCGACCAAAGAAGAGATCATCAACGCCATGATCGACCTCGCCGCTGCGTCCGACAAGGTGGTTGACAAGGAACGGATGCGCACCGCCATTTTCGAGCGGGAAAAGATTATGTCGACGGGCGTCGGGTCGGGATTCGCCATTCCGCACGGCAAAACAGACGCGGTCAGCGACATCGTCGCGGCGTTTGCCATCACAGAGAAGCCGATCGATTACCAGTCGCTGGACGAACAGCCGGTCCGCCTCGTCTTCCTCCTCGTCGGGCGGGACACGATGGTCGGCCCCCACATCAAACTCCTGAGTCGTATATCCCGCCTGATGAACAAAGAAGAATTCCGACAAAAGCTCCTGGAAGCCCCCGACGTACCGAGCGTTCTGCAGCTTTTCAAGAGTGAAGAAGCAGCATACGCTGAAAGTTGACCTTCCCTCCCCGCCCCCCTTCCTGATGAAGTTCCGCAGTATCAAAGGCACCAAGGACATTCTTCCCGCCGACGTTGCAGCATGGCAGGCCGTCGAACGGACCGTCCGCAGGGTGATGCATGATTTCCACTACCGCGAGATACGAACGCCCGTGTTTGAGCAAACGGCGCTCTTTTCCCGAAGTATCGGAGAGCTCACGGACATCGTGAGCAAGGAAATGTACACCTTCACGGACCGGAGCTCTGACAGCATCACGCTTCGACCTGAAGGTACGGCTTCGACACTTCGCGCTTATATCCAGAACAATCTCGGCGAGGCGTCACCCCTCACGAAGGTCTATTATATCGGACCGATGTTCCGTCAGGAACGTCCGCAGGCGGGGCGGTTGAGGCAATTCCACCAGTTCGGCGCAGAAGCATTGGGCGGTCAATCCCCCGCACTCGACGTTGAAATGATGCTGCTGCCGCTGGAGATCTACAGGAGCCTGGGCGTTGAAGCATTCTCATTGAAGATCAATTCCGTCGGTTGTGAGAAATGCCGTCCGCGATACAAAGAACTCCTGAAGGCCGAATTGATGAAGGTCTACGGCCGCCTGTCCCCCGAAAGTCAGGCGCGCGTCCAGAGCAATCCGCTCAGAGTCCTCGACTCGAAAGAAGAGCAGGATCGGGCGGCGACGCGCGGAATTCCACTCCTCCAGGACCATCTGTGCGAAGAGTGCAAAAAGCACTTCCAGGGAGTGACCCAACTGTTGGATTCACTTCAGTTGAAGCATGAAGTGGACCCCCGGCTCGTACGGGGCCTCGATTATTACACGAAGACCGCGTTTGAAATCACGAGTACGGCCCTTGGCTCGCAGGATGCTTTGGCGGGCGGCGGTCGGTATGATCTGCTTGTGGAAGAACTTGGCGGAAAACCGACCTTTGGTGTTGGATTTGCGGCGGGAATTGAGCGGCTTCTCATGGTGCTGGAAAAGCTTGAAAAATCGTTCGTAGAACCGGGTCCGGCGCTCTACATTGTGGCTCTCGATGAGCGGTCGAGAAAATGGGCATTTACAAAGGCCTCGGAGATGAGAAAGAAAGGAATCCAGACTGAGGTCGATTACCTTGAACGGAGCGTGAAAGCTCAGATGCGCGACGCCAACCGGGTCAGCGCACAGTACGTATTGGTTGTGGGGGAGCAGGAACTCGCCGCCGGGACTGGAAAGCTGAAAAACATGCAGTCCGGAGCCGAGGTCGGCGTCGACCTGAACGACATACGGATCGGGTGAACGCTTGGGAAAAGTCAAAGAACCCGACTACACGCTCAACGTCTTCCATCACAAGGACAAAGAGACCAACGTCCGAAGCGTGGTCTTCCTCGTTCAGACCACGAAAGTCTTTGTCAGCTTCCAATATGATATTCTGTTGCAGGCGAAGCAGGAAGGGGATGCGGTCCATATCAAGGTTCAGGGCTTGCATGCTCCCGAGCTCCTCATGCCCGGAAGCGGACCCGCCCGCGGTCGCCTCGAATTCCCACATCTTCAGGGTCGTTACAAGGTCATAGTCTCAAAGCAGGATAAAACCGTCAACGCATTTGAGATCGACATCAGCAAGGACGACGTGAAATTGTTGAAGTCGCCCGAACATCCTTTCATCGCAGCATCGACGGAAGCAGTTGAACTGCGGTAGGAACTGTTCGCAAGATTCACCGGTGTTCCATAACGCGCTTCACGCCTTTTTCTCCTAACTCCTAACTCCTTTTTTCTTTTTCCTTTCTCTATGTGCCCTACGCTGTTTGAAATCGGTCCCTTCGCCATTCATTCGTTCGGTGTCATGGTCGCGATCGGATTCTTGATCGCGAGCTCGCTGCTCACATCCGAATTCAAGCGCCGTAAACTCGACACCGAGATTGCCGGCACCGTCACGCTTCTCGCGATCATTCTCGGCATCGTCGGATCGAAAGCGATGCATCTTGTCGAGAACTGGGGCGAATTCATGGCGACGCCGATGCGCATGGCGTTCTCTCCGGGCGGATTGACGTTTCATGGAGGTCTCATCCTGTCGATTCTTGGGATCGCCTGGTATGTGCGAAGGAAGAAGATCCCGTTTCTCGTTGTCGCCGATGCGACATCGCCGGGATTGTTGCTCGCCTACGGCATCGGAAGAATAGGCTGTCACCTGGCAGGGGACGGCGACTATGGATTCCCGACCGCACTTCCTTGGGGGTCCGATTACTCAAACGGGACGTTTCCCCCGTCCGCGGCCTTCCGTGACTTTCCAGAGGTGACGAGTCAGTACCCCGGCGGAATCGTTCCTAACAATGTTCTTTGCCATCCGACGCCGATCTACGAAACCCTTATCTGCGCTCTCGGCTTCTGGATCCTTTGGAAGTACCGGGCCAGGCTTCGTCCAGATGGAAAGCTCTTCATGCTCTATCTGATGTTCGCGGGTATCGAACGGTTTGCGGTGGAATTCCTACGCCTCAATCCGCGGCTGGCGTTTGGATTGAGCCAGGCGCAATTGATCTCGGTGGGGTTGATCGCTGCGGGGTTCATTGGATGGAACCTGCTCAAACCGAGGCAAACGGACAAATCGCCGGCTTCCCTTTGAAGAAAACCCAAAACACAATCTTGTGATTTCAACGTATGTATTCCGAGAGACACACGATTTTTCTCCCATGAACATCTATGCAAGTCCATCTGTACTCGACCGCCGAATGCAGCCTTTGTCAGAAAGCCCAGGTTCTTCTTGAAAAGCTTCAGAAGGAATTCCTGTTCGACCTCAAATACACAACGCTGACAGAGGACCATCCCAGATTTGCCGATTGGCATATTGCTGTTCCCGTGGTCGTGATCAATGACAAGCGTGAGCTCAAGAGTGTCATCGACGAAGCCGAACTTAGAAAGGTCATTCGCGAGGAACGCCCTCCGACAAAACTGTACTACTTCGGAAAATTCCTGGAAGCATTGGGCTTTTTGACTGTCGCCGTCGGGCTGATGGCAGGAATGCAAGGGGACATGTATACTGACCTGTACTTCTTCATCGGCGGCATTGCGGTGTTTGGCGCAGGGCGGATGATCGAGAAGCGGGAGATGAGGCGCGATTAGGGCCTGAGGAAATTTCCAAAACACAAACTGCAAATCACAAATAAGCACCATATGGAATTTATTGGTGATGTGTCCGTTGGTTCTTGTGATTTCACCATGGTTCTCCATTGAACCCCGAATCTCACATCGTCGGCCGCAAACCGGTGCTCGAAGCGCTTGAAAGTGGTCAGGCGATCGAGAAGGTCTTCGTGCAATTCGGCACGCATGGTCAAGCCATCGACAGTATCTTCAAGCTTGCCAAGCAGCGCGGGATTCCGATCCGACAGACGCCAAAAGAGCGCTTTCGCGAGCTTGGAGGGGGTGCGGAGACGCAGGGGGTCGTGGCTGTGGCCTCATCCGTTGACTACCTTGAGCTCGATCAGCTCCTCGACAGCGTTCCTGAGGGACAACAGCCCTTCTTCCTGCTTTTCGACGAGATCGAAGACCCGCACAACCTGGGTGCATTGATCCGCTCTGCGCTCTGCTTCGGCGTGCACGGCGTCGTTCTCCTGAAGCATCATTCCGCAACAGTGAATGCGACGGTAATCAAGACGTCGGCGGGAGCCGCTTTGTCCATGCCCGTGGCACGCGTGACGAACCTTGTCAATGCGATCAAGGAATTGAAGGAGAATGGAATTCGCGTGGTGGGAACGGATGCTGCGGCTCAGGCGACGCTCGGCGTGGCGGACCTTTCAGGTCCGATCGCGATCGTTGTTGGAAACGAGGGAAGGGGAATACGCCGGCTGGTGAAAGAGAACTGCGATCTACTGGTGAGGATCCCGATGGGCGGTTCGTTCGACTCGCTCAACGCGTCTGTTGCAGGGGCGTTAGTGCTCTACGAAGCGGCGAGAGCGAGGGGGAAAAATCCGCAGCAGATCAATAATGAGAGGTGAATCGTCAATCGAAAAGCGATGAAATGGACCGTGAACGAAAACTGCAAACCGCCAAATATCAACGCCAAAACGCTCGCAGCTCTACCATTGGCAATCCGAAATCGACACTCCGCACTCGACAATCACATTAGCTTTCCTCAGCCTCCTCCTCGCCCCCCTTCGCAAGTCCGTAACGCTTCATCTTCGTATATAAATGAGACCGCTGGATGTCGAGACTTTCGGCGGTCTTTGACACATTCCATTTGTTCGCCTCCAGTTGCCGTTTGATGAACGCGGCTTCCGCTCTGTCCTTGAATTCCTGGAATGTGAGTCCGATCCCAAACATATCCGAGAGTTCGGTCGGAGCGGACGAGCGGTCCTCAAGGAGGGACATGTCGATCTCCGTCCCCTGTGATAGGATGACCAGCCGTTCGACGGCGTTCCGGAGCTCCCGCACATTTCCCGGCCAATCACGCATGGAAAGCAATTTCAATGCGTCGTCGGAGATCTTTTTCAGCGCCATACCGTTCCGTTTGCACACATCCTCCACGAACGAACCCACGAGGTCGGGAATGTCCTCGCGCCTTTCGCGCAAGGGAGGGACGTGGACAGGAATGACATTCAGGCGGTGAAACAGGTCGTTCCGGAAGGATCCCTTTTTGATCTCCGCCTGAACGTCTTTGTTCGTCGCGGCGATCACGCGGACGTTCACGGTGATCATTCTATTGCTTCCGACACGCTCGATCGTCTGTTCCTCGAGCGCGCGTAGGACCTTTGCCTGAGCTGAAAGACTCATATCGCCGACCTCATCGAGGAAGAGCGTACCGCCGTCCGCCAGTTCGAACTTGCCGACGCGTTGCGCAGTCGCCCCCGTGAATGAGCCTTTTTCGTGTCCAAAAAGCTCGGATTCAATCAATTCAGCGGGGATCGCTGCACAATTCACTTCGACGAACGGCTTCTCGGCCCGTTTACTGTTGCGGTGAATGGCGCGGGCGACGAGCTCCTTTCCGCTCCCGTTCTCTCCGGTAATGAGCACGCGTGCGTCCGTCGGCGCAACTCGGCTCACGAGAGTGAGTATCTCCTTGATCGCCCGACCATTACCGATGATCTGTCTTTTACCTTCGACGCTTTCCTGTAATTTCTGCAGGTCCTGAGATAGCCGCGCCGTTTGAAGCGCATTCCGAACGACGACGAGAAGCTTGTCCCTGTCGAGCGGTTTCTGCAGAAAGTCAAATGCGCTGAGCTTTGTCGCTTCAACGGCAGTTTCGATCGTGCCATGACCGGAGATCATGACAACGGGAAGATCGGCAGAGCGTCGGCGGATTTGTTGAAGAACGTCGAGTCCGTCGATCCCCGGCATTTTTACGTCCAGCAACACAAGGTCGGGCTTCTGCTTGTCGAGTGCGCGCAGGCCGGCTTCTCCGTCCGGGGCAAACTGCACTTCGTACTTCTCGTACTCCAGGATCATCCTGAGCGAATCGCGGATGCTCTGTTCGTCGTCGATGATAAGGATGGACTTCATAGGGCGAATGAAAAGATCATACCACGTGGAACTTCGTGACCGCTTTTTTCAAGAGTCTCATTACTCTTCACTTTCAACAGGTAACAAAAGATAATCCGAGGGCAGCAAGTTCTTCACTGCCAGTAAGTCCCGCCCGAACAACTCTCCCTGTTTGTTGGCTCGCTTGTCCCGCGGATCGTCGGCTCCCCCAACCACGAACTTGGCTTCCCCCCATTCCACGATATTTCCAGCCCCACGCGCAAGGTCGACAGACTCCGAGGCATACGCAATGTACGCCGAAGCGAAGAAATGCTGCAACTTATCCTTGTCCATTTCTCCGTTCGTAGGTGAATCCGCATACACCCTTCCCGGCAGGTGTCGGATGCGCTGCAGGAATAGTGAATCTTCTTCGAGTGTCAGCGGAAGCTTGATAGACGAGACGATGGGTATGCGGACATGCAGGTTCTGGTGCTCAAGGACGGCCATCATCGACAATAACAGCGCACGACCGATGCTGTAGCCGGCGATCTTGAGCGACCTGATGTAGATGGCGTCGACAGCCCTCAGGTCCCCGCACCGTTTTGTCAGCTCCTTGTATCGCGCATCCCGAACGTATGAACGGATCTCTTTTGTGTCGATGACAAGCTGGGGAGTGAACGCATTGGAAAACATCTGTCCGATCGAAAATCCTTCCTCCTTCTTTTCGCCATACTCCCACGACAGGTCGCCTTCGCATTGCCCGCGGAGCGGAGTGTGCATCAACAGCGGGATGATGACGAACTTCAAGAGCCGCATGAAACGACCGAATTTTACGTTTGGATCACACCCGGATTGAATCGCGGTATGTCGGGATTGTGAGCGGCCATCCGCAGGCCGCGGGAGATGACCTCGCGCGTGTCGGCCGGGTCGATGACGCCGTCCACCCAGAGCCGGGCAGCGGCGTAGAGCGGGTCGAGCTGGGATTCATAGCGGTCCTGGATCTCTTTGAGCAGCGCGGCCTGTTCTTTCGCGCTGATATGCTTGCCCCCTTTTTCCATCTGTTGAACCTTGATCGCAAGGAGCGTTTCACTCGACTGCTTCCCGCCCATGACGGCGATCTGCGCCGAGGGCCAAGCGAAGATGAGCCGTGGGTCGTAGGCTTTTCCGCACATCGCGTAGTTACCCGCGCCATACGAGTTGCCGACGATGAATGTGAGCTTCGGGACGACGCTATTGGCGACGGCATTCACCATTTTTGCGCCGTCCTTGATGATGCCCCCCTGTTCAGCCCGGCTTCCGACCATAAATCCCGTGACGTCTTGAAAGAATACGAGCGGAATCAGCTTCTGGTTGCAGTTCATGATGAACCGGGCGCCTTTGTCGGCGCTGTCGCTGTAGATAACGCCTCCAACCTGCATCTCGCCTTTCGCATTCCTGACAACTGCGCGCTGGTTTGCCACGATGCCGACCGCCCATCCGTCCACGCGTGCATATCCGGTGATGATCGTCCTCCCGTAGTCGGCCTTGTATTCATCCCACGAACCATCATCCACTATGCAATCGAGCACCTCGTACATGTCATACGGTTTGGCGCGATCCGCGGGAAGAAGTCCATAGACCTCCTTCGGCTCATGTTTCGGCGCTTTCGGTTCCGTTCTATTGAACGGCGCGGCGGGTTTCGTACCCAGCTTGGAGATGATGCTGCGGACCTTCTCCAACGCCGCCGCATCATCCTTCATCTTGTGGTCGGTGACACCGCTGATCTCGGAGTGGACATCTGCTCCCCCCAGCTTCTCGTTGTCGATCTCTTCGCCAATTGCCGCCTTGACCAAATGTGCACCGGCGAGAAACACGCTGCCGGTTTTCTCGACAATCATCGCTTCGTCGCTCATGATCGGAAGATACGCGCCCCCGGCGACGCAGGGTCCCATAATGACGGCGATCTGCGGAATGCCGATTGACGACATGACGGCGTTGTTCCTGAAGATGCGGCCGAAGTGTTCTTTGTCCGGGAAGATTTCGGCCTGGAGCGGCAGGAAAACGCCTGCGGAGTCGACGAGGTAGACGATGGGGAGGCGGTTTTCCATCGCGATCTCCTGCGCACGGAGATTCTTCTTTGCCGTGATCGGAAACCAAGCGCCGGCTTTGACGGTTGCGTCGTTCGCGACAATAACAACGTCCCTCCCGTGAACAGTACCGATGCCGAACACCGTGCCGGAGGAAGGGGCCCCGCCGTACTCTTCATACATTCCGTGCGCTGCGAAGAGACCGACCTCGAGGAATTTCGTGCCAGGGTCGAGAAGACGCTCGATGCGTTCACGCGCGGAGAGCTTTCCTTTTGCCCGCTGCTTCGCATGCGCGTCGGGCCCGCCCCCCAGCTTCACGCGGTCACCTTCTGTGCGAATGCGCTTCAGGAGTGCCTGCATGTGCTCGGCATTGCGCGAGGACTGGACTGATTTATCGTGGGGAGGCATTGGCGGGTCAGATGGCTGAATTCTTGCTCTCTTTATAGTACATAGTAAGATCCCGGGAATCTTAAGATCCCGGGAGTGTAAATAAGCCGGACCGGGCTCCTCTCATCGTCCGCGTTGTCCCTATCGAACTCCCCCGCCTCCATCCAGCCAAATCTGATTAATGAGCTCCCTCGCCCCCGTATTCCGCGGATTTGCCCAATTCGCCTGGAGGGCGTAGCCGGCTGCCCGCTGTCGGTCGTTGAGATGGTAAAAGCACTGTGCAACCCGGAGCAGGATCTGGTCCTGCGGAATGTACTGATCGGGCTCGTAGATTTCCCGGATCTCGAGTGCCCGCATGTACTGATCGAGTGACTGACGATACCGGCCCGTCGAATACAAAATGTCAGCTAAACGAACACGGTACAGGTCCACCGTATCCTTCGTCAATTCCACACTCTTATGAAGGAGCCGCTCCGGCTCGGCGGTGTTAAGGGCTGCCATCGCGCTCATCATTTTCAGGTCCGACTCGAACTTCTCCCATGCGTACCGCTCCAGCGCCTTCGGGTCTCTGGGCGTCAGTTCGGTCAACAACTTCCGATACGCAAGACTTTCCACCGGTTTGCGCAGCCGCGCAAGCGCATCCGCCATAACCGCGACGGCGCGCGCGTCCTTCGGCTGCTTCTTGAGGTACTCCGCCAGGAAGAAGTACGCCAGAAGTGGATGTCCGCGCATTGGACTGGCATGCAGGCGTCCGGCATTCAGCAATTCCTGGGCCGTCATCGGCTTTTCGCGAAGGCGACGAAGGAGATAGGTCTCGGGACCCGACGCACGTATTCGATCGTCGTTGTCGTCGATCTTCGAAGCGCCCCTGTTGACGAAGAAAGCCTGCGGGGCGCCGTATTCCAGCAGCGGAAGATCTTCGGTGTTCAGCCTGCCTTCACCTGCGTACGTGCGCACAGTCCGGTCGCTCATGACCTGCAGCGTCAACAGCGTCACAGGGTCGCGGATCATGATGCGCTCGAGGTCGCTCTTGATGCCCGGGGCCTTCATGGCGGCCGCGAGCTTTGCGTCTGTGACCTCCAGCGGCGAGTTTGAACCCACGAGGATGATGTCGGCGGCCATCGGTTCCCACAGTGTCACATGCGGAAACACGGAAGCGAAAGTCCGGAGCACGAGCCTGAGCATCTCATCATCAATCTCGTACAAGTGAAACCACTGCACCATGATGCCGTCGGCGCCCATCTTGCTGCGGCATTGCTCGAAGAATTCGCGCGTATACAGGTTGCCGATGCCCGCGATCCAGGGATTCGAAGGCTCACTGACGACGATATCGTATGTGTGCGACGTCAGCTTGAGATAGGCTAGCGCGTCCTCGACGTGCATGTGCGTCCGGGGGTCGTCCATCGGACGGTTGTTTACGTGAGAAAAATGCTCTGACGCCTCGACAACTTCCGGAGAGATCTCAACGCAATCCAGGCGGTCGATCGGATGCCGCAGAATACTGCCGGCAGTCACGCCGCTGCCGTAACCGATAACCAGGGCGTTCTTCGGATTCGGATGGAACATCGACGGCAGCTGTCCAAGGAGTACTTGTGTTGGGAGGTCGCCGCGCGATGATGCGTCCGATTTACCGTTGATGATGAGTACGTTCTGCATCCCCTCGGGCGTTGGCGACTCGACGACCCCTACCGTGGCCGTCGTTCCTTCCTTGTAGTAGAGCACGTCCGAAGGTTCATATCTGTCGACAAATTCCGGAAAACTCTCCGGCGGCGGCGTGTTCTTATTGATCAGTCGAAAGACGCCCGTGAGCATTGTCGAACGATTCCACTCAGGCGCCAACGCGAAGCCCATCCCGACCAGCACGCCAAATGTGCCCAGGATGTACGTTAACTTTCTGGATACTACGCGAACGCTGAACACCAGGACGATCACGGCCGCAGCGGCATTGAGGATGATGCCGATCTCCGTCGTCCGTTGCACACCGACCGCAGGGAACAGCACAAGCCCGGCCGCAAGCGCACCCACGACCGTACCCACCGTATTCACGGCATACACAAAACCCGCCGAACGGCCCAGACGATCCATGCTGCGCGAGGCGATGCGCATTGCGATCGGCAGGGTCATACCCATGAAAACGGTCGGGACGATCATGAGCGCACACCCGAGCAGGAACTGGAGAAAAAGGAACAACGGGTACGTCGCCTCCGAACGCGTTAACATGTGCGCCGTTTTCCAGAAGAGATACGGGACCATACCAAAGACCGGCAATGTCACCAGGAGAGAGAGCGCAACTCCCATTTGAGTCCCGGCGAGCCACGGCACGAGGTCTTTCACCTTCGCAATGCGGCCGGCGACGATCATGCTCCCGAGCGTTATGCCCGAAATGAAAGCAACGAGCATGAGAGAGAATGAATACGTCGATGATCCGAGGACCGGAATGAGCATGCGGACCCACGACACCTCGTAAATCATTGCTGCGCAACCCGAAAGTCCGGCCACAATGATGGCCACTTTGACCTGGCGTATCGTATACGGCGACCCCACATCTTCTTTCGACTGGGATGGCGCCGATGGTTCCGGCTCTTCAGACCGTCGGCCGACAACGATCGCCACCGCACCGACAAGAAGATTAAAGACTGCCGAGGAATAGACCGTGGACTCGAGTCCCACGAGCCGGATAAAGAAGAACCCCGCCAGCAATGACCCGACGACAGCACCGAAGCTGTTCAGGAAGTAGAGCACCGCCACTGTCCGTCCCGCTTCGCGGAGAGTGTGGGAGAGAGTGCGAACCAAGACTGGCAATGTTCCGCCCATTAGGATCGTCGGCACAAGGAGACTTGTCAAACTGACGCCGAGCTTGAGCATGAGAACTCCCGTGCTGCCGCTTTCCCAGCCCGAGCTTTGCACGATGCCGACAAACGCCGAGCGAAGTCCATCCAGGAGGGTGGGATACAACAAGCAGTATACGCCGATGCCTACCTCCAGCCATCCGTAGAGCATCAGCGGTCTGGCAAGCCGGTCTGACTCGCGTCCCCAAAGGGCCGACCCGATCGCGAGTCCGCCCATGAACGTCGCCAAAACGATCGTTTGTGCGTATGTCGTGTTCCCCAGGAACAACGACAGATACTTGAACCACACGATCTGATAGATCAGGCCGAGGGATCCGGACAGGACGAAGAGGAGGGCAACAACGCTTGCGCGGGATTCACGATTCACAATCATTCTCCAGAAGTCCTCACAACCACCCACAAAGAGAAACCGCAAAGGTGCAGAGACAAGAGAGAGGTCGCAAAGAAGTTCGTTGTGTGCATCCGATCAGACGTTCTCTTTGCGTTCTCTCTTGTCCCCTTTGCTTCTTTGCGGCAAACTTACGTAAGCACTTCCTACGAAAGCAGTTTTCGAGCGACAACCATCTTCTGGACCTCCGACGTTCCCTCTCCGATCGTCAGGAGTTTCACGTCGCGGTAGAATTTTTCGACGGGATATTCCTTGATGAAGCCATAGCCGCCATGCGTTTGCACGGCTGCGGTTGCGATTCGCTGCGCGGATTCTGATGCGAAATACTTTGCCTGCGCCGCAACGAGCGTTATGTCCTCACCATTTGCCTTTGCCGCCGCAGCTCGGAATGTGAGCAGGCGGGACGCGTGAAGCTCCACCGCCATATCAGCCAGCATAAACTGAATCCCCTGGAAATCGGCGATCGGCTTTCCGAATTGTTTCCGCTGCTTCGCGTACGCAGTCGCGGCTTCCAGCGCCCCCTGAGCGAGACCGACCGACAGGGCGGCGATTCCGATGCGTCCGCTATCCAGAACAGCCAACGCCTGCTTGAATCCTTCTCCTTCTTTTCCCAGAAGGTTCGCCCTGGGCACTTTGACTCCGTCGAACGACAATTGTACGGTGTCGCTTGCCCGCATGCCGAGCTTATTCTCTTTTTTCCCGACATGCACGCCCCCCAGTGTACCGTCGACGACGAAGGCCGAAATGCCGCTCTTCCCAGCTTTCGGGTCGGTCTTCGCCATGACGACAAACGTCGATGCATGTCCACCGTTCGTGATGAACGTCTTCGTCCCTTCTACAAAGTAATGGTCCCCCTTCAATATGGCCGTCGTCAGCATGCCGCCTGAATCGCTGCCCGAACCGGGCTCTGTAAGACACCATGAACCGATCTTTGCCCCCGTCGCCAGATCAGGAATGTATCTCTTCGCCTGTTCCGTGTTTGTGAACATCAGGAGATGCTGGAGGCAGAGTCCGCTGTGCGCAGCGAATGTCAATCCGACGGAAGGGTCGACGCGGGAGAGCTCTTCCATGACAACACAGAACTCGACCGCGGAAAGTCCGGCCCCGGCCAGGTCTTCGGGAACGACCGTCCCGAGGAAACCGAGCTCTCCCATTTTTCTCATAACTTCCGCAGGAAAGGTCTGGGCCTCGTCCCACTTCAAAACGTTCGGCTTGATCTCTTTCTCGGCGAATTCCCGCACCGCCGAGCGAAGCATGTTCTGTTCTTGAGTAAAGGAGAGATCCATTGGATTGTCAATTGTCAATTGTCGATTGTCGATTGTCGAATGCGAACACCATAAGCGTGAATATCAGAGCGCTTCTTTCTCCACAGTACTTAGAAGCTATCTCAAATGCGTCAGATCATTTCAACCGTTTTCACAGGAATTCGCGTTCATTCGCGGTTTTCTATTCTCCGATACAATTTGAGTTTTCCTCGTTCATCTTCCCCTAAAATTACCCACTAATTCGTGCGCTATGTCAAAGGGCGTTGATGTGCCGTTGGACCAGCCGTGCAGGCGATCGTTCAACAGCTTCACCCGTTGGTCGTTCCAGAACACCACCTGCAGTTCTTCTTCGACAAGCTCCCGAATCTGGCGTTTGACCCGATCCGTTCGGCGTTCCTGGAGCCGTCCCGTCGTCTCGAGATGCGTCCGATGGCGTTGGATCTCTGCCGCTACTTCATCGATCCCTTTGCCTTCTCCCGCCCTCGTTTTTACCACGTCCGGCAGCCAGCTTCCTCCGTCATGGGGACGAAACCCCAGGATCATCTTGATCGACATGGCCGCCTGGTCCGCTCCGGGGCGGTCCGACTTGTTGAGGACGAAAAAATCCGCGATCTCCATCAACCCCGCCTTCATCGCCTGGATGCCGTCTCCGGACTCCGGAACGAGAACGACGATCGTCGTGTCTGCTGCGCCGGCAATGTCCAATTCCGACTGACCCACGCCGACAGTTTCGAAAAGTATGATGTCGAGACGGCCGGCGTCGAGGATGTCGGCCGCTTCTTTCGCTTTGCGGCTGAGTCCGCCGAGGCTCCCGCGCGAGGCCATGCTCCGAATAAAGACACCGTCGTCCGTCTCTACGTCGGTCATCCGTATGCGGTCCCCGAGCAGCGCGCCGCCGGTGAATGGACTCGTCGGGTCGACGGCGATGATGCCAACGCTTTTTCCCGAAGTTCGGTAGAGGCGCGCCAGCCTGTTCGTAAGCGTGCTCTTGCCGGCCCCCGGAGGTCCTGTAATACCGATGCGATACGCGCGACCGACGTTGGCGTACACGGAACGGAGAATTTCGGCTGCACCCGGGGCGCCGTTTTCCACGTACGAGATGGCCCTGGCGATCGACCGCCGGTCGCCCCGGAGAATTCCGTCGACGATGTCCGTGGTGGACGACATTATTTCGGCCCATGCCCGCGAAACCACTCAGCGGTCCTTCGGAGGCCGTCTTCGAGCGTCACGCTCGGATGCCACCCGAACACACGAAACATCTTTTCCGAGGTGATAACACTCCGCATCTGCTCTCCCGCCTTTGCCGGGCCGTGCTGCTCCGGGCACTTCGGATTGAGCGTTGCGGCGATCCTCTGGAAAACATAGTTCACATCGTGTTCGATGCCCGTGCCGACATTGAAGGTGTCCGTCTTTGCAGACGAAAGCGCGAACACATTCGCCTTGACGATGTCGCCGACAAACGTGTAATCGCGCGTTTGCTTGCCGTTACCGTTGATCACCGGTTGCTGACCCTCCAGGATCTTGCTGCAGAAAATTGCGACCACGCCGGCTTCGCCATGAGGATTCTGCCGGGGACCGTATACGTTCGCATACCGGAGAATGACGGAATTCAGTCCATGCACTTCTTTGTAGAAGTACAAGTATTTCTCCGTCGCGAGTTTTGTGATCCCGTAGGGGGAAAGCGGACGCAACGGATGTTGCTCGTCGGCAGGAAAATATTCCTGCTCCCCATAAATGGCCCCTCCGGTTGAAGCGAAGATGAACTTGACAACGCCCTGTTTCCGTGCGGCCTCCAGAACGTTGAGTCCGCCGAGAACGTTGATCGATGCGTCGAACGCAGGGTCGGCTACGGATCGCCGGACGTCCATTTGTGCTGCGTGGTGGCTGATCACTTCTATCCGATGTTCCGCAACTACGCGTTCAAACCCGGCGTCCCGAATGTCCATCTGGACGAGCTTCGCTTTTGCGTTCACATTCTCGGGTTTGCCGCTGGACAAGTCGTCGACGACGACAACGTCATGCCCCGCCTCGACATACGCGTCAACGACGTGAGAACCGATGAAGCCGGCACCGCCTGTCACGAGGATCTTCATAGGAAAGCGTGTTGATGGTGAATGGAGAATAGTAAATAGAGAATCGTCAATCGAAAATCGATAGTTAGGAACAGAGAACAAGGACGGTGAACGGAATTGGTTAAATGGCCATTGGAGAACGGGATTGGTTAATTGGCATGAGATGAACGAAATTGGCTAGATGGTTAAATGGCGCTTGTAGAAAGTGCTAAGGACTTTTCGGCAGCTTTACAGCGAAACTACCAGACCCCGACTTAAGTTGGGAGATGCCTCCCATGCAACAATAACGATCGTGGCCCTTCACCAGATAATCAGTCCCCGCGTGCCTCACTGACGTGAGTTCGGCGGGCAGGTCTGCATTCAAGTCCCGAGCGTAGTCGAGGGACCTCAATCCGCAATCTTCTCTTGGATCATCCCCCCCGCATGATTCCTTTCTTCCCAATGTCGTTTCTATAATGAGCACCTTCGAAACGGACATGTTGTACCGCCTCGTAGGCCTTCTTGACTGTGGTAGCGAGGTCGTGCTTTGGACCGAAGGCGGTCACACCAAGGACACGCCCGCCGGAAGTCACCAGATCGCCGTCGGCAATCTTCGTACCCGCATGATAGACCGTGACTTCTTCCTTGCCGTCCAGCACATCAAGTCCCTCGATGCGCTTTCCTGTCACATACGAGTCGGGATAACCGCCCGAAGCCATCACCACGCACACCGCTGACGCGTCTTTAATGTGCACTGTCGCGGGGTCGAACCGGCCGGCTGCAATTGCGGCGAACACTTCGGCGGTGTCGCTTTCGATCAATGGAACGACAACCTGCGTCTCCGGATCGCCGAACCTGCAATTGTATTCGAGCACCTTCGGTCCCTGTTGCGTGATCATCAGACCGACATACAGGCATCCGGTGTAGGGCGCACCCTCGTCCCTCATTCCTTTGAGAGTTGGAATGATCACTTCGGCTTCTACGCGTTTCAGGAGGTCCGGCGTCACAACAGGGGCCGGCGCATATGCTCCCATTCCCCCCGTGTTTTTCCCTTCATCGTTATCGAAAACACGTTTGTGGTCCTGAGCAGGTGCAAGCATGGCGTAGCGTTCGCCGTCGGTCAAGACAAAAACGGACGCCTCTTCGCCGATAAGAAACTCTTCGATAATGACGGATTCGCCGGCAGACCCGAACAATCCGCCGGACAACATCGCGCGAACAGCTTCCACCGCTTCCGGCCGCGACGGACAAATGCTCACTCCCTTGCCCGCGGCAAGGCCGTCCGCCTTGACTACGATCGGCGGTCGGAGGCCCGCAATGAACATTTCCGCGGCCTCTGCGTCCCCTTTTTGGAACGACGAGTACGCGGCCGTAGGGATGTGTTGCCGGACCATGAACGCCTTGGAGAAGACTTTGCTCCCTTCGAGAAGCGCGGCCGACTTGGACGGGCCAAATACCGCCCGGCCGTCCGATCGAAACTGGTCGACGATGCCGTTGACGAGCGGCTGCTCGGGTCCGACGATAGTGAGGTCCACCTGCTGTTCGCGCACGAACCGGAGCAGTCCGTTGATGTCCTCCGCTTTGATGGGGACAAGCTCCGCATCGCGTCCGATACCTGCATTCCCCGGGGCGCACAACAATCGCGACACGTGCGGACTTCTGCGAAGCGACTTGACGATAGCATGTTCACGCCCGCCGCCGCCGACGACAAGGACATTCATCGGGCGTTCTCCTGTACGCGAATGATTTCTCCCCGGTCGAAATCCATCATCGATTCCAGTTGGCGCGCCAGTTCGCCCGTCAGTTTGAGCCGCTCAAATCGTTCTGCGAACTCACTCGACACGCGCGGAAGAGTTCCGGCGTCATGGAGCTTCAACAGATGCAGCAGCGTCGTTTCGTGTGCGGCCACATCGAGCAGCGGCACGCAGAACGCCGCCTGAGATTCAAGGATCTGCTGCTTCGTGTAACCTTCGACAACAGAAGCCATGATCGGCGCACCGGCTGCAAAGTATTCATACAGTTTGCCCGGAGATTGCGTATCGTTGTCGTTCACGTACCACAGCACGTCCGCCGATTTGAGCGTGCGGATGCATGCACGATGTTCTAGATAGCCGTCGAACAGGACGACGTCGGAAACCCCCAGCTTTGTCACCAGCTTTCCGTCTTGCCGGCGTTTGGCGCCGATCAATCTCACCTCGATCCGCTTTCGGAGGCCGGGGTCTGCGGTTACCAACCGGTGCACCGCTCTGATCAGCACATCGGGCGATCGATGACCGTAGAACGTTCCGGCATGGACGACGCGCATCGGCGATCCCGGGGGCCGGTGCTCGGGCTCCACGGTGAAATCCTCGGCGTCGAATCCCTGAGATACGATCGTTACGTCGTTGTAGTGGAGGGTGCGATGACGCTTCACCAGACTCTCCTTGACCCGACGATGTGTTACGACTACACGGTCGGCGGCGCGCAAGACCTTGCGCTCAAGACGCTTGTGAAGCCACGTGTGAATCGGCGTAGGATAGTATTTGAAAGGATATTCAAGCCAGGCGTCGCGGTAATCGAGCAGGAGCGGAATTCCGGTCTTCTTCTTCAGGTCGGCGCCGACGATAAAGTCGGTCTGCGGCGGAGCAGTGGCGATGACGGCGTGGAATTGCTGGCGGGCGCACAGGTGAACGGCGGCGGCGAGAGCCCTTTTCCTCCATCCAATTTTCGTGTCCGGAATGAAGAACGTATCACCAAGGAAAGAAAGCAGCTTCCTGACCGATTCGCGGGGAAGGGAGACGACACCGGTGCGCTTGAACAGCCTGTTCGCATCGAGGGACGAAGCGCGGACGATCTCGACACCGGCCTCCTGAACTTCCTGGAGGAGGGATTCGTCGAACGCGTAGTATCCGCCCGGCTCGACGGTCAGCACGGTCGGCTTCCAGCCGTAGCGGTAGAGATACTTGGCGAATTTCGCGGTCCGCTGAACACCGCTCAATCCGAGCGGCGGAAAGTAGTAGGCAATGATCAGAACGCGACGGATCTCAGGCCGCATCAGGATTGTGCAGGTTCAAAGATATGGTACCAACTGTGGATGTAAGACTGGCGCATTATTATAGACAAATCAATTTCTTCGGTAAGGACGTCAGCACCAACCCTCCATTCGGCCGGACAAGCACGTCATCTTCGATTCGAACTCCGCCGACACCCGGTACATACACGCCGGGCTCGACGGTCACAACATTGCCGGTCTGCAGGTCATCTTTGCTCAACGGAGAGAGTCTCGGCCATTCGTGAACCTCGAGCCCCAAGCCGTGCCCCAAGGAATGTCGGAAGTACCTGAGCAGTGAGTGGGATCGCAGTGCTCTCCGGGCCGCGGCGTCAACGTCGCTTCCGCGCACCCCTGCCCGAACCGCATCGATCGCAACTGTTTGGGCGTCCAGAACGGCATCGTACATCGCGCGAAGGCGGTACGAGGGCCGTCCCACGGCGACCGTCCGCGTGATATCGCTGTGGTAACCACGGACTCTGCACCCGAAATCGATGGTGACCAGTTCGCCCGACCGGATCTTCTTGTCCGACGCTCTTCCGTGCGGAAGAGCCCCGCGGACGCCGCTGGCAACGATCGGCTCGAATGCGTCGGCTTCCGCTCCGAGGAGCCTGTGACGGTAGGTGATCTCCGCCGCGACGTCCGATTCACGCACGCCGGGGCGCAAGATACGAAGGATTTCACGAAAAACCTTTTCGCTGATCGCGATCGCCTCGCGCAGGACGGCCACTTCCAGCTCGTCCTTTACGGCCATGCCCGCTTCGACGATGCCATCGAGAGCGATCCATCGGCGTCCGGGCAGTGCTTCTTTCCACTGCGAAAAACCTGCGACGGACACCGAAGCCGGGTCGTACCCGATGCGCGCGTTGCGCGGCAAACGGATGAGCTGGGCGCATGCATCGAAGAGACGTCCTTTGACGATCACCGCACGCGCGCCGCGGACTTCGTCCTTTACCTGTTCGGCGTACCGTCCGTCCGTTAGGAGCCAGGAAGCATTCTTCGTGATGCAGTACAATGCGTTCGAGCCGGTGAAACCGGTGAGATAACGGATCTGCGGGAGATGGGCAACAACCAGCGCCTGGAGACGACGCGAGGCGCACGCCCGGCGTACTGCGTCGATCCGCTGCTTGGTCATGCGGCGGGATTACAGATGGTAATTCGGAGCTTCTTTGGTGATCGCAATATCATGCGGATGACTTTCGCGGAGCCCAGCCTCGGTCATGCGCACGAATCGGCCCTTCTCTTTCAGGTCCGCAATCGTACGAGTGCCGCAGTAACCCATGGCCGCGCGCAATCCTCCGACCATTTGATACACAGTATCGGCGAGCGAGCCTTTGAACGGCACGCGCCCTTCGATGCCCTCGGGAACGAGCTTGGGCAATCCATCCTCGACGTCCTGGAAGTACCTGTCGCTGCTGCCGGATTTCATTGCGCTCAGGGAGCCCATCCCCCGGTAGATCTTGAATGAACGGCCCTCATACAGTACCGACTCGCCGGGACTTTCCTCGACGCCCGCGAACAATCCGCCGATCATGACGGAATCCGCTCCGGCTGCGATCGCCTTCGCAATATCCCCTGTTTGCTTGATGCCGCCGTCGGCGATGATCGGTACCCGCGATTTCTTCGCCTCGCGCGAACATTCCATGATCGCCGAGATCTGGGGAACTCCAACGCCCGCAACGACCCGCGTGGTGCAAATCGAACCCGGACCGATGCCAACCTTGACGCCGTCCGCCCCGGCCTTGATGAGCGCGCGCGTTCCTTCCGCTGTGGCCACGTTGCCTGCGATCAGATCGATATGCACCGCCTTTCGGACACGCTTGACCATGTCAATGACTCCGACCGAGTGGCCATGCGCGGTGTCGACGATAACGACATCAACGCCCGAGGCGACCAGTGCGTGAACACGGTCGAGCGTGTCGGCCGTGACTCCCACGGCGGCGCCGACGCGGAGCCGTCCGTGATCGTCCTTGCAGGCGTGCGGGTAGCGTTTCTTCTTTTGAATGTCTTTGAACGTGATCAGTCCCTTGAGGCGGCCCTGCTTATCCACCACCGGCAGCTTTTCGATCCGGTTCTTCTGCAAAATGACTTCCGCCTCTTCCAACGTCGTTCCGACCGGAGCAATTATAAGATTCCCGGTCGTCATCACTTTGCTGATCTGAAGGTCCAGATTCGGCTCGAACCGCAGGTCGCGGTTCGTGAGAATGCCGACGAGATGTTCATCCCGCGTGATCGGGATGCCCGAAATACTGTACTTCCGCATTACCTCCAGCGCCTGCGCGACCGTCTGTTCCGGCGCGAGCGTAATGGGCTTCTGAATCATGCCGCTTTCTGAACGCTTGACGCGGTCGACCTCTTCGGCCTGACGATCGATCGACATATTCTTGTGGAGAATGCCGATGCCGCCTTCGCGAGCGAGTGCCACGGCCATCTCCGCTTCAGTGACAGTATCCATCGCCGCGCTCAACAGCGGGATGTTTAATTGGATGCGGCGGGTCAGGCGCGTCCGAACGTCGGCGTCACGGGGAAGTACTGACGATGCGGCCGGAAGGAGCAGAACGTCGTCGTAGGTGATGCCTTCTAAGGCGATCTTCTTACTTGATGTCATCACTTTGTTCAGCATTGGATTATTGTCAAAGGATTATTGCTTCAGGACATTCACCAAAATTCATTTCGTTGCGAGCGTGGCGCTTGCCCCGAGCCTTCGGCCCGAGCCTCAGGCCGAGGGCTTGTCGAGGGGCCGTTGCGAGATTCTCTTATGAACCAAGTTCGGTCACTGAAACGCGGCGATCCCGGTTATGTCTTCCCCCACGATCAGCGTATGCATTTCGTGCGTTCCCTCGTACGTCTTGACCGATTCGAGGTTGGCGCTGTGACGCATGACCGGGTACTCGTCAAGAATACCGTTCGCTCCAAGGATCTCGCGCGCCATGCGGGCGATCTCCAGGGCATGAAACACGTTGTTCCGTTTCGCCAATGAAATCTGAGTGAATTTCGCCTTCCCTTGGTCCTTCAATCGTCCAAGGTGGAGGCACAACAGTTGACCCTTGGTGATCTCGTTCACCATGTGCACGAGCTTCTCCTGCGTCAACTGGAATGCCGCGATCGGTTTGTCGAATTGGATACGCGACTTTGCATACGTGAGCGCCGCGTCGTACGTGGCCATTGCCGATCCGATCGCGCCCCACGCAATTCCGTACCGTGCCTGACTAAGACACATCAGCGGAGCTTTGAGCCCTTCGGCCTTCGGCATGCGGTTCGCCTCCGGAATCCAGCAGTCCTGGAACACAAGCTCGGAAGTCACGGAGGCTCGCAGTGAATGTTTCCCCTTCATTTCGGGGGCTGCGAATCCCTTCGCCCCTTTTTCCACCAAAAATCCCCTGATCTCCCCTTCCAGCTTCGCCCAGACAACCGCCAGATCTGCTATTGTTCCGTTGGTGATCCACATTTTGGCGCCGTTCAGGACATATCCGCCGTTCTTCTTTTCCGCCCGGGTTACCATGCCGCCGGGATTCGAGCCGTAGTCCGGCTCGGTCAGACCAAAACAACCGATGGCCTCTCCTTTGGCAAGCTTTGGAAGCCAGCGGTCCTTTTGCTCTTCCGTGCCGAACGTGAAGATGGGATACATCACCAATCCGCTCTGGACAGAGGCAAACGAACGGACGCCGCTGTCGCCCCGTTCGAGCTCCTGCATGACCAGGCCGTACGCGACGTTGTTCATTTCGGCGCAGCCGTATTTCGCGGGAAGCGTGGATCCAAACAGGCCCAGCTCGGCCATCTTTCCGACGAGGCTCATCGGGAACGTGCCTTCCCGATAGTGCTTTTCGATGACCGGTATGACGTTATCGTCAACGAATTCCCGGACGGTGTCCCGCACCATCCGTTCATCTTCCGACAAAAGTGAATCGGTATTGAAGTAGTCTACACCGTGAAAGTGCGGCATGAGGTCAGCCTTGGGAGGGTCACACCAGAAGTCGATAGAAACAACACAAGGCCCGAGTGGGCCTTGCGTGCATTGGCTTGCGGAAAAAACTACCGAAAAATGGGGGAAAAGTCAAGAAACCGCGGAAGAGCAAATCGAGGTGAATAGTAAATAGAGAATAGTCAATCGAACTGCGTTTTCAAACGTCGCACCCAAAGGCAATCGAGGTCGATCAATCCGCCTTTCTATTGACGATTATCTATTCTCTATTCACCTACCATGATCTACACCGTACAAAAGGAAGAGCCAGCTCCTCGGATCACCCCACCACGAGTACCCGATCACTGGCTCCTTAGAAGGAGTTCAGGAAACTTGTGTATGCGTTTCCCACGAGTATATACTGGACTGGGTCGAAAAAGTTGCACGCACCAAAACTACATGTATCCTGAAACGCTTCTATTGGCCGTTGCTGGGCTCAATGAGTTTGTACCGCTTTATCTTTAGATAGAGGGTTTTGGCCGTTATGCCCAATATTTGTGCGGATTTCGCACGGTTCCAGTTGTTGGCGCGGAGAATTTTCTCAATATGCCGGCGTTCAACCTCTTCAAGTGATTCAGGTTCTATGGAGCCGGGCGCATTTTCAGGTTTTTCCTCGACGCTCTGACGATGGAGCGATACGTTCATCCACAGATCTTTGGGTTCGATCACATCCGAATGAGCAAGCGCAATCGCCCCTTCGATGACATGCTCGAGCTCCCGAACGTTGCCCGGCCAGTCGTAGTTCGTGAGCACTTCCGTCGTGCCCGGGCCGATACGCTTGGTCCGAGTCTTCCGCTGGAGAAAATGTTCAACGAGGAGTGGAATGTCCTCCTTTCGCTCCCGCAACGGCGGAAGGCGAAGGCTGACGACGTTCAACCGATAGAGAAGGTCGTCGCGAAAACGTCCGGCCCGAACTTCCTCCTGAAGGTTCTTGTTCGTCGCCGAGATCACCCGCACGTCAACGGTGCGCGAATTCGTTCCGCCGACACGCCGAAACTCCCCGGTCTCAAGGAACCGGAGCAGCTTTGGCTGGACGAGCGGACTGATGTCGCCGACCTCGTCGAGGAACAGCGTTCCGCCGCTGGCCACTTCCACGAGCCCCTGTTTTGTTTTGATGGCGCTCGTGAACGACCCCTTTTCGTGTCCGAACAGCTCGCTTTCCAGCAGCTGGTCGGGCATTGCGGCACAATTGACGGCGATGAACGGCAAATGCCGCCTGCCGCTTTCGCGGTGAATGAGCTGTGCGAACAATTCCTTTCCCGTGCCGCTCTCCCCCTGGATCAGGACGAACGCTTCGCTTGCGGCGATCTTTCGTGCATTCGCGATGGTATCGGTGAGGGACTTGCTGCCGCCGATAATGTCGATGGGCCGGCTGGTCTGGCTGACCTCCTTGTCGATCAGCAGGTGCCGGTGTTCCAGCGCCCTCCGGACGGATGTCAGAAGATGATCGATCTCATACGGCTTGCCGAGGAAATCGTAGGCCCCAAGCCGGGTCGCTTCGATCGCGTTCTTCATGTCCGCCTGGGCGGTCAGCATGATGACCTGCGTGGTCGGACTGACCTCCTTGATGAACTTGAGAACCTCCATGCCCGAGATGCGGGGCATGCGAATGTCGAGCAACGCGACGTCGTAGACGCGCGAACGCACCAGGTTCATCGCATCCGTGCCGTTCTGCGCAGCGTCGACGGAGAATTCGGGGAATTCCTGAAATTCGGTTTGCAGCAGGTAGGTGACGGACTCTTCGTCGTCAACGAGGAGGATGTGATACGTTCCGGCCATCACTGGGGGTCATAGCGGTTCGCGGCTCAATCGTTCGTCAGCACGCGCTCCACGGTGGTCAGGAGGTCGACGAGATCGTAGGGTTTACTGACAAAATCTTCCGCGCCAAGTTTTTTCGACTCGATCGCGTTCTTCAGGTCGGCAAACCCGGTGAGCATGACCACTTTGGTCTTCGGGTGGCGTTCCTTGACGAACTTCAGGACTTCGAAGCCGTCGACATTCGGCATCTTGATGTCAAGCAGGACAAGGTCGAACTCCGTGCCGGTCAGCTGCGTGATGGCTTCCTGACCGTCCGCGGCGCTGCGAACGCTGTATCCTTCCCCTTCGAGTTCAGAACTCAGGACTGTCCTGAGCGCCTCCTCGTCGTCGACTACCAATATGCGGTTTTTGGCGGGCATGTGGCCTCTCCCGGCCTGACTGCTTCCGGAGTGTATGAACGTCTTTACGAACAGGCGTGAACATAGAAAGAATCGACCGCAAAAGCAATTGGCTGTGAGGGTTTCGACTGACGGATTGACAGTCAGTCAATCTTCCTGTACCATATGTTTCCCATGGAAGAATCCGACCAAATCGGGTCCCGACCGATTGAAGTGTTGATGGTCGATGATGACGCGAATTTCGTCAAGATCGTCGAACACCACCTGCAACGTTACCAGGCCCGGGAATTCCATTTGACATGGAAGGAACGGGTGGCCGATGCCCTGACTGAGCTGTCCAAGAACAGCGGCTACGACATCATTCTGACGGACTATAATTTTCCCGCCTCGAACGGCCTCGACTTTTGCCTTCGTCTCAACGAGCGCGGACTTCAGATTCCGATCATTTTTCTGACGGGCGTACGGGATTTCAAGCTGGCGATCGACGCCATGAAACTCGGTGTAGAAGATTTCATCGTCAAAGAAGACCTTCCCGAAGCGCATCTTGGAAAAACGCTCGTCAATGTGCTCGAACGAATCCGCACCAGGCGTCAGCTCGACGCAGTTGAGAAACGAATGACGATGGCGGAAGGCCGCGCCCAGGCGATCAAGGAACTCGTTGTGACACTTTGCCACGAATTCAACAACCCGCTCGCCGCCATCAAGATCAGCGCGGACCTCGTGGAACGAATGCTTATTTCGCCCGACGACCGGGTTCTCCTTGAGAAGTTCGACGATTCCTTCAAAAAGATCGAGGGGGAAATTGTCCGACTTCGCGACCTTAATTTCGAGCGCGTTGAATACGGACGGGTGAACGCTACGGACGGAAAACGGAACAAAAGCGGTTGATTCTCCAGGAGATTTTCCTTATGTTGAGAAAGTATGACGTCGCCGCATAGCAGACAGAAATGATGCAGATCCGGAATCGACAGCAAACACAGCTCAAGTTCCCATCGACCCCCCGGACCAACCAACACAACGAGAACAAGGTTTCCCGTGTCCCGCCCCCCAAAGGCGGGACACCGTTTTTTAAACCCTCGCTCACGATAAGGACGGGGAAACAGGAAGAGTAGCCACAAAGACACGAAGTCACCAAGAAAAGAGACAATGACACTCACCTTCGTGTCGTGGTGTCTTGGTGGCAAGTTTTCTCATGATCTTCAGAAGTTTTTTGGATGCGGATCTCCGACATCGAACATATCGTAGAGGCGTGGGCCCCCCGCTGGACTGCATGGGAGCGGGACAACGTCGGATTACAAGTTGGAGATCCTGGCCGCACAGTCCGCACTGTCGGTGTCGCCTTGGAAGTAACGGACCGAGTCATCGCTGAAGCGGTCCGGAGAAATGCGGACCTGCTCGTCACGCATCATCCGCTCATGTTCCGGCCTCCCCGCACGTTGACGCCCGGCAGCTCTACGGGACGGCTCGCGCTCGAATGCGCCGAACGGAAGATCGCCGTTTACTCGGCCCATACGAACCTCGACGTTACGCGCGACGGCGTCAGTTTCGCACTGTCAAAGACGCTCGGCCTTCGCGACATCCGATTCCTTGCGCCGCTGGAAGGCGTCCTCGCGAAAATTGCCGTCTTCGTCCCTCCCGGTCACGAGGAGGACGTTCTACGGGCATTCGCTTCCGCCGGCGCCGGCGAGATCGGCAACTACACACATTGTTCGTTTCGCACGCCCGGGGTCGGCACATTCCTGCCGACGCGGCAGGCAGACCCCTTCATGGGCACCCGCGGGTCGCTCGAATCGACGGAGGAACTCCGCATCGAAGCCATCGTTCCTCGCGCTCGCGTGCGTGAGACGGTCGAACGCGTACGCGCCGTGCACCCGTACGAGGAGATGGCATACGATGTCTATCCGGTGGACACGCCCGAGGCCGGATACGGAATGGGGGCAGTTGGCATGTTGCCGCACCCGCAAACGCTCGGCGCTTTTCTGCGCTCCGTGCAGCGCCATCTCAAGGCCGACAGCGTACGGTTTTGCGGCGATGCACATCGCATCGTACAGCGCGTGGCAGTCTGCGGCGGCAGCGGCAGCGACCTTATCACGGCTGCGGCCAAGTCGGGCGCCGACGTCTTTGTCACCGCCGACGTAACCTATCACACCTGGCATGATGTGCCGGCGTCGATGGCATTGATCGATGCGGGACATTGGGAAACCGAACATGTGATCCTTGAACCGCTTGCGCGCCGGCTGCGGGAGTCCGCCGCGGAACGACACGAACGACTGAATGTGTATATCACCCGCGTAGTGACAAACCCTGTGCAATCGATGTAGTGTACGTTTACGGAGGCCACCTTGGAAGATCGTTTACGGTTATTGTATTCGTTGCAGAAAATCGACAGCAGTCTGGATGAATTGCGGGATCTGAAGGGCGATCTGCCGAAGATCGTCGCGGACCTTGTGCAGAAGGTCAAGGAAAGGATCGGAGAGAAACATGCGCTGGAAGAGACGGTAAAGGCCGCGCTCGTGCGCCGCGATGCAACGGATACCGAAATCCTGTCGTTGCGCGAAAAAGCCGAAAAGTACAAGACCCAGCAGTTCGAGGTCAAAACCAACCGGCAGTACGATATGCTTGCGCGCGAGATCGACGCAGCACAGGAAGCGGTCGCCCGGATGACGAAGGAACTGGAATTGCTCGAAGGACGCGCGACCGTGGCCCGCGACGATGCAGCCCGGCTGGTGCCGGAGATCGAAACGCTCGAAGGCGAACTTGCAGATCAGCGCAATCAGCTCGAAGCCGTCAACAAGGAGCATGAAGAGGAAGAACTGAAGCTCAAGCACGAGCGGGAAAAGATCGTCGTCCGCATCAAACCTGCCGACCTGACCATGTATGAGCGCATACGCAAGGCTAAGGATGGGCGTGCGGTCGTGGCAGTGAAGCGAAGAGCATGCGGCGGCTGCTACAACCGCGTCCCGCCGCAGAAAGTGTTGGAACTCCGGAAGAACGACATGTTCATGACCTGCGAGCGTTGCGGACGCATCCTGGTGTCGGACGAGATCACCGAAGCCGCATCGCCGATCTGATGCGCTTGATCGGCTTTACCGACGGGGCGTCGCGCGGCAATCCGGGCGAAAGCGGCATCGGCGTCATCCTGAAAACGCTCGAAGGAGCGACGGTCGCCCAGCTCCATGGTTACTTGGGACGCTCAACGAACAACCGGGCTGAATACTCCGCCCTCCTTACCTGTTTGCATCTTGCCGCCGAGCGCGGCTGCACTCAGTTGACGGTCCATTCGGACAGCGAGCTGATGGTGCGACAGATGGAGGGACGATACAAGATCAAGGACCGTTCGCTCCGCAAATTAGCGGATGAAGTGCGCGACCTCGCCCGACGCTCGGGCGTCACGCTTGAACTCAAACATGTGCTCCGCGAGCAGAACAGCGAGGCGGACCGTCTCGCTAACCTCGCGATCGATACCCGGGCTCCGCTCCGCGTTCCCGGGTCGCTACAAGGGTGGCTCTTTCCAATAGGGGGTTCGGGCTGAGGCTGTCTTTCTCAACTTCTAAATTCATTATTCATTATTCGATATTCGAAATTCCCATTGAATAATGAATATCGAATGTAGAATGTAGAATGATGAAGATGAGAAACGGACAGCATCAGACCGGCGTGCAGGCCACGGTTCGGAGGTCCGCGCGAAAAAGATATCTCAGACCGAGCCGGGTGCCGTCGGGCAGCCGCTCCGTTCGTCTTCGGACGGGCGGGGAGGAAAGTCCGAACACCGCAGGGCAGGGCGCCCCGTGAAAACGGGGGTCCGTCGGGCCACATCCCGGCGGAACGGATAGTGTCACAGAAAACAACCTCCCCTGAGCGAGTGCGCTGAAAGGCGCACGAGTCGAAGGGGGAAGGGTGAAAAGGTGGTGTAAGAGACCACCGCTGCTTCAGTAATGAAGCAGGTCCCGAAAGGGATTTTGCATGTCGCAAGACGCGCGAAACACGATAAACCCCGCCCGGTGCAAGACCACGTAAGTTCCGTTCTTCGCTTCGGCGAAGGAAGCGCTGCCCGCGCAACTTCCGTCTTCGGACGGGAAACGGAACGGGTAGGTCGCATGAGAGAAATGGCTGCCTCTCCCGACGGCAACGTTGGGAAAGACAGAATTCGGCTTACAGACGGCGTCCGGTGTCATCTGAGAAAAGAGGTAGTTGGATATCGAATTTTTCCCCCGCGACGCACAGCTGGCGGGATGAGAGAGCCAGACATGTGCGGGACTTTGTCCCCCCGTAGTTCAACTTCCATTCAGTCATTCAACATGACCTCTGTACGTTCATACCGCTGGAAACTTGCCGAAGCCGATAGTTCCCCCGACCATCTGGCGATCGTCAAAAAGCTCTCCGATGAGCTCACTGTCTCCCCCGTTCTTGCCGATATCCTCGTTCGGCGCGGGATCGACAGCTTTGAAAAGTCGCGCAGCTTCTTCCGGCCGGAGATCGCCGACTTGCACGATCCCTTCCTGATGTCGGGGATGGACAAGGCGGTGGAACGGATCTCACGCGCGATCCGGTCGAACGAGAAGATCCTTGTCTACGGCGACTACGACGTTGACGGGACAAACGGGACGACCATTCTCTGGACGTTCCTCAAGAGCATCGGTGCGGATGTTTCGTACTTCATCCCCGACCGCCAGAAGGAAGGGTACGGCCTGTCGCTCGCGGGACTGGAGCGGGCAAAAGAATTTCATCCTTCTCTGATCGTCACCGTCGATTGTGGCATTACTGCGGGGACGCAGATCGCCGCAGCAACAGCGGCGCGCATCGACGTTGTCGTGTGCGACCATCACGAGCCGGGACACGGAGCGCCGGCCGCCGTTGCCATACTCGACCCCATCCAGGAGCACTGCACGTATCCGTATAAATCGCTGTGCGGGGCGGGCGTCGCGTTCAAGCTCGTTCAGGCATTGGCGACCGTCGACGAGTTCCGTGCCAAGCTTGAGCACACCGAGGGAGACCCCCTTCGCAAGTACCTCCAATATGTCGCACTCGCGACGACGGCGGACATCGTTCCGCTTACGGGCGAGAATCGTACGATCGTCAAGATCGGCTTTGAGCTTCTCAACACTGAGCCCGTTCCGGGCATTCAGGCGCTCATCGACATCGCCGGCATGCATGCGGGACGGATCTCGTCCGGCCAGGCGGTGTTTGTCCTTGCCCCGCGCATTAATGCCGTCGGACGTCTCGGCGACGCACGCCGCGCCGTGGAGCTGCTTGCCTGTGATTCGTACGGATCCGCGCTGGAATTTGCCCGCGTGCTCGAGCATGAGAACTCCGAACGGCGAAAGATCGACGAAGTGACCTTCACGCAGGCACAAGAGATCGTGGACAACCATCTTGCCGCGGACGACACGACGATCGTTCTGCACAAGGACGAATGGCATCCGGGAGTCATCGGCATCGTCGCATCGCGCCTCGTCGAGCGTTATTACCGACCGACGATCATGATGACAACGGTCGACGGCGTTGTCAAAGGTTCGGCCCGAAGCGTCAGCGGGTTCAACATCTACGAAGCGTTGAAACGGGTCGAGGACAAGCTCATTCAGTTCGGCGGGCACAAGTACGCGGCCGGATTGACCGTCGCGCTCGACCGGGTCGAAGAGTTCCGGGATGCCTTCCAGAAGTCTGCGGACGAAGTGTTGACGGAGGAGATTCTCACTCCTGAGATTCGGATCGACGCCGAAATCCCGCTCAGTGAGATCTCCCCGAAATTCATTCGGGTCCTGGGTCAGTTCGCTCCGTTCGGACCGGAGAACATGCGTCCTGTTTTTGCCGTCCGGGACGTCGCAGTCGTCGGCTCCCCTCGCATCGTCGGGAAGAACCATCTGAAGTTCAAGGTGCGAAAGGGGAACCATGTCATCGACGCGATTGGATTCAATTTGGGGAAACACATCGACCTCGTCCGAACAGCCTCAAAAGGAATCGACCTGGCATTCTCACTGGACGAGAACGAGTACCAGGGGGAAGTTGTGCCACAACTGAAGATTAGGGATATTAAGCAGAGAGAAGCTTAAGAGAACAGTAGTTGGAGTAATGGAGATTCGGAGGACGTCCGTGATTTGGAGAATTGGAGAAATGCCAAGAAGCGACGTTTCGTTGAAGTTCACTTCCCGGTTTCCCGAAATCGGCCGTACCCACTCCATTACTCCAGTACTCCATCACTCCGTTACTCCATTGCTCCATCACGCCTCCATGATGTCCTCCAATGGTTATCCTCGGCGTTGATCCCGGTACGCTCGTTACCGGTTTTGGCGTCATCTCTGCCGAACGCGGGCGGGTCGCGCTCCTTGCCTGCGACGTTGTCCGCAATCGCGCGGATCGTTCCATGCCCCTCCGATTGGAAGCCATTTACAACAGCCTTCTCGCAGTCATCGAACAGTACAAGCCCGACGAGTTTGCGATCGAAACCGCATTTTATGGCAAGAATGCGCAGTCTGCGCTGAAGATCGGACACGCGCGCGGTGTTGCGATCCTGGCCGCGGTGCACCGGCAGCTTCCGACAACCGAATATGCACCGCGTGAAATCAAGAAATCCGTAACAGGCAACGGGGCCGCTTCGAAGCAGCAAGTGCAGTACATGGTGAAATCGCTGCTGACCTTGCGGACGATTCCGAAGTCGCTGGATGCATCCGATGCCGTCGCAGTCGCACTGTGCCATCTGCAGCATCTTCGACCGGCCAACAAATCTGCGCGCACATCCAGGTCCACCTGGAAGGAGTACGTCATCCGGCACCCCGAACGGATCGTGAGATCCCGATGATCACATCGCTCACCGGAACGCTCGTTGTCAAATCCCCGACAGAGGCTGTCGTCGACGTTCGCGGCGTCGGGTATGTTCTCCAGATTCCCCTCTCGACGTACGCCAAGCTGCCCGATCCCCCCACGTCCGTCACACTGCTGACGCATTTGCAGGTGCGTGACGATGCGCTTGTGCTGTTTGGATTCGCCACGAACGACGAACGCCGGATGTTCCGGCTTCTGCTGTCCGTGAACGGCATCGGTCCTCGACTTGCGCAGAATATCCTGTCGGGCATTTCGGCGGCCGAGCTGCAATCGTTGATCCGGACGGGCAACGCTTCCGCCCTCACCTCTATTCCGGGCATTGGACGCAAGACAGCAGACCGGATCATCATTGAATTGAAGGACAAACTCGCGAAGGACGCAGGTTCAACGGAATCGTTGTCCGTCGATTCGCAGACGCCCATGGAAGTGCGGGCGGAAACGCTTCAAGCGCTGCTCGCCCTGGGATTTCAGCGAAGCGTAGCGGAGAAAGCAGTGCGAGGGGCGTTGCAAGAGACGCAGGGCAAGGCGTTGGGGGTTGAGGAACTGCTGAAGCGAGCGCTGAGGCTGGCTGGAAGCGGGCGATAAGAAAAGATCTTCCCACGAAGTTCACGAAGATTGATGTATGAAAATTCCATTCTTCGTGTTTGAGGAATTGGAGTCCCATCTTCAAGCAGGGGGATACAGTGAAAGAGACCAGTCTCCTCTTCAAAGAAGAGGTGTACCGAATCATCGGCGCAGCAATTGAAGTCCACAGAGAACTCGGACCTGGTTTCCTGGAGGCCGTATACCATGAGGCTCTTGAAATCGAATTTACGGCACGCAACATTCCGTTCGAATCCCACAAGAAGCTCACACCCAAATACAAGAAGAAGTCACTTAAGAAGAAATACGAAGCCGATTTCGTATGCTTCCACTCAATAATTGCCGAGATCAAGGTGGAGGAAAGACTGACTTCCAAGGACCAAACGATACTTTTGAACTATCTGGAAGCAGAAGAGTTGCGAGTTGGAGTTCTTATCAACTTTGGGGCGCACCCTACATTGGAGTGGAGGCGTTTTGTGTGCGGCTAATGGCAAAAGGTCTGGCTTCGGTGGATCCGGTTTCTTGGAGGGACTTTCCCTCGCAGATCACAAAGTCATGAAAGCGTATCCTCCTTCTTCGTGAACTTGGTGAGTACATTCTTTCGGCAACGCCTACGAAGCAATTCCATGCAGAACGCACATATAATTCTCTTCGTGTCCTTCGTGGGGTAATCTTCTGCGCACGCTTTACTCTGCCATTCCTTGTGCATATCTTTGACAATGCGCTCCATTGAAACCACCCGCCCCGAAGGCGCCCCTGACGAAACAGAATTTGACCGCACGCTTCGTCCATCGGTCTTCAAAGAATTTGTCGGCCAGGAATCGCTTGTCGACAACCTCAAGATCTTCATCGCTGCAGCCCGGAAGAGAAAAGAGCCGCTCGATCATGTCCTGCTTACCGGTCCCCCGGGACTGGGCAAGACCACGCTCTCCCACATCATTGCGCACGAACTGGAGACGGGCATAAAGATAACCTCCGGTCCGGCGCTGGAAAAGCCGGGCGACCTTGCCGGCATACTGACCTCCCTCGAGCCGTTCGAAGTCCTCTTTATAGATGAGATCCACCGTCTGCCCGCAAAGATCGAAGAGTATCTGTATGCGGCGATGGAGGATTTTCGAGTGGACATTGTGATCGACAGCGGACCGGGGGCGAAGACGATCCAGCTTGGCCTGCGGCCGTTCACGCTTGTAGGAGCCACAACGCGGGCCGGTCTTCTTTCCGCTCCGCTCCGTTCCCGGTTCGGCATATCGAATCGCCTCGATTATTACGATTCCACGCATTTAGAGCGAATTCTGCAGCGTTCGGCCGGATTGCTCGATGTCTCGTATGAGGCGCCGGCGATACACGAGATCTCGCATCGTTCGCGCGGCACGCCCCGAATTGCCAATCGATTGCTCCGTCGCTGCCGCGATTTTGCGGAGGCGGACCCGAAGCTGAAGCATGCGAAGGGAAAGATCACGCTTGAAGTCGCCCGGACTGCGCTGACGGCATTGAATGTGGACACGTATGGTCTGGACGAAATGGACAAGCGCATTTTGATGTCCCTCGTCGAAAAATTCAGCGGCGGACCGGTGGGCGTGGGCACGCTGGCCGTTGCGGTCGGGGAGGAGCCGGGGACGATCGAAGAAGTGTATGAGCCATTCTTGATCC
>MHAK01000113.1 GCA_001802945.1 Ignavibacteria bacterium RIFCSPLOWO2_12_FULL_56_21 | reverse complement strand
CCGGTGGCTTCGAGGGTCACAGTCTTCGGACTGATATCGACAACTTTTGCGCGAAAGATCTCCGCGATCTGCATGATCTCAGACCGAGTTCCCTCCGTCGCCTGTACTTTCACGAGGACGAGTTCCCGCTCGACAAAACTGTCGAAAGTCAGGTCAACGACCTTGATCGTGTCGACAAGCTTGTTCAACTGCTTGATGATCTGCTCCAGCACCTTGTCCTCGCCGCGAGTGACGATCGTCATTCGTGAAACTCCCTCAAGCTCCGTCGGACCGACTGTGATGCTGTCCATGTTGTATCCTTTGGCGGAAAACATCCCTGCAACGCGCATGAAGGCGCCGAAGCGATTTTCCAGGAGCACCGCGATCGTATGCTTCTTGACGGTTCGTTCTGCCATTGTTAGCGCCTCTGCGGCCGCGATAGCCTGTGCCATATTCATCTCTCGTGCAATTGGAATGTGGTCGATCAACCTTTTTCGACGATCACAAGACGCTCTGTGACATCTTCATGATGTTTGTCGGAACCCGCATCGCCGTCGGGAACGTCCATCATTTCACGAACGGTCTGTCCCGACGGGATCATTGGATAGACGTTATCTTCTTTCTCCACCAGGAATTCGACGACAATCGGACCTTCGTCATGGTCCAAAGCCCGTCGAAGAACAGCGTCCACGTCGTCTGTGACCGTTGCGCGCAGGCCGCACGCTCCATGCGCTTCCGCGAGCTTCACAAAATCCGGACTTGTCATCTCGACCTGCGAGTACCGCCGCCGCCAGAAGAGTTCTTGCCATTGGCGTACCATGCCGAGGAATCCATTGTTGATGATGAAAATCTTGACGGGAAGTTTGTTGGCAACCATTGTCGTCAATTCCTGAAAGTTCATTTGAACGCCGCCGTCGCCGCTGATCGACACGACAGGCAGATCGGAGCGCCCAAAAGCGGCTCCCATGGCGGCCGGGAGGGAAAATCCCATCGTTCCAAGCCCGCCGGAGGTGATATGGGAACGGGGATGGATGAAGGTGAAGAATTGGGCGGTCCACATTTGATGTTGCCCGACGTCTGACACGACGATTGCGTTGCCCCCCGTTAGTTCGCCGAGTCGCTGAATGACATACTGAGCCCTGATCCCTCGGCCGTTCCGGTATCTGAGAGGGTGCTCTTTTTTCCATTGGCTGATCGTCGAGAGCCAGTCCTTCGTGTCGGCCGGATGGACAAGGGGTAGGAGCTTCGAGAGGACATTTTTCACGTCGCCGACGATCGGAATGTCGACGGGAACGTTCTTGCTGATACAGGCTGGGTCGATGTCGATATGAATTTTCTTCGCATCGGCCGCGAAGGCGTCCGTTCTTCCGGTCACCCGGTCGTCGAACCTTGCACCGACGGCGATGAGCACGTCGCAATACTGCACGGCGGTGTTCGCATACCACGTTCCATGCATGCCCAGCATACCCAGCGCAAGGCCATTCGTCTCGGGGAACGCGCCGAGCCCGTGGAGTGTCGTTGTTACCGGGCACTGCATCTTCTCGGCAAGAGCGGTCAATTCTGCTGAGGCATTCCCCTGGATCGCACCGCCGCCGACATACAGGACAGGCCTTCTGGCAACGTTGAACGCATCGGCGGCCTTTTTGATCTGCAGGGAATGGCCCTGGTAGTGCGGAGTGTAGCTCCGAAGATGAACTTTTTCCGGATAGCTGAACGCCGTCTTCTGAGCCATCACATCTTTGGGCAGGTCGATCAATACCGGACCCGGCCGTCCCGTTGAAGCGATATAGAAAGCCTCTTTCACCGTTGCGGCGAGGTCGCGAACGTCCTGCACCAGGTAATTGTGCTTGGTGACGGCCCGCGTGATCCCCACAATGTCGGCCTCCTGGAACGCGTCGTTTCCGATGAGCTTCAGCGGAACCTGCCCCGTAAGTACAACGATGGGGATGGAATCCATGTAGGCATCGGCGATGCCCGTGACGGTATTCGTCGCACCGGGGCCTGACGTCACGAGGACGACGCCTGTTTTTCCCGTCGCCTTTGCATATCCTTCAGCGGCGTGAGTCGCCCCCTGTTCGTGTCGGCAGAGTATGTGGCGAATCCGGGGAAAATCGTACAGCGCGTCGTACACGCTCATGATCGCCCCGCCGGGATATCCGAACACCACGTCGACACCCTCTGCGATCAGACTGCGCACAAGGATCTCCGAACCCGTCATCTGTCGCGGTGCCTGTGATTCCTTCGGTGTACCAGTCATAGTCTTCACCCTTCAAGTGTTCGGTGTGCGTGTATGTGGACGCTTTGCTTCTCGCCGTTCCACGGTTCCGTGAGGTTCAGGTCGGTTACAGCGCCAAGACTGCTGCTCGAGACGAGCCTGGCATATTTTGCCAGGACGCCGGCGGTGTATCGCGGCACCGGCGGACGCCACGCGGCTCGCCGCCGTGCGATGACGGATTCGTCTACATGCAGGTTGAGTTCGTTCCGTTCGGCATCGATCGTGATCTTGTCCCCTTCTTCCACGAGGGCGATCGCTCCTCCGACGGCAGCCTCGGGTGCAACGTGCCCGACGACCATACCGTAGGTCCCGCCGGAAAATCGGCCGTCGGTGAGCAATCCGACGGAATCCCCGAGTCCAGCTCCGATCAACGCCGACGTGGGTGCGAGCATTTCGCGCATTCCCGGCCCCCCTTTGGGGCCTTCGTACCGGATAACGATGACGTCGCCAGGAACAATGCGGCCGCCGATGATCGCCTTCAGGCATTCTTCTTCGGAGTCGAAGACCCTGGCCGGTCCTGTCATATTCAGCCGCTTCACGCCGGAAACCTTTGCCACTGCCCCTTCGCGGGCGAGGTTGCCTGTGAGGACGGCGAGATGTCCCTGAGGATATACCGGATGCCTCCACGGCCGAATGACTTCCTGCGTATGAACAGGCTCCGCGGGGATGTCGCGAAGCAGATCTGCGATTGTTTGTCCCGTGATCGTTACCGCGCCTCCGTGGAGAAGTCCGTGATTCAACAACATTTTCATCACCTGCGGAACGCCGCCGGCGTGATGGAATTCCGTTGTGACGAACCTTCCGGAGGGCTTCACATCGCAGAGGACAGGGACTCTTCGTCGGATCGGCTCAAAATCGTGGATCGTCAGCGGGACGCCCGCCGCGTGCGCGATCGCCAAAAGGTGGAGAACTGCATTTGTGGATCCGCCAATGGCGTTGACCACGGCAATGGCGTTTTCGAAGGCTTCACGGGTGAGGATGGTTCGGGGGAGAAGTTGGCTGTGGACGGCTTGGACCAGGGTCGCGGCGGATTGAGCGGTGCTGTCGGACTTTTCAACATCTTCCGCCGCCATGGTTGAGGACGACATGAGGCTCATGCCGAGGGCCTCGAAGGCGGAGGACATGGTGTTGGCGGTGTACATGCCGCCGCATGCCCCTGCGCCGGGACAGGAATTGCGTTCTACGGCGAGGAGCTCGTCCGCGTCGATCTTTTTTGCGCTGAATTGTCCGACCGCCTCAAATGCGCTCACAACGGTCAGGTCGCGTCCGTTGTAATGACCGGGTTTGATCGTGCCACCGTAGACAAAGATCGACGGAATGTTCATCCTCGCCATGGCGATCATTGCGCCCGGCATGTTCTTGTCGCATCCGCCGACAGCGAGCAAACCATCGGCGCATTGCGCGTTGCACACGGTCTCGATGGAATCGGCGATCACTTCGCGAGACACGAGTGAATACTTCATCCCCTCGGTTCCCATCGAAATGCCGTCGCTGACGGTGATGGTCCCGAACGTCTGCGGCATGACGCCCGCATCGCGCAGTGCGCGTTCTGCGCGCTCTGTTAATGCATTGAGGCCGATATTACAGGGAGTGACGGTGCTGTAGCCGTTGGCTACGGCAACGAGGGGCTTGTCGAAATCACGGTCGCCGAAACCGACGGCGCGGAGCATTGCCCTGTTAGGCGTCCGTTCGAACCCGAGTTTGATCGCATCACTTCGCATTGTTCATCTCCATGGCAAAAAACGATGCAGCCGTTCGCCAGAGGTGAACCTTGCGTGTCCGTGAAGAGTGTGAAGGGGCTATATGTGACGGGGCTCGGTTACCTCTGGCAAGTTATCAGGCAATAAGCAGCAGCCCGAGTGCCAGAATCAGACCGAGAATAATCAGCAGGCCCAGCAGCAGATTGGACAGCAGCGACCGGTGAGCGTCGGTAGCGACGCCGGTCGTGGAAAGAAGGGAAGCAATATGAAGCGAGGGAAACACTGTGTACTCGTCTGAGCCTTGACTATCAATGTAAAGATTTCTGGGAAGATGTCAAGAGGCTGGACGAGTATTCAACCGGTTTTTTTTCTCCTCGATTACCTGTTTGAAGATTTTACAGTCCTGGAGTCTTAAGCGTCCCGAACTCTAACAGAGAATGCAGAGTACTATATAGAGGGTCGGAAAGAATTCCAGCGCCGCGTTATCTCTATCTCACCTCATACTTTTTCATCAGCCTGTACAACGTCGCCCTTCCAATCCCCAGCTTTCTCGCTGCCAGGACGCTGTTCCCGTTGCAGAGCCTGATAGCATTCCGAATGGCGTTCTCCTTCAATCGTTCCATGGGCATGACCGCACCAGGTTCGGATGATGGCGGATTCATTACGTTTTCCGACCCGTTTGCGCCGTTGGAGGCGTATGATTGGAGCGCAACAGGCATCTCCTTTTCCGTCAACGTATCCCCGTCTGCAATGACAACAGCACGCTGGATGGCATTCTCAAGCTCCCGAACATTGCCTGGCCAAGGATACGCAAACATAGTCTGCAGCACCGATCGGGAAAACCTCTTGACGTGCTTCCCCTCCTGCTCGGAGAATTTCTTCAGAAAATGCTCGGCCAACAGCAAAATATCGGACCGGCGGCTCCGCAGCGGCGGAAGGACGATCGGAAACGTTGCTAATCTGTAATACAGGTCCTCGCGAAACCTGGTCTCCTGAACGTCTTTCTTTAGATCGCGATTCGTTGCCGATATGATACGCACATCTACTGTCAACGATTCATTTCCGCCCACGCGCTCGAACGTTTTTGTCTGAATGACGCGCAAAAGCTTCGCCTGAAGGGCCAAGTCGAGCTCTCCGATCTCGTCCAGGAAGATCGTCCCCCCGTTTGCCGATTCGAATTTTCCGATCCGCCGCTGGTGGGCCCCAGTGAAGGCCCCTTTGTCATGGCCGAAGAGCTCGCTCTCCATAAGGTCCGGCGGGATGGAGGCGCAATTGACCACGATGAACGGACCATCCTTGCGTTTGCCGTTGTAGTGAACAGCCCGGGCGATCAATTCCTTACCGGTCCCGCTTTCTCCCATGACAAGGACAACGATGTCGCTGTCTTTTACTTTCTGCACAAGCCGGAAGACCTCCTGCATCTCGCCGTGGCTGGAGATGATGTTGTCGAATTGAACGTTGGACATCATCCGCTCGCGCAGGTTCCTCACCTCACGGCTCAGGTCCCGGATCTGGAAGGCGCTTTTTGTGGCAGCCTCCAGTTTCGTGACATCCACTGGTTTGCTGAGATAGTCGAGCGCTCCGAGTTTCAGCAGTTGGATGGCTGTCTCCACGCTGGCTTGCGCCGAGAGGACGATCACCGGAAGGTCGGGATCTCGCCGCTTAATCTCGCGCAGCGTCTGAACTCCGTCCATACCGGGCATCATGACATCCAGAATCACCAGGTCGGGTTGATCATCAAGTCCGGCGAGGAACGACTCGCCGTCTTCGTATAAGCGCACCTGGTGCCCCCAGGCAAACTTGAACTGATATTCAAGCAGCTTTCGAACTGCGGGTTCATCGTCGACAATGGAAACGAGATGGGAGGACATAGAGCGATCCTTTACGATAGTGTATTTTCGTCTTGAATCTGCTCCGGCATGCTGCCGGAAATCTGTGCACGGAATTCCTTACTCGCCTCGGGGAAGTTCGATCCTCATTTCCGTTCCTGTACCTACACAGCTCGAGACTTCGATGTTTCCGCCGTGCATCCGTACAAACATTCGCGCTACGGCGAGGCCCAGACCCAGTTCTGACCCGCAATCGGTCGGCCGGGTGATGCGATAGAATGGCTGAAAGATGTTCTCCAGCTCGGTCTCGGGAATACCGCGTCCGGTGTCGGCCACCCTGATGAGCGACTGACCCCTGTCCGACTCCACGCGGAGGGTAATGCGTCCCCCCTTGGGCGTCGCTGCAAAGGAGTTTGTGATGAGATATTGCACAGCCGATCCGATCCGCTTATGATCCGCGAGGACGATATGCGGAGCCCCACTGACTTCCAGGACAATGGACAGCCGGTCGACATCTTCTGAAAACTCCGCGGCCGCCGACCGGACCGTTTCCGTAAGGTCCGCCTCAGAAAGAGAGAGTTCGCACGGCGGGGATTGCAGATCGACGTAATCGCTGAGAACGTCGACGAATCGGACGAGCTTCCGGAGTTCATCTTGCATGTGCCCGGCAAATTCCCTCCGTTGTTCGCTCGAGAGCCTGCTGTCTGCGCACAACACCTCTGCGAATCCCAGGATCGACGTGAGTGGCGTTCGGAGTCCGTGGGAAATTTGAGATGCCATGTCGAACCTTGAAGTCGTAAGCGGCGGTAGAATTGCGTCAAGGAATGCCGCCTCGTCGCCGCGACTGATGACTGCAAAGCGAGAATATGGTTGGCGATCCTCTGACATATACATAAACAATGTGTGCCTTCGATGATGATACTCATAGTATTACCTCAACCCACGTGCCAGCGTTTCTTTATGATACATTTCCTGCGATTTCTCACAGATTTCGTGGTTCTTTTCAAAACACTTTCGTTTCCGATTCTCACATTGAGACATTGCTTGCGCGTGAAAACACCAATTTGTTGTTTTCTGTCTCATTTGGAGTTTTCTGTCATGTATCATAATGAAATGAAATTCTCATAATGAAACAATACTCTAAATGGTCTTTTTTATAACTCCAATGATTACAAGTAGTTATGGGATTGGCACGGGGCTTGAAGTAGTGTCGTCAGAGCTGAAACAAAATTCACTAACGATTTTATTAACCAAGGAGCACCAGTCATGAAACGCACTCTCTTTACACTCGCCCTCGTTGCGGCTTTCGGACTGATTACCGAATCAGCTTTCGCACAGGCAACTGCAACACAGAGCGTTACGCTTGCGGTCAATGCAGTCTACAAGATCTCAACCTCCGGTAACCCGGGAGCGTTGACGATCTCCAACGGTTCTGCCGGTTCCGATAACCTGACTGCGGTCAGCGACAATTCGACAACCTATAGCATCACGCAGAACTTTGGCAACACCGTGAAGATCACTGTCCACATGGACGCGGCCCTCACCGCTGGCTACACTCTCCAGATGAACCTCGCCAGCACGCAAGGCACGAGCCTCGGCAACGTGGACATCTCGAACGCGACCTCAGGCAGCGCAGTCGATGTCGTTACAGCCATCGCACGCGGCGCAGATGCCGGACAGACAATCGGCTACACCTTCTCCGCCCTTGCATCAGCCGGCACGCTGTCGTCAACAACAAAGACTGTCACCTTGACCTTGACCAACTAAAGGTCATCGTGCACGCCCGCGGCGGTCCCGGGGGGACTGTCGCGGGTTGTTGCTTTCAATCCCCTTTGGAGATCACGTCATGCCCGCCACCTTCGCTGCTAGAACCTGCAACGCCGGTACGCGGGCATGCTCTTTGTCGAAGTATGCAGCGACATCGCGGGAGATGCAGGTTGCCTTGAATCTTGACCGCGGTCGGTCTATATTGAAGCCGATTTCCACAGCCATACCCCGAACGTTGACCCGACTCTCGACATACCTGTCTTTCTTTTTCCTCCTGCTTCCCGCTCATATGTTCGCTCAGGTGTACGGAAGCGGAAATCACCAGGTCACGGTCGTCGTCAGTCCGATCTCTTTGCTCCAGGTCAGCGGCGGAGCCGTCAGCTTCAACGTTACGACGGCCAACGTCGTCGCCGGTCAGGACGAAATGAGCGTTTCCAACAGCGCGTCGCAGCTTCTCTGGGGAACGAACAGCGGAACGCAGAAGATCACGGCCCAAACGAGTCTCGGATCGCCCCTGTTTACCCTGAAACTCCTGGCCGTCTCCCCGACTCAAGGAACAGCCGCTTCGGAGTTCGCATTGAGCACAACACCGACCGACCTTCTGCTCAACATTGGAAGAAGCTCCGGCACTTGCACATTGCAGTACACCGCCGTTGCCCTTGCCTCACAGGGCACCGGCACGGACAATCACACGATCACGTTCACTATTCAGGCACAATGAAAAATGTCGCGACCATATCAGGGATGTCGGCGGATGCTCTCCGCGGCGCGATCTTTTTTCTGACCGCTCTCTTTTTTGTGTCCTCTGCAGATGCGCCGGCACAGGCCATTACCGTCAACGGCGGCAATTTGTCGATGACGATCACGGCCGGCGTCGCCGGCGGTGAACCGACCCCTGTGACCAACACTGTTGTCACTATCGATTTTCGACGTCAGACAGCCATTTCCAAGATCACCGTGCAGACGTCCTGCCCAGGGCAGAAATTCAACCTGAACGTCGTGGCCACGACGTCGGAGGTTGGTTCCCCGGCAGCCAGCGTCAATTTGGTCAACGGCATGCTTGCAACGGATTTCATCACAAGCATCCCTGTAAAACCGCCGAATAAGGCCTTTACTGCAACAGTGCAATACACGGCTTCTTCCACGTTCTCCCAGGGGAACAGCACAGAGCTGGGGAACGACATTCATACCGTCACGTACACGCTCGTCGCTCAATAAGGCCCCAGCATGAACCGCACCGTAAAAATGTTTCTGGCCTGTGTCGCATTCGCCTGTATCTCTTCCACAATGGTTGCCCAGGTTTCCGTCATCGGAGAGCTAAGTCAGGACCGGGAGGTGCGTCCGGGCGACTCTTATGAGGGGGTCATTCTCGTGAAGAACGACACAGACGAAATGCAGGAAGCCAAGGTCTATCAGAGTGATTATGCGTTCCATTTCTCGGGGACGAACAGCTACGGTGAACCGGGTACGCATCCACGTTCCAATGCACGCTGGATTTCGTTCAGCCCGCAGTTCCTTTCGCTTCCTCCACAGAGTACGGCCGCGGTGAATTATCGTGTTGCCGTTCCCCGCGATTCTCTCGGGACGCTCATCGGGACATACTGGAGCATGCTGATGGTGGAAGGTGTTCCCAAGGGTTCGCTGGAATCTTCAGCCCCGCGGGCCGATAGAAAGGAAATGGGCATTGCACAGGCCATTCGTTATGGGATCCAAATCGCGTCAACGTTCTCCGGCACAGGCACGCGGAATATCAAATTCATCGAAACGAAACTCGTCCGCAAAGACGCGGACGAACGTGCACTTCAGATTGACATCGAGAATACGGGGGAAATAGGAATGCGGCCCGACGTCTACGTCGAGCTGTTCGACGAGGCTGGACTCTCGCGCGGACGGTTCTACGGGATCAGGTTGCGCCTGTATCCTGGTACGTCGGTACGTCAAGTGATCGACCTCTCATCGGCTCCATCGGGAACCTTTAAGGCCCTGATCGTCGTGGACGCCGGGGCGGACGAAGCATTTGCGGCTCAATACACGCTGAAGTTGTGAACTGGCTGTCCCATCATATTGCCTTCCATCGTCCGGTCCGCTACGGCCGGATTTTTTTTGCCATGAGCGCTCTGTGGTTCGGCCTTCTGCCGGCATCGGCGCAGCAGAAGACCTTCGACCTCAATCTTGCCTCGGGTGATTTCATCCATGCAACACCCGGAACGCTTGTCACTCTTCCGGTGCGGATCTCTTCGTATGGTGAGAACGATATTGAAGTTCGAACAAGCATACTCCTCCCGTCCGGTTGGAGGCTGGTGACTCCAATTCCCACAACGACGTTGTCCCGCCGCGGAACGGACCTTCTTCTTGTCATCGTCGGAATTCCAAGGGAAGAAGCTTCGCGTGTTTTCTCTGTCAGGCTAACCGCCGTCCCCAACGGTGACACGTCAGCTTCCCAGGTTGCACAAGTGACTGTCGTCGTCCGAAAAGTCCGCCAACTTGAGGTCCGGCTCATCGACGCTCCACGCTATAACATCGCCGGCGACAGGATCCCCTTCACGTACGAAGTCGTCAACAAGGGGAATGACACGGCGCTCGTTGTTTGCTCAGCCAGAAGCTCTCGCGATTTTACGGTCACGCTTGACCGTCCGTCCTTCAGCATCCCGCCTGGACAGTCCCGTCGCGTCATTGCTGGGATCTCCACAACGTCCGAAAATTCCTCGACCATCCAGCATACGCTTGAATTTGAAGCGAAGGAATCCGACGGCGAGGCGCGAACATCCATGTCAACGGTAACCGATATCGTGCCCCGCGCCTCCTCCGTTGAACCGCGACGCGTCGAACTCCCTGTCTTCGCTCGTCTTCGCCTTGCCAATGAACGGGGCGTGATGTCGTATCAGGGAGAGATCTCCGCCTTCGGTTCCATGCGCGAAGACGGGCGCGATCGTCTTGAGGTCCTTCTTCGTGCCCCTGAAACGCAGACTCTTTCCGTTCTGGGACGTCGTGACGAATACCGAATTCGCTACCGTCACGGTCCGCATGAGGTCTATGCCGGCGATATGAATTATGCCTTGACCACGTTGACGGAGATCGGACGGTATGCATTTGGGGCCGGTGGCATCACGTCTGTAGGAAATGCGACACTGGGTGGATTCACAAATACCACACGCCTCGGAGCGCCGAATCAGAAAGAAACAGCGGGATTTGTCAGATACGATTTTTCACCTGACGAACAGGCAGGGGTCAATGTGCTGCACAGATCGGACCGCGGGACGGCAGACATTGTGACCATCAATGGTATGACATCTCTCTTCGCGGGTTCTCAGCTTGAAGGGGAGATCGGTAGGAGCGCCGGTTCTGCGGGCAACGATATGGCGATCGCCGCCCGGCTAAAGGGGCGGCTTCCATGGCTTACCTACGATGTGCGCATGGTCGACGCGGGAGCGCAATACGGCGGATATTATCGCGATGTTCGATTCTCATCCATGAGCCTTGCCGCGTATGCCGACCGTGATGTCCGAGTTGAATTCTCCGGAAGGAACGAGCGAAGGAACCTGAACGCGGATACCCTCATCGGAACGGCCCCGAAGTCGGATTTTGTGCAGATCGGTGTCGGGTATTCGAATTACGTGGCGGTTTATCTCCGCGGCACGAACCTGGCCGATCCGATTTCGGCTTCCCCGTACGACAGACACGAGAATGTTGTCCAGGTTCGTGCATCCTATCCTTTCGCATTCGCCACTGTGTCTGCATACGCTGACATCGGCGCTTTGAGAGACAGATCGATCGGCGTCGACGTACCGTCACGCCGGTACGCTGCAGCCATAAATGCCCAACCTTTCACACGCCAATCGTACAGTCTGTCCTCAGAGATCACACGCACACGCGACCTCGCAAGCGGCGGCATGCAGGAACGCATATCGACCAGCCTGCTCGCATCGTACGTCCTTGGTGAAAGGACACAAGCCGGTTTCAGCGTTTTCTCTTCGCATGCGTCGGGCGTTCTGTCACAAACCTACTCGCTTTTTGACGCCTCCGTCGACCACGTTTTTCCGTTCAATCATCGTCTCCAGTTCCACGTGCGGCGGAGCTCGTTAAGCGGTGCAGCGGTCCAAACATCGGCCGCACTCGACTATGGAATTCCGCTTGCAGTGCCTCTCGGCCGGGTCAGCGCGACCGGAACGCTCACGGGGCGTTTGTTGGATGCAGTAGGAAGCGGTATTGCGCGAGTTCTTGTTTCACTCGGCGCCACCGGCGCAGTGACGGACGACCATGGATATTTCGTTTTTGTCGACCTTGCTCCCGGTCCATACTTTCTTTCGATCGATCGCTCGACCATGGGCTTGCAACACATTACCACGGTTCCGTTGCCGATGGAAGTACGCGTGATCGGGGCGGAGGAGACGAAACTAGAATTGCGGGTCATCAAGGGCGCCATGCTCCGCGGGTCGTTGCGTGTCTTCGATCTCGACGAGTCCGGGGGACAGGCGACGGGCCACTTGGTTGAACGCGAGAGCAAAGGAGATGCATCCGTCGTCGCAGAGCTATCCAACGGCTTGGAAGTACTGCGGCGCACCAGCGACAGTCGCGGCCGGTTTGAATTCACGGACTTGCGCCCGGGACGTTGGACGCTCATCATTGAGGAACGAACTCTGCCCGCTGAACACTACATCGAGCCCAGGCGCGAAGAAATCGAGATAACAGAGGGGGGATCGCACACAACTGAGGTCCGCGTGCTGCCGCGGCGAAAGGTCATCCGCATCATTCAAGAAGGGGGAGTCCTGGGTGTGGATTCGCCAAGCCGTGTGAGAGAGGAATTCTTCGGGGCGTTCATTATACGCCACGATTCCGCGCGCGGGGCATATATGGTGCAACTCTCCGCGTGGAAATTCGAGGCCAAAGCGCAAGAAGATCTGCGGCGAGTTCGGGGTCTGACATCAAAGAATTCAAGAATAGAACCGGTCGATCTCCCGACAGACGGCCGGTATTATCGTGTCCTGGTGGGACCATTTGCCACTTCTGATGAGGCAAAGACCTTTTGTAGGCTTATGGAAAGGTGAACTAAGAGCGCCAAATCGCCTTGGATTCCCTTCACAAATGTAGAATTTCCAAACTATCGTGGAGAACCGTATTTCCAATCGACGGACTCATCTTATAATATATTGTAACATATAGAGTTAAGGGGCTGGGAATTCTTTCGTAATCGAGGATTTCTGGTACCGGGATTGTAGGAAAGAACACCGAAAGGGGCATTGACTTTTGTGCCCTAGTTGACGTTCTTGCGAGTGATTTCCCGCACATGAGAATCCCAATCCCGGCTTTGTTGCTTTCTTTCCTTGTGATCTCCCCTCTCCGGGGACAAACCGGCAATGTCGCATCACAGACCCTCTCGCTCGAAGTCAAACCCGTTTCCACGTTGTCCGTTTCCGGAAGCCCCGCTCCGTTCATCATCTCTTCAATAGAGGCCGGTGTTGGCGAATTGAAAGCCGAGGACCGGAGCACGCGATATGCCATTACGTCGAACCGCAATAACATGAAACTTGCGGTGTCGATCGATGCGCCAATGCCCGCCGGAACAAAGCTCCTCGTGAGCATGCTCAGTTCGAAAGGGCTCAGCCGCGGCCCCGTGGACATCTCACGCGCCGCGGGCCCGGTCGATGCTGTCACGGGCATCGGCCGCGGTTCGGATTCCGAACAGGAGATCGTTTATACGCTCATCGCTGATGCATCTGTCGGACCTGTTCCCCCGCAATCACGGGTCATTACTTTGACTTTGACGGACTGACGTGATGCTCAGAATTCTTATACTTCTTGGCTCGATATTCCTGCTCGCCTCGCCTTTCGCGATCGCTCAACAGAAATCCAAGGCGACGCAGGTCGTGTCGTTCGCGATCCACAAACCACTGACTTCCGGGACGAGCATTACCGCCCTCCGCGTGAGTGTCGGTGAGAATCGTTCGCTCGGACGAATGGTTATAACGTCGGGAGCATCCACCGGCGCTGCCACCACAAGCGCTGCCAAGGGGTTCATTCTCTCCGCAGAAGTTCGTTCGAAGCCCGTTCTGACGATCACCGAATAGCTTTACTCCTGTGTATACACTGTATACATAGAGAGACTTGGGAAATGGTGTTTCCCCCTTTCAACCTTGATTCGCGATTCCATCGCGGCGTCCTTCATCGTTGAGCGTTCGGCCATTCCGATATTCCATTACTCCAACTTTCCAGTCAATCGTTATTCCCCGAGTTCCCTCTTAGAAGGCCAGCATGATGCTCCGTCGGACCGCCCTTCTCCTCGTTCCATTACTCTCCGCCGTTGCCCAGCCGTCGTTTACCATTTCGTTTCCGCGCGAACGGTCTTCCGTTCCACTTGACGGGCGACTGTTGCTCCTCCTTTCTACGGACAGCACTGCCGAACCTCGCTTCCAAATCAGCGATGGACTGCGAACACAGTTGGTTTTCGGAGTCGATGTGGAACGCTGGAAACCATTGCAGGAGCAAACGATCGATGCGTCCGCACATGGCTACCCGCTTCGTTCTCTCCGCGACGTACCTGCCGGACGATACCGGGTCCAAGCGCTGCTGCACAACTATGAGACGTTTCACAGGTCCGACGGACATACGGTCAAGCTTCCGATGGACAGGGGCGAGGGACAGCAGTGGAACCGGGCGCCGGGAAATCTCCTGAGCACGCCGGCATGGATCACACTAGACCCGAAGTCCCGGACCCCGATCACAATCGTCCTCGACCAGGAAATACCTCCGATTGATCCTCCGAAGGACACGAAGTATATCAAGCACGTACGGATCCAAAGCGACCGGCTGACGAATTTCTGGGGCCGGCCGATGCACCTCGGAGCAAACGTCCTCCTCCCCCAAGGCTGGGAAGAACATCCGAATTCCCGTTATCCGCTGATCATCTTTCACGGACATTTTCCCTATACGTTCGGCGGCTTTCGCGAAGAGCCCCCCGACCCGAACCTGAAACCCGACTACAGCGAACGATTCCGACTCGAGGGATACAATCGGATCGTACAGCAGTATGCGCATCAGTTCTACAAGGAATGGACGGGGGCGGACTTTCCCCGGTTCATCATTATCGAAGTGCAGCACGCCAATCCGTATTACGACGATTCCTACGCCGTTAATTCGGAAAATCTCGGCCCGTACGGGGACGCCATCATGTACGAACTGGTCCCGCACGTTGAGAAACAGTTCCGGGGAATCGGCAAAGGATGGGCCCGGTTCACCTACGGCGGTTCGACCGGCGGCTGGGAGGCTTTGGCGGTGCAGGTCTTGTATCCCGACGAATTCAACGGATGTTTTGCCGCCTGCCCCGACCCGATTGATTTTCGCGCATACACAGTCGTCAATATCTACGAGGATGAGAACGCTTATTATGCCGGTAACGGGTGGAAGCGTACGCCTCGTCCGGGAATGCGCAATTATCTTGGACATGTCAGCGCGACAATCCAAGAAATTAATAGCCTGGAACTTGTTCTCGGTACGAAATCGCGCTCCGGCCAGCAGTGGGACATATGGGAGGCGGTGTATTCACCCGTCGGTCCGGACGGCTATCCCAAGAGGATCTGGGACAAATCGACGGGCGTGATCGACAAAAAGGTCGCGACATATTGGAAGGAGCATTACGATCTGTCACACATCCTCCGTCGCGACTGGAAAACGCTTGGACCGAAGCTGGAGGGGAAGATCCATCTTTACTGCGGGGACATGGACAATTACTACTTGAATAACGCAGTCTATCTTGTCGAGGAATTCCTCAAAGGCACAACGAACCCGTTCTACGGGGGCGAGGTAGACTACGGCGACAGAGCGGAACACTGTTGGAACGGCGACCACACATTGCCGAACGCGATGTCACGGCTCCGGTATAATCAGATGTATGTGCCGAAGATCGTGGATAGACTTCTGAAGACTGCGCCTCCAGGTGCAGACACGACAAGCTGGAGATATTAGAAAGCACCAATAAATAATCCACTGGCGGCAAACAAGCATCAACGGCTTTTCAACGTGAAGCTCATCGAAACATAAAAATTCAGAACCTTTATGCGTATCACTACGGCTGCGAAACTCTGCCTCTTATTCCTCATTTCCCAGTCAGCTTTCACGCAATCATCCGGCATAACCGTTGTGAAAGCGGGGCGTCTTATTGACGGCAAATCGGATGCGGTCAAAAACAACGTGATCATCCGCATCGAAGGCGATCGTATCGTTGCCGTCGGACCGAATGTGGAAATCCCCGCGGGTGCGGCCGTCATTGACCTGTTGAATTCCACAGTGCTTCCCGGACTCATCGACGCACACACGCATGTGCTCCTCCAGGGAGACATCACCACGGAGGATTATGAGGTCCAAGTTCTCAAAGAATCCATTCCCTATCGCACGCTGCGCGCCGCAAAGGCCATGCGCACATCGCTCATGCACGGCTTCACCACGCTCCGAGACCTCGGAACGGAGGCGGCAGGCTATGCCGACGTTGACCTGAAAAAAGCCGTCCAAAACGGCGTGATCGAAGGGCCGAGGCTCATTGTAGCAGGATTGGCGATCAACGCGACCGGGCGTTACCTCCTGTCGAACCGTGATTTTGCGTGGGAACTGAAGATGCCGAAGGGAGTGCAGGAGATCACCGGGATTGATGAAGGCCGACGGGCTGTGCGCGAGCAGGTCTCGTATGGAGCGGATTGGATCAAGGTCTATGCGGATCAATCATACTACCAACTCCCGGATGGTTCATTCAGGTCCATTCAAAACTTTACAAAGGAGGAAATGCAGGCCATCGTTGATCAGGCGCGCATGCTGCGGAAGAAAGTCGCCGCTCACGCAGTGACTCGGGACGGCGTCCTGTACGCGGTTGAAGCTGGCGTGTCGACGATCGACCATGGATTTGCGCTCGACGACGACTGCATACGGGCGATGGTGGCAAAGGGAGTGTATTGGTGTCCGACGATCACCGTTGCAGATTATGTCGCAGAAGGGCGCGCACAGGCAGGAAATTCGATGAACAAGTCCATGCTGGAACGATTGCCCGTGGTTTTCGCAAAAGCACACAAGGCCGGCGTGAAAATCGCATTCGGAACGGATGCAGGGGGCTTCGACTGGTTGGCTGTAAATCAGGCAAGGGAATTCGGCTTCATGGTCAAATGGGGCATGTCCCCCATGCAGGCCATTCACACCGCCACGACCGTCGCCGCAGAATTGCTCGACATGAAAGGTCAGATCGGCGAGATCAGTCCAGGAGCCTTTGCGGACATCATTGCGACGAATGAGGATCCGCTCAAGGACATAAGTGCTCTTGAGCGGGTAGGGTTTGTGATGAAGGGGGGACGCGTGATAAAAAGGGAATGAAACGCTGGGGCGATCGGGGAATGGCTCTTTTGTTCAACCAGGTACTTCACACATTTCAGGAGGCGTTATGGCAATCCGGGTTCTACTGTGTGCTCTTCTGATCTTTACAACTTCTCTCGAAGCCCAGGAAATTTTCGACTTCAAGCCGGAGAAGCCCGCCGTCGGAAACACCATCACCATCTCCTACAATCCTAAGGCAAAAGGCGCTGCGCTGCGTGACCCGAAGGAACTCACCGTCCAACTCCTTGGCGTCTTTAAGATGCAGGAACCTCAGATGTACGAGGTGTCTCTGGCCAAGCGTGGCACGAGCTATGCGGGATCATTTGTGATTCCGGACGGCCCAGTGCTGTTCTATGTTCAATTTGCGGACGGCGACAAGTTTGACAACAACGGCGACCAGCCCTGGGATATTCTTGTGCAGTCGAAGAGCGGCGATCCGGTGGAGGGAGCTTTGTTTGCCCGGGCTCAGGCGTACCAATACGGACGTGCGCTGATGTGGAAACACGAAAAGAATCCCGATAAAGCCGTTGCCGATCTCACCCGCGAAGTGGCCCTCTACGCCGACGCTGTCGGGCCGCGCACAATGTTGTGGTCCCTTGAGCTTCAGCGCTCTCCCGGCGAAGTGACGACCACCCGTGTGAAGGCGGAACTCGACGAATTCTACGGTCGAATCAAAGAGAATGAAAAGGACGTTGCCAATCTTCTTCGCATGTTTGAATCCACCGGCCAGACCGATCGGGCGAACTCCATCCGCACGGAATGGAAGACCAAGTCACCCAACGGTACGATCGCTCAGAACGAACGCTGGATGGAAGTGAATCGCGAGCGTGACCGCGTAAAGAGATTTGCGTTGTTCGAACGTGCAGACGCAGATTTTCCGCCAACGGACGAACAACGTGCAGGACGGGACAATGCGTACGTGAATTCCGCAATTCAGGCGAACGAGATTGATAAGGCGGTCGCCCGGCTGAAGAGCATGCCGTCGCCAAACGCGGACCTGTACAATTCACTCGCATGGCAGTTCATCGAAAAAGGGGAGCGGCTGCCCGAGTCGATCGAATGGGCAAGAACCGGCGTGGCTCTCGCCCGGGACAAGTCAACGATTGACAAACCCAAATACATGTCGCGTCGCGACAGGGAGTCGATGTGGTCCAATCGCCTCGGCATGGTCTTGGACACCTATGCCTTCGGCCTTGAAAAGAACGGCGACGTTCAGTCGGCTGTCAAAGCATACGAAGAGGCGTACACGTTGATGAAAGGAAGGGATGCGGACATCAATGGACGCTATGTGGCAAGCCTCAATGCAACAAAGCAATACCAAACGGCTGTGAAGGTTGGGACCGAGTGCGTCACATCGGGCCGGTCCAACGACGATCTCATGAACCACTACAAGGCGGCATACGTGGCGCTGAATGGATCGGACAAAGGATTCGAGGATGAGGTGAAGCGTTCGAAAGACGTCGCCGCGAAGGAAGCGCGGGAAAAACTCCAGGCGTCAATGATCAACAAGCCGGCGGTGGATTTCACTCTTAAGACGCTCGACGGCAACACCGTCACGCTGTCGAAACTGCGGGGCAAAGTCGTCGTCCTAGATTTCTGGGCAACTTGGTGTGGACCGTGTATCTCGTCCTTTCCATATCTTCAAAAGGTGTATGACAAGTACAAGGTCGACCCAAACATCGTAATCCTTGCCGTCAATACATGGGAAAGAGTAAAGGAAGAAGAGCGCGAGGGCGTGGTACGTAAATTCATTCAGGACAACAAATACACATTTCCAGTGGTGTTCGACAAGGATGTTGTATCACGCTACGAAGTCGAGGGCATACCGACGAAGTTCATCATCGACAAGAGCGGTCGCGTACGTTTCAAAGATGTGGGATTTTTGGGCGGCGAAGAGATGATGGCAAAAATGGACCTGCAATTTGAAATGCTCTTGAAGGAATAGAACGTATTTCAAAAATAGTCCCCGCAACGAAAGAGTTGAGATAAGAAGTTACGCTAATTCGCGCACTGGCGTCATTACGACATCGCCTGAACATCTTTGTACTGTCCTCTTATCCTGGACAGTGGTAGGTACGCATTTGCCAATGCGAGGGAAATTCGCTAAGTTTTTGCCATCGTAAGGGTAAATATCAAGATGAGAACCACTGGCATCAAGAAGCTCTATTACTCCATCAGCGAGGTGAGTAAGATCACCGGACTGGAACAGTACGTCCTGCGATACTGGGAAACGGAGTTCGATCAGCTGAAGCCTGCGAAGAACCGGGCGGGGAACAGGATTTACACGAACAAAGATATCAAGCTGATCATGCATATTAAGCAGCTGCTGCGGGATGAGAAGTACACGATCGAGGGAGCGAAAAAAGTGCTGGAAAACTTCGTTCCCGAACCCGACGGCGGCGAACAATTGAGTCTCATCGATGTCGCTCCGAAAAAGAAGATCCAGGACGAAGAGATCAAAGCAGATATAGTGGAAGTGAAGAGGTTTCTCGAGGAATTGTTGGAAAAGGTGAAGTGATGTAGAAGTATGGAGTATGTGACTAGGGACTAAGGAGAAAGAAAAGTAGGGAGAGTGGGGTTCTGTTGAAAGCTAAACGCCAGATAATCCGCATTCCGCAATCCGAAATCTACCTCATCATCCTCTTGTACTTGATCCTGTGCGGCCGCTCCGCATCGATTCCCAGCCGCTTCTTCTTGTCCTCTTCGTACTCGCTGTAGTTCCCTTCAAACCATCTGACCGTACTGTCTCCTTCGAATGCGAGCATGTGGGTCGCGATCCGGTCGAGGAACCAGCGATCGTGGGAGATCACGACGGCACAGCCGGCGAAATTCACCAGAGCATCTTCAAGCGCACGGAGCGTGTTGACGTCGAGGTCGTTCGTCGGTTCGTCGAGCAGCAGGACATTCGCCCCTTCCTTCAACACTTTTGCCAGATGCACGCGATTCCGTTCTCCGCCCGATAAGACTCCGACCGGTTTTTGCTGGTCTGTCCCGCTGAAATTGAACCTCGCAACGTACGCGCGCGAATTCATTTCTTTCGTACCAAGACGGATAAGTTCTTCGCCTCCCGAAATTTCCTGCCAGATCGATTTTGCAGGATCGAGTGGACGGTTTTGATCGACGTATCCCAGCTTGACCGTTTCGCCGATGTTGAACACCCCGCTATCCGGCTTTTCCTGACCCGTGATCATCTTAAAAAGCGTGGTCTTGCCGGCGCCGTTCGGACCAATGATACCCACGATACCGCCGCGCGGCAGGGAAAAATTCATGTTTTCACACAGCAGAGTCTCTCCGTACGCCTTCGAAACGTCGGCAGCGGCAATGACCACCTCGCCAAGCCGGGGGCCGGGAGGAACGTAGATCTCAATCTCTTCTTCTTTACCCTTCCCCTGGTCCTGCAGCATTTGCTCGTATGCGGCGATTCGCGCCTTGCTCTTCGCATGCCTTCCTTTCGGATTCATGCGTATCCACTCGAGCTCGTGTTCCAACACTTTTTGACGTTTGGACGCCTGTTTTTCCTCTATTTCAAGACGCCGACGCTTTTGATCAAGCCACGAGGAGTAATTTCCTTCAAACGGAATCCCTTCTCCTCTGTCCAATTCCAGTATCCACCCTGCAACATTGTCCAAAAAATAACGATCATGAGTCACGGCAATGACCGTTCCCGGGTATTGGCCCAAATGATGCTCGAGCCACGCCACAGATTCGGCATCCAAATGGTTCGTTGGTTCGTCCAACAGAAGCACGTCAGGTGACTGCAGCAGCAGCCGGCAAAGGGCGACCCGGCGCCGCTCGCCGCCAGAAATGGTGCTGACCGAAGTCTCGGGGGGCGGACAGCGGAGCGCATCCATAGCCTGCTCCAGCTTGCTGTCGAGGTCCCAGGCATTCAGATGGTCGATCTGCTCCTGCAATTTCGCCTGCCGTTCAAGCAGAGCGTCAAAGTCCGCATCGGGAGCCGCGAGAGCATTGTTGACCTCTTCGAATTTCTTTAGGAGGTCGACGATCGGTTGAACGCCTTCTTCGACAATCTGGCGAACTGTCTTCGAAGCGTCGAGTTCGGGTTCCTGGGGTAGATATCCAAAGGTGATGCCCTTGTTGGACAGGACCTCGCCGAGGTAATCCTTGTCCACCCCCGCAATGATCCTCAGGAGCGTGCTTTTCCCGGCTCCGTTGAGTCCCAGGACGCCGATCTTGGCGCCGTAATAGAACGACAAATAGATGTCCTTGAGCACCTGTTTGTTCGGCTTGTGGACCTTGCCCACGCCGATCATGGAAAAGATGATCTTGTTATCAACCATTTACATTAGCGTAGATTCGTGAAGATTCGTGGGAAGGATTCTTTTTCATCGTGAACCAACGGTCGCGGAACAATTGTTGAGCTATAAATATACGAGTTTATTGCCCGTGAAGAGACTGAAAATAGCATTGGCGCCTGCACTCTGTTTTTGTCTCGTCGTTCACTCGCCGGCGCTAACCCAGACAAAGCAGTCGGTACGACAACCGGTACGTGCTGCTTCGCCGCTGCTGTATTACGAGTCGAGCCCAACCCAAGTGATCGAAACGTTTGCGTTGATGCAGCAAGCGAACGGGGGGAATGTCTCTGCTCAGCATGAACTGGGATACCGATACCTCGTCGGTCGAGGCCTGCCGGCAGACACTCAAAAAGCCGCTGAATGGATTCTGCGCTCCGCCGAACGTGGTATGCCGCTTGCGCAATTCAATGCCGCCATATTGTATACTCACGCCCTGGGAGTACCGTGGAATCCCTTCAAGGCTTATGCCTGGTTCAAGAAGGCATCTGAGCAGACGTTTGCATCAGCCGAGTTCTTTTACGGTCTGCAATTTCTCGATGGATTGGTCGTACAACGAGACCTCGCGCGCGCGTATCAGCTTGTTTCAAGGGCCGCTAGCGCGGGACATGAACAGGCGAAAGAGGTGCTCGCAGACCTGAGGCGCCGCGGGATCGACACGCTCTCTGCTCGCGACAGTCGCCAGCAAAGGTCGGCCACCGATACGACCCTCGGCCTGGTCTATCTACATTTCGAGACCGTCGGCGACGCGGGTGTTTCGGACAGTACCCTCTTCCACGAGTTACAGCGCGAAATGGGAAACGACGCAGAGAGTTCCGACCATACGCCTGACAGCACTTCACAGTCGGAAGAACTAGAGACCCTGATGAAAGAGGCGTCGATCGGCGTGCCGGAAGCTTTTACGGTACTTGGGCGGTTGCACGAGCGCGGTATAGGTGCATATCGGGACCTCATCCGCGCGGCGATGTACTATCTGCGTGCGAATCGGCTCGAATCGCCGCGGGCACCGGTGCTCTTGTACGACCTCGTCCACACAGACGCTTTCATGCGCGAACTTACGGCTCGTTCACTCGCCGGCGACAAAGATGCCCGCTATGTGTGGGCTGCGTTGGCTGCCATAGAATTCGACCGGTTGCTGGGACCGGCACAGGCGCTCAAACTTCTCGAAGAGAATGTGTCGGCGAATCCTCCGCATGCCGCGTCCCTGCTGGAACTGGGGGTGTGGTACGCGACCGGAAGAAACGTTCAACTCGACCCGGACAAGGCCATCGCGCTGTGGCGGCGTGCTTCGGCAGCTGGTCTTCGAGAGGCAGATGTGCGAATCGCCGTGGCGGAGGTCTTGCTTGGTCGTCCGGACGCGGCGAACCATGTGCCTGTCCTCCAGGAGGAGGCTTCAAAGGGATCGATCCTGGCGCAAACTGCTCTCGGTTATTGTCTGGAGAATGGGATCGGTTTCCCTATGAACAAGCCGGGTGCAGTGTCGAGTTACATGAAGGCTGCGCAACGGGGAAGTCTTACGGCGTATAATGCTCTTAAGAGGATGTTCGACTCGCTAAGACCACTGGACGAGGAATTCATTGTGGACTGAATTGCTATGGAAAGATGGCTATCGTAAAAGAAAAGAAGAAAGAGACGATCACGAATGAACACGAATGGAAAATCTTCATGAGTTCTTCTCACACTCCATCATCCAGCTCTACGTCGACCCCATTACTCCAATATCCAGCTCTGTGTAGTCTCCAGCCCTCCGCTCTCCGCCACTCTACCATCCTTTCTGTTTACAAAGCTCCGTGACATGCGCCGTATGGTGCCGGCCGTGCCAGGCATACATTTGTAGAAGCCAGTCTAGGTTTTGCTCCCCGTTTTCCGGATGAAAGAACCGCCGGGCAAAATCCCCCGCCGTCAATGATTCCAGCACCACAACCCAGCGCGCATGGACAGTCTCGAGCAGCGAGAGGGATACTTCGATCGGCATGGTGCGGGCATCGATCAACTCAGACCATCGACTCTGGTCATACGGCTTGATCGCCGGCTTTTCTTCGGTCAACGCCAGCTTCGTCCGGATGTACGCGTTCATATGGCTGTCCGGTACATGATGCGCAACTTGACGAGCGGACCATCCCCCCTCGCGATACGGAGTATCAAGTTGATCATCGTTCAGGCCGTGAAACGCCTTGCGAAAGAGTGACGGCGTCTCTTTGATCCGGCGAATAAGTTCTTTCCGGTCGTCATTCGAAAGCGATGGCTTGGGGGCGAATTTTCCGATGGGAAACCTTGGGTCATTCATGATGTCTCCTGGGGAATGGGATAGCTAGGTAAAGAAGGCTAGCGTAAAAGAGAACAGATAAAGACGACCACGAATGGTCACGAATGTGGATCTTTCATTTGTAGAAGAATTCTATTCGCGTTTATTCGCGGTTTGATTTGATAGCAACATTTCTTTCTCGGTCAGTTTCTGCTCGGCACCGGAACGCCGCCGACTTCTTCCTCCGGTCCACCTTCGCCGATCTGCTGCCTCCACATTGCGTAATACAGTCCCATCCGGGAGATCAGATCGTCATGCGTGCCCGATTCCACAATGCGGCCGCGCTCGAGCACATGAATGATGTCGGCGTGCATGATCGTCGACAATCGGTGTGCGATCATGATGGTCGTGTTCTCCCGCTGACGCGACACATCCCGGATCGTGTCCGAGATCTCCTCCTCGGTCAACGAGTCGAGTGAAGACGTCGCCTCATCGAACACAATCAGGTCGGGTTTGCGGAGCAATGCACGCGCAATCGACAACCGCTGTTTTTCTCCCCCAGAGACCTTCACGCCCCCTTCGCCGATCACCGTGTCGAGACCTTTTTCCGCACGTCCGAGGAGGCTTTGGCAGGACGACTTATGCAGGACGTCGAGGCATTCCCCGTCTGTCGCTCGTGGATTAACGAACTGTAGATTCTCGCGGATCGTCCCGGAAAAAAGCTGCGTATCCTGAGTGACAAAACCGATCTTCGACCGCAATTCGTTGAGGTCGACCTCGGTGGCTTCAATGCCATTGTACAGAACGCGGCCGCTGTGCGGCAAATACAATCCTACGAGGAGTTTAACGAGCGTCGTCTTTCCCGCCCCGGAAGGACCGACGAAGGCGATCGTATCGCCCCTGCCGACCCGGAAGGAGATGTCGTTCAGCGCGGCGGAATGGGCAGATTGGTGGTGGAAGGTGACCTTGTCGAATTCCAGCGTCTCGATGGAGTGTATTGGCCGGGGGTTCGCCGGCTGCGGTTCCTTCGGCCGGGCAAGGATCTCCGCAAAATTGTTGAGCGATACTTCCGCTTCCCGGTAGACATTGATGACCGACCCGAGCTCCTGGAGCGGCCCGAAGATGAAGAAGGAATAGATCCAGAGTGAAAAGAACTGGCCGATCGTGATGTCCTGCCGGAAGATCAGATACAGCATCATGAACAAAATGCTCGTTCTCAGGAAATTGACCGTTGTGCCCTGGATAAAGCTTATGCTCCTGATGAAACGAACTTTCTTCAGTTCCAGCTTGAGGATTTTGTCCGTTGTGCTGTTGAGCCGGGTGATCTCCTGCTGCGCCAGGCCGAGACTCTTGACCAGTTCGATATTGCGCAACGATTCCGTCGTGGCTCCCGCCAACGCCGTCGTTTCCGCGACGATCGTTTTCTGCACAGCCTTGATCTTGCGCCCAAGCACCGAACTCACCCATCCCAGGAGCGGCACCGTCAGAAAATAGACGGGGGCGATCAGCCAATGTATGCTGTACGCGTAGACCATCACGAAGATGATGCCGATGAATGTCGTGAACAAAACGTTGATCGTTGTACTGATCAGACGTTCGACGTCTGTCTTTACTTTTTGAAGTTTTCCAAGCGTTTCGCCGCTACGTTGGTCCTCGAACACCTGATACGGAAGCTCAAGGGAGTGCCGGAGCCCGTCCTGATACATCCGGGCTCCGAGCCGCTGGGTGATGACGTTGATAAAGTAATCCTGAAAATTCTTCGCAACGCGGGATACGAAGGCCACACCGACCGCAGCGAACAGCAGCATCGTCACTCCGCGAAGGAACTCCTCCGACGTATATTTCGTGAACTGCGTCGCGTACTCGTCGATGACATAACGAAAGATGAGGGGGTCCAACAGAGAGAAGACTTGATTGACTGTGGCCAGAAAGAGGGCAAGAGCCACAAGCTTCCAGGTTGAGCGCAAATATCCTAAGAGCAGCTTCATAGCGGGTGCGTTACGGAATATGGTGTCAGCGGACCAGGCGAGGATCCAAATAGGAACGCCGGATGTCCGTACGGATGTAGAAATGGTCTTCGTCTGCCGTGATGTCGGCTGGATCGACCTTGACGAGACGGAGCGACTGCCATGCGACGGTTGGGGTAATCCGTCGTGACTGCTTGCGTCCGACGTTCAAAACAGCGGGCATGCAAAATTCCTTTACGGCCGTCGCCCAGCGGTATTGCACTATCGTCGTGTCTCCTTGTTGTGCCGCCCTCAGATCGAGCCTGGGAATCTCAGTGCTCAGAAG
>MHAK01000112.1 GCA_001802945.1 Ignavibacteria bacterium RIFCSPLOWO2_12_FULL_56_21 | reverse complement strand
GTCGTTGACCGTAATGTCCGCGCCTGTCGACTTCGTGTTCGAACCGCTCAACACGAGGGCTCCATACGTCGTCGTCACCACCGATTGGGCGACTGACCCGTCGAATTCCACTTTTCCCGAATCAGTATCAAACGTCCCGGCGTTTGTGAATGCAGCGGCTACCCGAATCGTACCCACGCCGTTGTTATCGTTGTCGATCGACGCTCCCGCAGCGTTGTTGTCCAGATTGTTCACCACGACAATGGTTCCGTGCGATGCGCCGCTGTAATTGCGCACGGTTCCGTTTGCGCCCGTAAGCTGGTTCAGGAAATTCCCAGAACCGCCTCCGGCGGTAGAAGTATTGAGGGTACCGCTGTTGACGATCGTGCCGCCGGTGCCGGTTTTGTAGTTCTGGATCTCCTTGTACGTTGCCGTGCCGGTGTTGGTGAATGTTCCGTTATTCTTCAGGGTTTGGGCCCCGGAGACGGAGAAGAAGAGGGCCGCCGTCGTGGCGACCGCAAGCGAACGATGCAACAGTGTGCATGCCTTCATGGCAATGCTCCTTGTGTGATAGGTGAGTGATGAGTGAATGTGATTCATAATCATGGCCGTTGTCTCCTATGGGAATTGCATTATGCCGTTGTTTTCGATGGTGCCCTCGTTCTCGACGATGCCCAGCATGTTCAGTACTCCCGTGGCAGCGACCTGGAACGTCGCGCCGGACTGCACGGTCAGGAGATTGTTGAACGTCGCAGTTTCGGACAGCGTCTTGATGCCTGCGTTCGAGAACACCACGATGTAATAGGTAATACCCGCAATCGACTGCGCCGATGTCCCGTTGAATTCGACCGTCACCGAGTTCGTCGTTACGTCGACGGTCGTCCCGGACACGACAAAGTCGCCCGAGATACGGATCGTACCCGCTTCGAATGTCCGCGTCCCGCCCGTTGTCAATTCCAGCGACCCATAATCCTGGGCCATGATGACCTGATTTGTTCCTTCGTACGCGATCACACTCGTCAATCCGAGATCCGCCGTGAAGCCGGTCGGGAATGCACTCGTGCCGGTCAGGACGAACGTCGCACCGTTCGCGACACCGAATGTCTTGCCGGCGTTTCCGGCCACTGCAAATCCGCCATTGCCCAGCGTTCCACTCAGGACCCGGAGATCGCCCGTGACGTTCGCCGTTGTGATCGCAGCGCCGAGCGTTGCGCCCGCACTGTTGCTTGAATACACGTTCGAAAACGTGTAGGTCCCGATAGGAATGGTCTGTGCCGCGGTGCCGTTGAAGTTGAACGCGCAATTGACGTCCGGAACGATTGAGCCACCTCCGAAGAGAGGCGTGCCGGCCGCCGAGAGCGACATGGTGTCGGGAGCCGCGAAGGCGATGGTGAGCGTCTTTGCGTTGAGGTCAATGCTGAAGAGGTTGAATGTGCCTGATCCCTCCCACGACGACGCCGTGGCGACGATGATCGATGTCCCGTTCGCGTTCAAGGTTCCGTTGTTCGTGAGGCTGAGGGAGTTGCTCTTCCCAACGGAGAAGGTCCTGGCAGATCCGTCCCCTTGAAGGAGCGCGCCGGAGTTGATCACGAGGGTCCGGACGCTGACATTCGCGTTGATCGTGACCGCATTTGCTCCTGTCGTTGCGATTACGACATTTGACGTCGCGGTCGGCACAGAGCCGCCGACCCAGGTGCTTGTCGCATTCCACAATCCGCCCGTCGTCGCGCTTTGGATCGTCCCCGCCGCATTCACCGTTATCGCCGGACTCGTGTTCGCGCTCTTCCCGCCGTCCGTGATATCGGACGCCGTAACGGTCTGCGAACCCGCCGTGTTGAGCGTTACATTGAAAGTCTGCACACCGGCGATAAGCGCTGCATTGGCTGGAAGCGTCGCCGTTCCATCGCTCGAAGTGATCCCCACGACGTCTGTCGACGTCACCGGATTCCAGTTCGCGTCCACTGATTTTACCGTGACGCTGAAGGATGCGCCTTCGGTCGTGGATGCCGGCGTTCCGGTCTTTCCCGTGGGGGAGCCGGGAACGGCCGACTCTCCAGGAACGAGAAGCTGAAGCTTTGTGAACGAGCCGGCATTGACCGTCACCGACGGACTTATGTTCGGCGTTTTGCCGCCGTCCGTGATATCGGTTGCGGTCACGGTAGCTGTGCCGGCGGTCTTCAGCGTGACGCTGAAGGTCTTCGTTCCGCTGACGAGGGCGGCATTCGACGGGAGCGTTGCGTAGGTATCAGTTGACGTGATGGCGACGACATCCGTCACGCTTGAGACCACGTTCCAGTTCGCGTCGACTGCATTCACTGTGACGCTGAAGGAGGTCCCGGCCGTTTGCGCCGTCGGGGACCCGGTCTTTCCGCTTGGCGTGCCCGGCGCGGCTGTTTCACCCGGCAAGAGGATCTGGAGCTTCGTGAACGCGCCCGGCGTGACTATGATCGAGGGGCTCGTATTCGGACTCTTGCCGCCGTCCGTCGCATCCGTCGCCGTTACGGTTTGCGAACCCGCCGTATTCAGAGTGACGCTGAACGTCTGCACTCCGGCCACAAGGTTGGCGTTTGCCGGGAGCGACGCGCCGCCATCGCTGGACGTGATTGCGACGGCATCCGTGGACGACACGGGATTCCAGTTCGCGTCGACCGCTTTCACCGTGACATTGAAGGCGACTCCAACCGCCTGCGAGGACGGCGATCCGGTCTTCCCGGTCGTCGTTCCTGGAGCGGCAGTTTCGCCCGGCACAAGAAGCTGGAGTTTGGAGAATGCGCCGGCGTTGACGGTCAGGGATGAACTTGCCGGACCGTTGATTGTTCCGTCATCTGCAGCGAGGGTCGTCGTTTCCGCCTTCTTCAGCGTCGTCGCAAGCGAGGTCGTCGACTGTCCGGAAGTGAACACGACACCGGTCGTGTACGAAGCTTCTCCCGTCGGACCTGAATAACTGATGGTCTTCGCGCCGCTATACGTTGTGACGATGTTCTTGAATTGGTCGGCGGCGGTGAGAGATGGTATGACAAAAGACGAACCGGCCGATTGCGCGCTTGCTGAACCGCTGTTGCCCGAGCCGGCCACAAAGGTCTCCCCCGGGAGCGTGACGAAGAGTTGCGTCATGGCGCCCGAAACTTCGGTGAGGAGACCGAAATTCGTCGAATCCTCGGTAACGCCGGTCATCGTGGCGGTCGAGGCCGTATCCACGGTGATCGTATCGCTTACCAACGGAGTCCCCTGAGTGGGACGAACACGGATGTTCTGCCACGTCAAAGAGTTTTGAGCTCCGTTGGTACTAGCGCTCGTTATCGTGAATGTGATGAGCGAATCGTTGATCGAATCGATCGCAAGGCTTGTTCCGCCGGCAACGCCGTTGATGTTGTCTGCATCGGGTCCAGACCCTACAAGTCTGGTGATAAGGACAGTCGGTGCCGTCCCGCCTGTGTCGAAAATGAATCCTGCGGGCGCCTTTAGAATGACCGTTCCGGCCGTTGCGTTGCCCGGAGTGGACTCCGCATACACAGGTCCCGTGAGCGTCGTAAACGAACCGCCCGTATTATCGGCGGATATCGACGTCCCACCTGTCGCGGCCGTTACTGTGCCGGTCCCTGCCGGACTGACCGTGATCGACGAGCTCGTATTGGCAGCCTTTCCGCCGTCCGTGATGTCCGATGCAGTGACGGTACCGCTTCCGGCCGTTCCGAGCGCCACATTGAACGTTTGGCTGCCCGCAACGAGCGCCGCGCTTGCGGGCAATGTTGCAGCGCCGTCACTCGATGTGATCCCGACGACGTCTGCCACGCTTGTGACGGAATTCCAATTGGCATCGACCGCATGTACGGTAATGATGAAACCGGATCCTGCGATTTGTGTCGACGGCGTTCCGGTCTTTCCGCTCGGTGAACCAGGAACGGTCGATTCACCGGGAACGATCACCTGAAGCTTGGTGAATGCGCCGGCATTGACCGTCGTTGAAGGACTTGTGTTGAGCGTCTTTGTGCCGTCGGAAATGTCCGAAACTGTGACGGTTGCAGAACCTGCTGTTGTGAGGGTTACACTGAACGTCTTTGTCCCGCTGACCAATGCCGCATCAGCGGGCAAAGAGGCGTACGTGTCGTTCGAAGTAATGCCGACGATGTCTGTGACTGAGGAGATCACGTTCCAGTTCGCATCGACCGCATTGACGGTCACGGTAAACGCTGTACCTGCCGTACGTGCCGTCGGAGTTCCGGTCTTCCCTGTTACCGAACCCGGGTCCGCCGTCTCTCCGGGCATCAGGATCTGAAGCTTCACAAACGCCCCGGCGGCCACGGAGATCGCAGGACTTGTGTTCGCAGTCCTTGACGGCTGGGTGATATCGCTTGCGGTGACGGTCTTGGAACCGGCAGTATTCAGCGTGACGCTGGACGTCTTCGTACCGCCGACCAGAGCCTGATTCGCCGGCAGAGTCGCAGCCCCGTCACTGGACGTTATGCCGACGACATCGGTGCCGCTCGATACAAAATTCCAATTGTCGTCGACGGCATTAATGGTGACGGTAAATGAGGACCCTACGGTCTGTGGGGACGGGCTTCCGGTCTTCCCTGAAGAAGTCCCGGGTGCGGCCGACTCGCCCGGCACAAGGATTTGCAGCTTGGAGAAGGATCCGGTCTGGACAGTAAGTGAGGAACTCACCGGACCGCTGATCGAACCGTCGTTGACCGACAACGTGGTGGTCTCGGCCTTCTTCAGGTTCGTTGTGAGCGTTGTCGTCGATTGACCTGAAGTGAAGGAAACGGACGTCGTGTACGTCCCTTCTCCCGAGGGGCCGGAGTAACTCAGAGTTTTGACCCCGTTGTACGACGTCGTGACATTTGAGTACTGATCGGTAGCGCTGATGCTAACGATTGTGAAGTTAGTTCCTGCGGTCTGGACGGATGGAGTGCCGGAATTGCCGCTGCCGGACGTGAAGGTCTCCCCGGGGAGCGTGATGATCAATTTCGTTACGGTCCCCGCAACCTCCGTGAGCGTTCCAAAGTTTGTCGTGCCGGCGGTAACGCCGGTCATTGTTGACGTTCCGGATTTCGTGATATTCGCGGTGGCGAGCGGCGATCCGGCGGTTGGACGTATCCGCACATTCTGCCATGTAAGTGAGTTCGTGACACCGTTGCTGCTGACATCAGTGACCGTGAACGTTATTTGCGTCGACGTCACCGAACCCACCGCAACACTGGTCCCGCCTGCGACATTGTTAATGTTTCGCGTATCGGCGCCGACGCCGCCGGTCCTCGTGACCAACACCGTGGGCAACGGCGTAGTCGTGTCGAATGCAAACCCGGAAGGAGCGTTCAGGATGATCGTGCCTGTTCCGGCATTTCCGCTCGATGTCTCTGTGTAGAGGGGACCTGTCAGGCTTGTGTACGCACCGCCCACGTTGTCGGCAGAGACCGCTCCACCGCCCGTCGCCGCCGTGACGATGCCGGTCCCCGAGGCATTGACCGTAATTGACGGGCTCGTATTCTGCGAGATGACACCGTTGGTGATGTCCGAGGCGGTGATCGTTTGTGTGCCCGCGGTTCCGAATGAGAAGGTGAACGACTGTGTCCCGGCGACCATTGCCGCGTTCGCGGGGAGCGTTGCTGCGCCGTCGCTCGACGTGATGCCGACGACGTCGGTCGATGAGACGAGATTCCAGTTCGCATCAACGGCGTTCGCTGTGACCGAGAATTGTCCCCCCACGAATTGCGTGGTCGGCGAGCCGGTTTTGCCTGTAACTGAACCGGCACTTGCAGTTTCACCGGGAACAAGGAGTTGGAGCTTGGAGAACGCCCCTGCATTGACGGTCACGGTCGGGCTTGTATTCAGGGACTTCGACCCATCGGTTACATCGGAGGCCGTCACTGTCGCCGAACCCGCCGTGCGGAGTGTTATGCTGAAGGTCTGGGTCCCTGACGACAACAGTGCATTGCCGGGAAGCGTCGCATTCGCGTCGCTCGAGGAAATGCCGACGATATCCGCGATCGAACTGACCAGGTTCCAGTTCGCGTCGACCGCATTCACGGTCACGCTAAATCCGGTCCCTGCCGTGCGTGCTGACGGACTTCCGGTCTTCCCGGACACCGTGCCGGGGGCCGCAGTCTCGCCCGGAACCAAAAGCTGCAACTTTGTGAAGGCTCCGGCGACCACGGTGATCGACGGACTGGTGCTTGGCGTCTTTCCGCCGTCGGTGATGTCGGTCGCCGTCACAGTCGCCGTTCCGGCCGTCTTGAGGGTCACGCTATAGGTGTTCGTACCGGCGACCAGTGCAGCATTTGCCGGTAGAGAGGCATTTGCGTCGCTTGATGTGATGCCCACGACGTCTGTAACGGTCGTGACGACGTTCCAGTACGCATCGACGGCATTGACGGTCACGTTGAATGACGTACCTGCAGTGCGCGTCGAAGGTGTTCCTGTTTTTCCGCTCCCCACGCCGGGCGAGGCCGTTTCTCCCGGGACGAGGGTTTGAAGTTTCGTAAATGCGCCGGGATTGATCGTGAAGGAAGAGCTGACCGCCGACGTCAGCGAACCATGACTCGCGGTCAATTCCTTCGATCCGGCGACGTCTATGCTCAGGTCATTGAATGTCGCCAGACCTGCGCCGTTCGTTGATTGCGACGCTGTGCCGCTCAATGTTCCTGTCCCGGACGTCAGCGCTATCGAGATCGCGACACCGCTGGAATCGACATCGTTCCCGTACGCGTCCCTCAGTTGCACTGTGACCGAAGGTGAGATTGAAGATCCGGCGGCCGCAGCCGAAGGCTGCTGAACAAAGGCGAGATTCGTCGCAACGGACGGAGTAATAACGAAGCTCGCGCTCGTTGTGTCCGGGAGCCCGCTGCTCGACGCGGTCAGTTGTTTCGAACCAGCCAAATTGATGCTCAGGTCGTCGAACGTTGCCAAACCACCGCCATTGGTGACCCGTGTGAGTGTACCGCTCAGCGCTCCGGAACCGGAACTCAGCGAGATGGTGATCGAGACGCCCGACGAAGCGACATTTACGTTAGCATCATCCTTCAACTGGACCGTGACAGATGGTGCGATCGTCTGACCGGCGACCGCATTCGTCGGTTGTTGGACAAACGCGATCTTCGTTGCCGTTCCGGCAGCGGCGATCACGAACGTATCGCTGACCGCGGACGTCAATCCGCTCGCGCTCGCCGTGATCCTCTTGTCTCCGATGAGATCGACAATGAGCGTATCGAAGGTCGCCACTCCCGTATCCGCCGTGACCTTGACGGTCGTACCGCTCAGCGTTCCGGAGCCTGTGGTGAGCGTCAGGGCGATCGATATTCCCGCCGTGTCGACCCTGTTGTCAAAGGCGTCACGGACTTCGACAGTGACGGGCGGCGTGATAGTATCGTTCGCGGCTGCGGCCGACGGCTGCTGGAGGAATGCGAGCTTGGACGCGCCGAGCGGTAGTACCGTGTAGGAATTCGTCGCGGCAGAGGTGAGGCCGGAACTCGATGCAGTGAGCGTCTTCGATCCGGCGAGATTGATGCTGAGGTCGTCGAATGTGGAGACACCGGAAGCGTTTGTGTTCCTCGAGACTGTTCCGGCAAGAGTGCCGATCCCGGACGTGAGCGACATCGTGATCGAGACACCCGAGGTCGTCACGTTATTACTGAAGGCATCCTTCAGCTGAACGGTAACGGACGGACTAATCGGAACGCCCGCATTCGTTGTTGTCGGCTGCTGCACGATGGCGAGTGCCGACGCTGATGCGGCTGTTACTGAGAATGCAGCGCTTACGTCCGACGTTAGGCCGCTGCTCGCAGCGGTCAGCTGCTTCGAACCCATGGCGTCAATGCTCAGGTCCGTGAACGTGGCAAGACCGGCGGCGTCAGTCAGTCGGGTCGTTGTCCCACCGAGGCTTCCTGTGCCGGATGTGAGCGAAATGCTCACGGACACGCCGGACGTAAGCACGCTGTTTCCGTACTGATCCTTCAACTGCACCGTCGGCGACGGGCTGATTGTCACGCCCGCCTGAGCGTTCGTCGGTTCCTGGACAAACGACACTTGCGTTGTTGTTGAAGGATTAATGTCGAATGCGTTGCTCACGGCCGATGTGAGACCGGATGCCGCAGCGGTCAAATTCTTTGTCCCGCTGGTTGTGATGCTGAGATCGTTGAAGGTCGCCAGACCGGAAGCATTCGTCAGCTGGGATGTTGTACCGCCCAACGATCCGGTACCGGTGGAAAGCGTCATGGAGACTGAGATCCCTGAACTGAGAACGTTGTTTGAATAGGCGTCCTGCATCTGTACTGTAATTGCGGGTGAAATCGCCACACCGGCCGTGGTGGTCGACGGTTGCTGCCCGAAGACGAGCTTCGTTGCTGTCGACGGACTCACGACAATTGTGTTTGAGGTTGCCGATGTGAGTCCGGTCCCGGTGAAATCGATGGAAATGGATGTAGCGACATTGTGCGAGAGGTTCAGGAATGTCGCCGTCCCGTTGGAAGAGGTCGCAGTCAACGTTCCTTGGAGCGTGCCCGTCCCGGCATTGCGGGCTGCGGTAACCACCGTAGTATTGTCGGCATTGCCGTTCGCCGCGTTCAGGGTATTCCCGAACTGGTCGCGGACCGCTACTGCGGGTTGTTGGGCGAATGTTGAGCCGGCGGTGGCAGTTGCCGAAGGCTGTGTCGCCACGGCCAGCACTTTGGCAGCCCCTGCGATCTGGGAAAGCGAGCCGAAGTTCGTCGTGCCGTTGATAATGCCGCTGATCGTTGCGGTTCCCGGGTTCGCGGAAGTCCTGAGAATATTCCCCGTAGCGGGAAGAGTTGCCCCGCTCGTCGCCTGCACAGCAACGCCGATGATCGTCAGGATATCGGTCTTCGTCGTGCCGGAGACCGTCAGGGTCACAGTAACAGTGCTCGCGGAGACCGAGACTCCGGTGACCGTGACATTCTGACCACCCGAACCGCCGGTGACGGTCGTTGTGACCGAACCGGGCGAATTGAACCGCCATCCGGATGGAGCGGTAAGGATCAGCGTCCCCGAGCCGGAAAATGAGCCTTTTGTCGTCTCGGTAATGACAATATTCCCGAGCGTGGTGAAGGCCGGCGTTGTGGCATTCTGCGCCTTATCGGCAGAGAGATTCGTACCTCCGCTTCCAGCCGTCACCGTCACTTGAGCAAACGCGACGGCCGGCAGAACGAGCAGAAGTCCGGCAATGACCGAAAGCAGCGATATGGAGTGTTTCAGTCGCACGTGATTGTGCGTGAATGCTCCGTCAGGCTGCTTCCGTCTCTGCGACTGCCTTCTTCGCAAGCGAACGTTCGACCACAAGCATAGCCTCGACAGACTGTTTCAAGGTGCGCTTGTCGATGAATCCATCCACGCTGACAGCGCGTGCATAGCCGGCGCAGTGCAAGTCCGTCGTGAACGACATAACATACACCCGGGCGTCCGGCATGGCCGTTTTGATGGCATCCGTTGCGTCCAGGCCGTTGCGTTCGGGCATTCGTTGATCCATCAGGACGACGTCGGGTCTGCACGACATCGTTGCTTCGACGGCTGCCGACCCGTTCGTCACTTCTGCGACGACCTCTACGCCGTCGTGCGAACGCAGATATGCCGCCAGAGTGGCCCGGACGAGGGGATGGTCGTCGGCGAGGAGAATGCGGAGTGTGCTCATGTTGGAATCCTTGTAGGTTGAGGTGATGTCACGGCTGGGGGGGATATGAAACTACTCGGCTTCGTTCTGTGCCCGGGGCACGAAGCTCCCGTTCGAGCGAGAGTTTCAGCGACGTCTTGACGACAAATCCGTCTGCCTTCGCTTCCAAAGCCTGAATGCGGTACAGCGGATTGTCGTGCATCGTCGCGATGAGGACACGCGTCGACGGCCAGCGCTGCTTGATGATCCTGGTCGCTTCCAATCCGGACGATCGCGGCATGGCGATGTCCATCAGCACGACATCGGGCGCAAGCGCTTCGACCTTCTGCACTGCCTCGATGCCGTCGCAGGCCTCGCCTACAACGGCGACTTCCGGCAGTTTGTCCAGGAATTCATGGACGACCCGTCGAAAATCAACATGATCGTCTGCGATGAGTACTCTGATCCTTTTCATTGAAGGATCCTTTCTGAAATGTGAATGGGTTAAGTGAATGTGCTGACACAACTTAACGGGCAGGAAGTCGAGGCGAATTGTACGTGAACCGTATTTTTGGGAATACGGGAAACCTCGCAGGGACCTACGGGGAAGTACTGAGCTTCACGAGCTCGATTGGAGGAAAAACGAAACCGCCGAATCCATACAGGAATCGGCGGTTTGTGCGTGACGTGGGATACAGCGCACCGGGGGGCGGGAAGTCCCGTAGACAGGACTTCTCACAAAATGTCAGGACTATCTCTTACGCTCTCCGGCGATCTTGTTTTCAACGGCAAAGCGAATAAGCTTGGCTGAATCGCTGATATTGAGCTTCTGCATGATATTGGTCTTGTGCGTCTCAACTGTGCGAGGACTGATGAACAAGACCTCCGCGATCTGTTGATTCGTGAGACCCTCGGCGACACATGAGAGGACCTCCAGTTCACGTCGTGTGAGGGGACTTTCTCCTGAAGGAAAAGAAATCTCCTCCCGGGCATCGGCTTTTTTCAAATACGCCTGCACCATGATCTCCGAAATGCGGGGGCTGAAGAACTTTTCTCCCCGTGCCACTGCGCGGATCGCGGCAGCAAGTTCTTCTTTGCCGCAATTCTTCAGGATGTACCCTCCTGCCCCCGATCTGAAGATCTGGTAGACGTATTCTTCGTTCTCGTGCATCGTCAGGACCAGGACGCGAGTGGCCGGAACATGCTGACGAATGAGTTTCGTCGCTTCAATTCCGGAGAGCTTCGGCATCGAAAGGTCGATGACGACAATGTCCGGACGCAGCTTTTTCGTCATTGCCACCGCCTCTTCGCCGTCTCCCGCTTCTCCAACGACTTCGAACTCGCCGTGCGGTTCAAGCAGATTCACGAGTCCCGACCGGACGAGAGGATGGTCGTCAGCGAGCAGGATTCTGATCTTTGCCATTCCCTTGTCCTTCCGGTTCAAGCGGAATTTCCACCGCGACCAGCGTACCCTTCCCGGGCGAGCTGTCGATCGTGAGGGTCCCGTTGAATGAACTTGCCCGTTCCCGCATGCTGGCCAGACCCATACCGCCCCCTTCCACGCGCCTTTGGCGCGCACTCGCCGACGGCATCCCGCGGCCGTTGTCCTCAACGGTCAGCCGTATCATGCGGTCGTGCCGAATGACCTGCACACCGATCTCCGTCGCCTCCGCGTGCCTGGTTGCATTGTTGAGCGCCTCTTGCACAATGCGATAGAGCGATATCTCTTCAGTCGGAGACAAGCGATCCTGCATGCCATGGGCGTGGAACGTCACTTGAATGCCCGAGCGGCTGCTCACACGTTCGCACAAAAGTTGCAGGGCCGGCGCCAGACCGAAATCATCGAGCACGCTGGGCATGAGATTGTACGAGATCTCGCGGGCCTCCTGCATGACGCTGTCAAGAAGGCTCTTCATATCCGTGACCCTCCGCCGCTCTTCGCCTGCGAGATCAACGGCGTCCTCCAGGATCTCCAGGTTCAATTTGATCGCCGTCAGCATCTGGCCCAAGCCGTCGTGGATCTCGCGTGCGATCCGACGTCGTTCCTCTTCCTGCGCCTTCACTCGGGCACCCGACAACATCTCCAGCTCCTGTTCGCGCTCCAGCAAGTGTTCATACAACGTCGCGTTCGCAAGCGCTATGGACGTTTTTTCACCCAGAGACAGGAGCAACCGCATTTCCCGACCCGAAAAATCATGGTAATTCCTGTATCCAATCGTCAGCACGCCACGTACTTCGCCCTCTCCCTTCAACGGCAGCCACGCGGACGAGACAATGCCTTCCTCTGCTATCCCTGGGACAGTGGAAAGATGGAAGCGCGTGTTTTCAGCAAGCTCCTGGATCACGAGGGGCTCTGCATTGGCAAGGATCGCCAGGATACCCGGACCGGGGTCGAACGGATTCAGGTACGGCGAAGTCCGATTTCCCTTCAATGCCCGCCATCGGACGTATGTCGACCCTTCTTCCCGCATCAGCACGCCCACCCATGGGGATTTCGTCAAGTTCATCGTATGCTGCAATATCCCGTCGAGGATTCTCTGAAGGTCGACCACGCCCACAAGCCTGCGATCGATCTCGGTCAGCGTTTCCTGCTCCCACAACCACAGGGCCTGCTCACGCTCGAGCATCTTCCGTTCAGTGATATCGCGAATCGAAGCCTGAACAGCCGGCCGGTCGTTCCATATAATCACCTGGGCATTCGCCTCGAGGTCGATCAGCCTACCTTGCTTTGTCAATCCTCGAAGTTCATGGTCCCGAAGCAGCTCATCCCCCGGCGAATGTTTCTTCAGGTCGCCGCCAAGCTGAGCTTTGCCCCACGAACCGAGCAAATCGAGAAAATGCACGACCTGCAGTTCCTCCGCACTGGCAAACCCGAAGAGCTTGACCGCAGTCGGGTTGGCGTACACCGGCTTGCCATCCTGGATCACTACGATCCCGTCGAGTGAGCTTTCCACAATATGCTGATACTGACGCTGCGCCTCTTCGGCATGCTGGAGCCAGCGGCGCTGTTCGGTCGTGTCTGCATGATAGACGATGCATTCCGCCAACAAACCGGATGCCGAATGGACCGGAAAGGCGACGACCGTGCAGTCTCTCACCTCACCCGACTCGCGCCGCACGCTCCCCTCCGCCGTCCACGTCAGTCCCGTACGCAATGCATCGACGACGTCGCTCCATACAGATGTGACGTTCTGGCCGGCGCCTCGAGGCTTGAAGTATTCCATGCGGTCAATCGTTTGCCCGCCTACCGGACCCATCCCCAGCCATTCACGGAACGCATCGTTGACCAACGTCGCACGTCCGCCAATGTCGAACGCGACGAGTGCTGTGTGCGTGTGACGCAGTAAAGTTTCAGTGCGTTGATGTTGGAGGGACCTTCGCCGGTCCGCAACCGTCAGCGAGACTGCCAAGACAAGGCCGGCAATGATAAGAGCGAAAGAGAACAACACCCACACCGAGTAACGGCGCTCGACTTCGGCGTCAATTCCGGAGATTCTCATGGCGGCCGACTCGAGGTTGCGCTCATGGAGCTCTTCAAAACGAGTGTGAAGCCGCCAGGTGATGGACGCAGGATCGACCGAAAGCAACGATCGGGCAAGCGTCGCGCGTACACGTGCAGCGGTGGATGGGGCGAAATACTCATCGAGCATTGTCAGGACGCTATCGAGCATGCTCACATACGCCTCCACCGCGCTGCCGGTATGCACGGATTTGGCAAACAAGGAGTCATTGGCCCGGCGCGTCGAACGAAGTGAGGCTGAAGTCCTGTGGAACATGTCGCGCTGAAGATCGAACTGTCCCGGCTCGGCGAGCGTCCGCAGGCAGTTACTGATGAGTTCGAAGGCTTGGCGATCCGTCACAAAAAGGAGGGAATCCTGGACAACGAAGGATCGGAGGGTCGACTTCTCCTTTTCCACGGAGGAACGGAAGCCGAGATAGAACGAAGCGAGCAGAGCCACGGCTCCGACGAGAATGGCCCAGACCCCGATAATGAGGGAAAGGCGTGATCGAATGTTCATGCGACGTCGTTCCTCGTCTCGTCAAGACAGCCAGCCGTGAGAGAGGCGTCCGCCTGGGCCGAGGTGGACAGTTCGACCCTCCTGAACTCTCAACGAGCGTCTTCCCCGAGCGATCCAGGGGAGTCCAAGAGTCGAAGGGTCGGCGTACTCATTGCACACCTCGAGCGAGGCTGGGGGTCGCCGACGGACAGTTATTTGCCGATAAGCTTGCGATACGCGGCGGCATCGAGCAGAGCAGAGAGCTCCGTGGGATTCGCGATCCTCACTTTGACCATCCATCCGCGCTCGTAAGGCTCTTTGTTCACCACTTCTGGACTGTCAGCAACTTCTTTGTTGATCTCCACGACCTCGCCGGTCACCGGAGCGTAGAGGTCTGAAACGGCCTTGACTGCCTCGATCGTTCCGAAGGATTTGCCCTGCTCCAACTTCGAGCCGACCGCGGGAAGCTCAACGAACACGACGTCTCCGAGCTCGCCCTGCGCATAGTCGGTAACGCCGATCCAGCCGACTTCACCTTCAACGCGCATCCATTCGTGGTCTTTTGTGTATTTCAGGTTCTCAGGAAACGTCATGTGTGGTCTTTCGTTATGGAAATTGGATCCATGAAGAGCTTGCCTTGGAATAAATTAGCCATAAGAGGCACAAAATGCCTGCTTGCCGGCAGGCGGGCACAAATTCTACAACTTGCTAGTGCCGCTCCCACTATTAAAGTCTGTGTGGGAGCGAGCACTAGTGCACGTTTCCAATGCTTTAAATCAAGTGGAATGCAAGGTTAATTATTGGAAACGGCACTAGTCTTTGAAGTCGAACGACTCGATGAATTTGGTGTCGAAATTGCCGCTGCGAAACTTCTCGTTCTTCATCAATTTCATGTGGAACGGGATTGTTGTTTTCGGACCCTCAACGACAAACTCCTCCAGTGCACCCGACATCTTCGCGATCGCTTCGTCGCGCGTCGTGCTCCGCACGATCAGCTTGGCCACAAGCGAGTCGTAGTACGGCGGTATCTCATAACCGTCGTAGGCGTGCGTGTCGACTCGGACGCCGAAACCGCTCGGAAAATGCAGCGTGTGGATCTTCCCCGGGGAGGGCCGGAAATCATGATTCGGGTCCTCTGCATTGATGCGGCATTCGATCGCATGGAACTGCGGCTTGGGCTTAAACTTCCTGAGCTTTTGCCCGGCAACAACCTGAATCTGGAGCTTTACAAGATCGACGCCATAGACCTCTTCCGTCACCGGGTGCTCAACCTGGATCCGGGTGTTCATCTCCATGAAGTAGAAATTTTTGTACTTATCCACGAGGAATTCAATCGTTCCGGCGCCGAGATAATTGACGCTGCGGGCTCCGTCGACTGCCGCCTTCCCCATGGCGTCGCGAAGCGCCGGTGTCAACGCGGGCGAAGGCGATTCTTCAATCAATTTCTGATGACGCCGCTGAATGCTGCATTCCCGTTCGCCAAAGTGGACAACCGTCCCGTGAAGATCTCCCATAATCTGGATTTCGATGTGACGCGGCTCTTCCACATACTTTTCGATGTAGACCGCTGGATTGCCGAACGCTGTTTCAGCCTCATGACTCGCCGTTTGGAACGCTTTCTCCAGTTCCGCCTCTTCACGAACGATGCGCATGCCCCTGCCGCCTCCGCCTGCCGTCGCCTTGATGATGACCGGAAATCCCACTTCGTGCGCAACGTTCACCGCTTCCGAGAGGTCAGAAATGATGCCGCCGCTCCCCGGCACCACCGGAACGCCCGCTTTCCGCATCGTTTCCTTCGCAAGGGCCTTGTCCCCCATTTTCGCGATGGCTGCAGCGGATGGGCCGATGAAGGTCAGCCCCGAAGCGGTGCAGATGTCCGCAAAACCAGAGTTTTCCGAGAGGAATCCATAACCAGGGTGGACGGCGTCCGCGTTGGTCACCTCGGCGGCTGCGAGGATGCGCGGAATGTTAAGGTAGCTCTCCTTGCTCGGCGGGGGACCGATGCAAACGGCCTCATCGGCAAACCGGACATGGAGAGAGTCGCGGTCGGCCGTGGAGTACACGGCGACCGTCTTGATACCCAGTTCGCGGCAGGCGCGGATGATCCGGAGGGCGATCTCGCCCCGATTGGCGATCAGGATCTTCTTGAACACACGAAGTGGGCCTTGTGAGGACGGTCTGGCGGACGTCAACCCTTATCCACCAGAAAAAGGACCTGATTATACTCTACCGGCTTGCCGTTCTCCACCATGATCTTCACGACCTTCCCGTCTGCATCCGATTCGATCTCATTCATGAGCTTCATCGCCTCGACAATGCAGAGTACCTGGCCTACTTTGACAAGCTGGCCTTCGGTGACGTAGGGATCGGCATCGGGGGAGGGGGCGCGATAGAAAGTGCCGACAATGGGGGACCGGACCTCGTGAAAAGCCTTCTCCGCCCGGTGGGTTGGGGAGGTTGATTCTGTCGGTGCGACCGAGCCAGGCTGGGCGGCAAGCTGCGGATACGCGGCGGCCAACGTGTGAATAGTGTTTTTGTTTCTCGCGACTCGAATCTTCTTCCCTTCCTCCTCGATTTCGATTTCGTCAATACCGCTGTTTTCGAGGAGTTTTATGATCTTCTTGACGTACGAGATCTCCATTAGGGTCTCCGGAGTGGTGGGGGATCAGTTTACCCGTTCCAGGTATTGGCCTGTCCGGGTATCGATCCGGATGACGTCCCCCTCGTTCACGAACAGCGGAACGTTGACGTTTGCGCCTGTTTCTAACGTAGCCGGTTTCAAGGTGCTCGACGCCGTGTCCCCCTTGACGCCGGGGACAGTCTCCACAACCTTGAGTTCAACTTTGAACGGCAGCTCGGCTGAAATGACGTCGTTCCCCACCAGAAACAACTCCACGGTCTCCCCTTCCTTTAGAAACTTTGCCCCTTCTCCAAGGACTTTGTCCTCAACGGGCATCTGCTCGTAGCTTTCCTTGTCCATGAACTGGTAACTCGCCCCGTCATGGTACAGGAACTGAAATTCCTTCTGCTCCAGCCTCACCTCCTCCACCTCTTCCCCAGAACGATACCGGGTTTCCGTAATCCTGCCGCTACGGAGATTCCGAAGTTTAGCCTGTACAAAAGCCCTAAGATTTCCGGGGGTTCTATGAATGTATTCCTCGATCCTGTGGAGTTCTCCGTTGAACCGAATGACCATCCCTACTCTAAAGTCGTTTGTCGTTGCCATTAGATTTTGTTAAAAAATGCTCAAAACTTGTAAGAAATGACCCACTTTTTGCAAAAAACGGGGTGAAAAGATAGAGAAACGGATCTCCAAAGTCAAGGAATCATGAGCCCAAAGAGGGGTAGCGAAGTCTGGAACCGGCCCAAGTCCAGCGACCGTCATCTTGGACTGACGGTACGTCAGTGGGAAATCATGGTCAATTCAGGCTCTCGAGTTTCATGAGTCTGAAGTCCGTTCAGCGGAAAAGACAATATGATTCACCCAAATACAGGGCCTTTTGGAAGGCCGCCCAAATACGGCTATATTTGTCCCCCAAACATCGATTTTCGGAAATGAAAAAAAACCTGAAGAACGTACAATTCCACGATTCCATTCTTTCTACCATCGGTCGAACACCCCTAGTCCGCATTCAGAAGGTGAACAAAGGATGCAAGGCACTCGTGTTGGCAAAGCTGGAGTATTTCAACCCGGGCGGCTCGGTGAAAGACAGAATCGGCGTCGAAATCGTTGAAGAAGCTGAACGTGAAGGCCGGCTGAAGCCGGGCGGAACCATCGTGGAAGCGACTTCCGGAAACACGGGCATGGGTCTGGCCTTGGCGGCCGCCGTGAAGGGATATCATTGTGTCTTCACAATGCCCGACAAGATGAGCATTGAAAAAATACGACTCCTCCGGGCCCTCGGCGCGGAAGTAATCGTCACGCCGACTGCCGTCCCGCACGAATCGCCCGAAAGTTACACCGAAGTGGCGAAGCGGATCGTCCGGGAGACACCGAATTCCATTCTCGCCAACCAGTACTACAATCCACGCAATCCCGACGCACATTACCGTTCAACCGGTCCCGAAATCTGGGAACAGACGGGGGGACAAGTCGATTACTTTGTCTGTGCAATAGGGACGGGAGGAACAATCACCGGCGCGGGAAAGTATTTGAAGGAAAAGAACCCGAACATCAAAGTGGTCGGCGTGGACCCGAAAGGTTCCGTCCTCCGCGAATATTACTACACGAAGAAATTTTCCCCCGTTTTCAAGACGTATAAAGTGGAAGGGATCGGCCAGGACTATGTTCCCGGCGTTCTGAATTTTCAGTATGTCGACGAAGTTGTCGAAGCTGACGACAAAGAGTCGTTTCTGATGGGAAGAAGGCTGGCACGGGAAGAGGGATTGCTCGTCGGCGGATCGGCGGGCACCGCAATGGCCGGTGCGCTCAAGGTGGCCGAACGACTTCCCGAAGATACCTTGATGGTCGTTCTCCTGCCCGATACCGGCGAGCGCTATCTCAGCAAGATGTACAACGACGACTGGATGCGGGAACATCGCTTCCTCGTCCCCGAGCGGATCACGCTCCGATACATCGTTGAAAGCAAGCGCGGAACGCCGGGACTCGTCTCTGTCGACCCGGTCACGACAATCCGTTCCGCTCTCGACCTGACGTCACAGCACCATGTTTCACAGCTTCCCGTGATCGACAAGGGAAAATGCGTCGGCAGCGTCGACGAAAGCGACCTGATGTCGACGGTCATCAACACGCCTTCGATGGTCGATGCCCCCGTGAGCAAAGTTATGAAGGACCCGTTTCCTCTCGTGCACAAAGATGAGCAGGTACAGTCTGCGGTCGCATACCTCTCAAAGACCTATCCTGCTGTGCTGGTAGAAGAAGATGGGAAAATAGAGGGAATCGTAACGCGGTACGATGTGATCCAATATATGTCGCGGTAGAAGGGGAACACGAAGTCCCACGAAGTATTACACGAAGTTTCACGAAGAAAGACATTTTCTGTTTCTCTTCCTTGTGGTTCTTCGTGTCTTCTTTGTGTCCATCTTTGATTCAAGGTCAACCCACATCTCTAAACCCCAATGCCCCCACGTAAGCAAGGATTTTCTACGAAGGCGGTTCATGCCGCGATCGAACCCGATCCTTCCACCGGTACGATCATGACCCCCGTGCACTTGACTTCGACGTATGTGCAGCAGGAATTGGGAGTCAATAAAGGATATGAATACGCGCGCGTGTCGAATCCTACGCGCACAGTGCTGGAAAAGAACATTGCGGCTCTGGAAGGTGGAAAGGAGGGATTGGCGTTCGGTTCAGGCATGGCGGCCATCACGACGATCTTCCACTTGTTGAAATCGGGGGATCATGTCGTTCTGTCGAAGAATGTCTACGGCGGGACCTATCGGCTGGGCAAGCTTGTCCTCAACCAGTTCGGTCTGGATTTCGAGTTCGTTGACACGACGGACGTGCGGAACATCAGCTACGCGATCCGTCCATCGACGAAGATGGTCTTCATCGAAACACCGACAAACCCAACGATGGAAATCACGGACCTGAAGGCCGTGGCAAAGATTGCCAAAGCCAACAAGCTCGTTTCCATCGTGGACAACACGTTCGCGAGCCCGTACCTCCAGAATCCGCTCGCACTGGGGATCGACATCGTCGTGCACAGTGCAACGAAATACCTGAACGGCCACAGCGACATGCTCGGCGGGCTTGTCATCCTCAACGATGCGAGGCTCATCGAACGACTTCGGTTCCTGCAGAAATCGATCGGCGGCATCTTGAGCCCGTTTGAGGCATGGCTTTGTCTGAGGGGGATCAAAACGCTCAGCGTCCGCATGGACCGGCACTGCGCGAACGCGATGGAAGTCGCCCTCTTCCTATCACGCCATCGGAAAGTAGTGAAGGTGAATTATCCGGGACTGATGAAGCATCCGCAGCATCGACTCGCAGCGCAACAAATGCGCGGATTCGGCGGCATGATCTCATTCGAGCTGGGAAATCTGGCGAAGGCAAAGGCCTTCCTCAAACGCGTCCGGCTGTGTGCGCTTGCGGAAAGTTTGGGAGGCGTTGAAACGCTGATCTCACATCCGGCCACGATGACACACGCCTCTGTTCCCGCTGCTGAACGTCAGGCAATTGGAGTGACAGACGGACTTGTGAGAATGTCGGTTGGGATAGAAGATGTTGGGGATATTTTAGAAGACTTGAAGCTGGCGTTGGGGGGAGTGTAGGTCTCGCGCGCCTGCTGTGTACGGCGCGGTCAGAGCTACAAGGAAGAGACCAGAAGCCATCTCAAAAATGTTTGCCACAAAAGAGGCCGGCTGGAAGCGCCGGCCTTTGCTTTGTGAAAGAGTACGAACGTAAGCGTCAGTACAGAAGATACTTCTGGCGAGTCGAGCGGAAATTGTCCTGCTCAGCCCTCCATACCCCGGTGATCTCCTCTGCGGTCTTGCCGGCGTCGATCATTGTGGCCAATCTCGACGTCCCCGAAAGTCGATTGATCGAGGATCTCCACTGGAATTTATCTCCAAAGAGCTTTCGTGCGGCAACAAGCATATGAACGGTTGATCTCACTGGCTCAAATACGTTCCGGTCGGTGACATGAACATATACCCCGTGACTCAGCAAACCTTTATACTTCGGGTTGTTGGTTGTGTTCGCAATACTCGCAGTCGTGAACTCGATCGGTTCGAATGTCACCCCCGGAAGCTTGGCCGCATTGAGCGCGGAAGCCCACGCCTTTGCGTCGACGTAGGGAGCTCCGATATACTCGAACGGCTTCGGCGTCCCGCGCCCTTCTGAGAGGTTCGTCCCTTCGAACAAGCACGTCCCGGGATACACGGTTGCCGTCGAGAGTTCCGCCATGTTCGGAGACGGCTTCACCCACGCAAGGCCGGTCTGGTCGTACCACATGTCCCGCTTCCATCCCGCGCATTTCACAACGGTGAGGTTTGCCTTCACCCCATCCTTCAACCATTTTTCGCCGTTGATCATCGTTGCGAACTCGCCGAGCGTCATACCGTGCGCGATTGTGATCGGATGAAGACCCACAAACGACTTCAGCGAATCCTCCCGGACAAAGCCTTCCACCCACGTTCCACGTATCGGATTCGGCCGGTCGAGCACGATATACGGAATCCCCTTTTCTGCTGCGGCCTCCATGGCGAGTGAGAGCGTGCTCGAATACGTGTAGAACCTGACGCCGACATCCTGAATGTCGTAGATGAGCACGTCAACGTCTTTGAGCATTTCGGAGGTCGGCTTGTTGATGCGGCCATACAACGAAAAAATGGGCGCACCGGTCGCGGCATCGACGGTGTCCCTGATCGACCTTCCGTCGGGCGCGTTACCGCGGATGCCGTGTTCCGGACCGAATAGGACGACCACTTTCACATCCGGCACTCGAGCGAGCGCATCAACCAGATGCCGTCCGTCGGACAGCAACGCCGAATGGTTCGTAACAATACCGAGCTTCTTTCCTTTGATGAGGTCCATCCTCTCCGAGAGCAGCACGTCCGCTCCCGAGCGGACCTGGGAGACGGTGGATGCGAAGACAAGGAAGAACATAGCTATGAGTGTTTTCATCAGAGTGGCTTTCGAGAAATGAAAGTAAGCCTGCGGAAGGAGAAGTCTTTGAACTAAAGCACCAATGTACAAATTCCAACTGCCAAATAAGCTCCAAGAGCAACGAAATCGAAGCCGCGTGAGAATAGTCAATTTCAGGAATAAGGGCGAAAAAGGAGTTTTCAAATTTGGGCTTTTACTCAGAGCCCATAGCGGGAGCTTTTGTGATTTATTTGTGATTTGAAGAATGATATTTGGAATTTATTCACCTGCCCTATAGCGGCCTCACGTATGTCTTCGCAATCGCCCACGCAGCTATCGACATTCCATCCCAAATTACTCCCGAAATGATCCTCGCATCGATCTCGTCGGGCAGCAATGCGATCACTTCGAATTCTTCCGTGTTGTCGGGCTTTGGCGGGACCGGTTGAAGGTCGCGGGCGACATACACTCTGCAGATCTCGTCGGTGACGCCGTTGTATGGATTGAATTCGCCGGCTACCATCCATGAACGCGCGATGTATCCAGCCTCCTCCTGAAGCTCTTGGACAGCGGTACCGTCATACGAGTGGCCGTCCTTCACACCCCCGCATGGAAACTCAATGCTTTCCTTGTCGCGCAGGTAGCGGTACTGATTGACCAACACGATCCTGCCGTCCGGCTGGACCGGAACGATCAGGCTTGAGCCGAGAGTGTGAACATAGTGATAGTTTCCCTGCTTGCCGTTGGGAAGGAGGAACTCATCGCGACGGTAGGTCCACCAGGGGTTCTTGGAAACTATGAACTCGGTGAGCTTCTTCCATTTCGTCAGGGGCATACGGGCGTTTCCGAACGGTCTAATACTTTGTGGAGAGCGCTTGCCGAAAGGGAAGATCTGAAATTCGAAATACGAAATCCGAAGGAATGAGAAAACCGGCAATATTGAATAACCAAACCGTACGGCTGAAAAGTGCTTGACTCAAGGGTGGGTGCGGAGTTATCTTGGGAGAGCCGCATGGAGGGGAGTATGCCAAGAGTATTTGATCTCGAAGAACGTACACTTCGTTTCGCGAAAAGCGTTCGATCGTTCATTTCGCATCTACCTCACACAATCTCCAATACAGAAGTTTCCCGGCAGCTTCTTCGCTCAGCTTGCTCTGTCGGAGCCAACTACATCGAAGCAAACGAGGCTCTGGGGAAGAAGGACTTCCTGTACCACATACGTATTTCCCGGAAGGAAGCGAAGGAATCACACTATTGGCTCGAAATCATTGAATGTGACCCATCAAATGAGGGAAACCGAAATAGCCTGTCGGATGAAGCCCTACAACTCATGAAGATCTTTGGTGCTATCGTCCGGAAATTTGAAACAACTCCAATGAAACCGGACTAATGACTGGACGCGGCACCCCGTCCTCCCTCTTCGTGCTTCAAATTCGCATTGCTTTCTCGTTTCGGATTTCGCATTTCCTTCGTATTTCGAATTTCGCATTTCGAATTTGCTTGTCAAGTCAACTCACTATCCGAAAAGAAAAACCCCACCTCAATGCGACCGTTTTCCGGCGAGTCCGACCCATGCACAATGTTCTCACCCTTGTTGTCCGCATAGAGCTTGCGGATCGTACCTGGCGCGGCGTCCTTTGGGTCCGTCGCTCCGATCAAGGTGCGGAAGTCGGCAACTGCATTCGCTTTTTCCAGCGCGATAGGCATGCAAGGACCGCTGGTCATGAATTCGACGAGACCGTCGTAGAACGGACGGCCTTTGTGTACGGCATAGAACGCGCCGGCAGTCTCTTTCGACAGTCTGATCTGCTTCATGCCGAGAACTTTGAATCCGGCTTTTTGGATGCGGGCAATGACTTCGCCTTGAAGGCCTTTACGGACACAGTCGGGCTTGAGGATCGCTAACGTTCTTTCTGTGGGCATATGAGAGCTAGTTAAGAAGTGCTAGTGAATGAAGATGAAGAAAAAAGTTTTGTCCACGAAGCGCCACGAAGGACCACTAATAGATTTGAGTAATGAACAACTCATCATCCTTCGTGAATCTTAGTGGCCCTTCGTGGACAATCTCTTCAACGTGAAGTACGTTTATGAGATGTACTACGTTTAGGTTTAGTACGGACCTTTGAAGACTTCTTTGCTTTCTTATTCGTTGTCGATTTGCCTTGTCTTCTGGACTTCAATGCTTTCGCCAGTGTTTCACCGATCAGTGCCGGGCTTTCGACAACCCAAATGCCCGCTTTCTTTAGGGCTTTCATCTTTTCAGCCGCAGTTCCCTTGCCGCCGGAGATGATCGCACCGGCATGACCCATGCGCCGTCCTGGAGGAGCCGTTTGGCCGGCGATGAACCCGACGACAGGTTTTTTCATATGCTTTGCGACGTAGTCCGCCGCCTCTTCTTCGGCTGTTCCGCCTATCTCGCCGATCATGATCACGGCGTCCGTGCCACTGTCTTCATTGAAGAGCTTGAGGGCGTCCACAAATCGTGTTCCAATGACCGGGTCGCCGCCAATGCCGATGCACGTCGACTGCCCTATTCCCCGTTCGGTAAGCTGCCACACTGCCTCATAGGTCAGCGTACCGCTCCGCGAAATGACTCCGACACGTCCGGGTTTGTGAATGAAGCCGGGCATAATGCCGATCTTCGCTCCGCCGGGTGTGATAATGCCCGGACAGTTCGGTCCGATCATGCGCACGCCCTTGGTGTTCAGGTGGTCGTAGACGCGGATCATGTCGGCCGCCGGTATGCCCTCAGTGATCGTGATGACGAGTTGGATCCCCGCATCGGCCGCTTCCAGAATGGCGTCGGCAGCGAATCCCGCCGGGACAAAGATGATCGACGTATCGGCTTTCGTCTTTTCAACTGCTTCACGGACCGTGTTGAAAACGGGAACCGCTCGCTTAAAGGGATTCTTCTCGTCTCCCCTGTACTGCGTGCCTCCTTTTCCGGGAGTGACTCCGGCGACAACGTTCGTGCCGTAGTCGATCATTTGCATGGTGTGGAATGTGCCCTCACCGCCGGTGATGCCCTGAACGACGAGACGGGTCTTCTTGCCAACGAGAATGCTCATGTGCGTGTTGAGATCTGAGGGAGGGTGAATAGGGAATTGTGAATAGAAGCCGTCTCAAAAATACTTGCCACAAAAAGCACCCCGGCCACGCCCGAGGCCGGCCGTGGCCGAGGGCGGGCAAAAGTCACCCCGGCCACGCCCGAGGCCGGTCGTGGCCGAGGGCGGGCAAAAGTCGTTTTTGTGCATTTTGTGCACTTTTGTGGCTAAATCTCTTCAATGAATGAGTTTTTGAGATGGGCTGTAGTAAAGAGAACATCGTTACGGAGTCTCCAGGGCATGCGCAACCCGTAGTACTGTCGCTTCATCGAATTCCTTGCCCAACACCTGGATGCCGATCGGAAGTCCTTCCGGGTCGTTTCCGCAGGGGAGACTGATGCCCGGGATACCCGCAAGGTTTGCTGAGACGGTGTAGATATCGGAGAGATACATCTGCAATGGATCGTCCGTCTTTTCGCCCGCCCTGAACGCCGTGGTCGGCGCTGTCGGAGTGATCAAGCAATCCACACTCTTGAACACATTGGCGAAATCGTTTTTGATGAGACGACGGACTTTTTGTCCCTTGCGATAATACGCGTCGTAATAGCCCGCGGAAAGGACGTACGTTCCGAGCATGATCCGCCGCTTGACCTCGGCTCCAAACCCTTCGGACCGGGATGCGACGTACATATCCGTGAGGTTGCCGGCGTTTTTTGACCGGAACCCGTACCGGGCACCGTCATAACGGGCAAGATTCGATGAAGCCTCGGCGGTCGCAAGTATGTAGTACGCCGCGATCGTGTATTCGGTGTGCGGAAGCGATACCTCCGATATCACGGCCCCCTGCTTACGAAGCTTTTCCACCTGTACCTCGACGGCCTTTCGTACATGCGGGTCCAACCCATCGCCGTAATACTCTTTGGGCAGGCCAATGCGCAGTCCCTTGACGTTTCCCGTCATCGCCATCCGATAATCGGGGACGGGGACGTCCGAAGACGTCGCGTCGTTCGGGTCCTTTCCGGCGATCACCTGCAACACTGAGGCGACGTCATGAACGGTCGAACCGAATGGCCCGATGGAATCGAATGACGACGCAAAAGCGATCAGACCGTACCGAGACACGCGGCCATACGTCGGTTTGAGGCCGACGACGCCGGTAAACGCCGCCGGCTGTCGGATCGATCCGCCGGTGTCTGTCCCCAGCGACGTCGTTGCCATCCCGGCCCGCACGGAAACGGCAGAGCCTCCGCTCGAACCGCCCGGAATGCGAGAAACATCCTGCGGCAGGTGAACCCGGCCGAACGCGGAATTCTCGGTCGACGACCCCATGGCGAATTCATCCATGTTGCATTTGCCGACGATCACCGCGTCTGCGTCTTTCAGCCGGGCGACGACGGTGGCATCGTACGGGGCAACAAAATTCTCCAGGATCTTCGATCCGCACGTCGCACGGTGCCCTTTGACGCAAATGACATCCTTGATCGACACCACCATGCCCGCAAGCGGGCCGGCCGTTCCGGCTGAAACTTTCTTGTCGACGGCGCGTGCTTGCGAAACGGCTTCTTCATGAAAAACGGACAGAAAGGCGTTCAACGACCGTTGACGCTCGATCGAGGCAAGACATTCCGTCACGACGGATTCCACCGTCGTTCGGCCTGCAGCCAGGTCGGCATGGATAGATTCGTGCGAACGCATCACGCGTGCGCGGCGGTAGGAGTGAAGGACAATGCGGCGCGCCGGTTACTGCGGCGGCGGCTTTGTGGTGTCGTCGATCTTCTTCGTCTCTTTCTCTACCTCTTCCTGCACGTCGCGTGCGGCCTTGCGGAATTCGCGAATGCCCTGACCGAGGCCTTTGGCGAGTTCAGGAAGCTTCTTGGCGCCGAAAAAAACAAGTACGATCAGCAGGATGAGAAATATCTCGCTCCCGCCCAGGTTTCCAAACATAGTCAGCTCCTTTCCGCCGTCGCTAGCGCGGCGGAGGTTTGTTGTGCAACGAAATGTGCAACGATGGAATCGAACACCTTGCGTCCGTCGACGTGGCGCAACGCCTCGTCGGCAGCCCGCTCGGGATGCGGCATCAGGCCGAGCACGTTGCCGCGTTCATTGACGATGCCAGCGATGTTATTGACTGCCCCGTTCGGATTCGCCGATTCCGTCAGACGTCCGTCGGGTTCGCAATACCGAAACACCACCTGTCCGCCCTCTTCCAGCCGGCGAATGACATCCGGCTCCCCAAAATAATTCCCATCGCCGTGCGCGATGGGGACTTCGATCACTTCTCCCGCGGTACATCGGTTGGTCCAGAGCAAGTCGTTTCGTTCGACCCTGAGGTGGACATACTTGCAGATGAATCGGAGCGATGCGTTTCTGAGCAGGACACCGGGCAACAAGCCGGCCTCTGTGAGCACCTGGAACCCATTGCAGATGCCGATCACCGGACCGCCCCGTTCCGCGAACTGGACCACATCCTTCATAATTGGCGAGAATCGTGCGATCGCGCCGCAGCGGAGATAGTCGCCGTACGAAAATCCGCCCGGCAGAATGACGACATCCACATCGCCCAGGCTTCCCTCCTTGTGCCAGATGAATCGCGCCTCCTGTCCCATGATCGTCCCCGCCGTGTAGTGCGCGTCATGATCGCAATTGGAACCCGGGAAAACGACGATGCCAAATCTCACCTTCTTCATGAAGCTTTCTCAACCACAATGTGGAAGTCTTCCATCACCGGATTTGCCAGCAATTTCTGTGCCGCCTCCCTCGCAACCTTCTCCGCTGCACCCTGGTTCGGAGCGTCGATCTGCATCTCAATGAATTTCCCGATCCTGACCTGTTCCACATTTGTGTAGCCCATGGTATGGATTCCAAGCTCCACCGCTTTTCCCTGAGGGTCGAGAATCGATTTCCTGAGTGTGACAATAATCCTTGCGTTATACACGGGGACACTCATGGTTGTGGAATTTCATTCAGAGACCTGTGTTACGAAGAGACCATCATGCTCAAAGAGAAACGCCAAGGGATATTTTTGAAATGTATACATCCAACTTGCCTTGGCTCCCTTGGCCCTCTTGGCCCCTTGGCGTTTTTCTTTTACCAATGCTCTTCCTGACCTTACACTTCAATATTCGACGTCTCAGCGTCTTCTTCCGCTTCTGTTTCCGCCGGCTTGCGGACCCATCGAACCGCCGCACGCACGATCCCCAACCCAACGAACGACGCGATGACGGCGAAGAACAACTGACCTTTTGAGAACACCACTAACAGAGCGCCGATACCGAACCCTACGACCCTCCACGGATGGGCCAAAAGATCTCTCCTCGTGAATTTCGGCAAGGTGTCGTACGTGATGCGGCTGACCATAAGCAACCCAAGAACGATCGTCAGCGGCGCGAGCGCATCTTTTGGCCAGCCTGTCAGACCGTAGTCCTGACTGTAGTATTGCAGAATGTACGCACAAATAGTCACGGCCTGCATGGGAATCGGAAGGCCCTTGAAATGATCCTTTTCAAACCCCGACAATTGAACGTTGAACCTTGCAAGCCTGATTGCGCCGAATACCAAAGGAAACGCTGCGATCAGGACCCCCCAGCTTTCGATCGAGGACAAGTAGACCTTCCAGACCATGAAGGACGGAGCGGCGCCGAACGACACGACATCCGCCAGCGAATCAAGCTCGACGCCGAACTGACTCGATGACTTCGTGATCCGTGCCATGACGCCGTCTAATGAATCGAACACTCCCGCGAGTATAATGAACCACGCGGCCATTTCGATCCGTCCCTGGCTCGCGTTGACGATCGAAAGAAATCCGCAGAAAATATTCAGCGTCGTAAACAGACTCGGGACGACCGCTCGTGTGATCTTCATGCGTTGGGACCTCTCATGGTGAACGATATGCAGCAAGGATCGTTTCCCCTGCAGTCACGACGTCGCCGATCTTCACGGACACATCGGCCGACGGCCGCACGAACACATCAACACGCGACCCGAACTTGATCATGCCGAATCGCTCCCCCGCCCCCACTTCTTGGTCCTGCCGTAATTCGCAGACGATCCGGCGCGCTACAAAGCCGGCGATCTGCTTGAACAACACTTTTCCATGGGCATTCTCCATGCCGACGATCATCTGCTCGTTTTTCTCGGAAGCCTTGTCTGCGAATGCCGCGAAATACTCCCCTGCGACATATCGCAAGTGTTTGACGGTGCCGGTAATGGGGACTCTGTTCACATGGACATTCAGCGGCGACATGAAGATGCTGATCTGCACGGACGGTCCGCCGATGTATTCCGGCTGGTCCACTTCTTTCACGACGATCACTTTGCCGTCGGCGGGTGAGACCACGATCCCGTCCCCCGAAGGTATCACCCGGTCCGGGTCACGGAAGAAATTCGTCGCAAACAACAGTACGAGTCCCCCCGACCCGACGACGGCGTATCGCACCGATCTCGGGTCGACAAAAAGTATTGCGATAACAATTGCGGCGACACAGACGCCGGCAACCGTAAAATACACGTCATAGCCGTAGCGGGTGATCATCGAAACCTGGCTCACCTGGTATCGGCAGTCTCGACCGCCTGTTCGGCGTGGTACGAGCTCCGGACAAGCGGGCCCGACTGCACATGCCGGAATCCCATCTCAAGCGCAATCTGTTTCAGCGATGCAAATTCGTCGGGATGAACATACCGGTCGATGGGAAGATGCTCTTTCGTCGGTTGCAGATACTGACCGAGCGTCAGGATGTCAACGCCGGATGTTCGGCAGTCTTTCATCACATCGACAACCTCTTCCGTCCTTTCACCGATGCCCAGCATCAGGCCCGTCTTTGTGAGGAACCCTCGCCTTTTCGAACGTTCCAGAACCTCCAGAGATTGCCTGTAGTTGGCCTGCGGCCGGACCGATCTGTACAGCCGGGGAACGGTCTCGAGGTTATGGTTAAGAATGTCCGGTCGCGCGTCGAGAACGATCGACAGCGCTTCTTCGCTTCCTTTAAAGTCCGGGATGAGCACTTCTATGCTGCATGCCGGAACGCGTGCACGCACGAGCCGGATGGTCTCGGCAAAGATCGGCGCGCCGCCGTCTTTTCGCTCGTCGCGGTTGACGGATGTTATGACGGCGTGCTTGACACCCATGAGTTCCACCGCATCCGCCACGCGGCGCGGTTCGTCCCAATCGAGCCCATATTCCGGCCGGCCGGTCTTCACGGCGCAGAAACCGCACGATCGTGTGCAGGTATCGCCGAGAATCATAAACGTCGCGGTCCCGGCATTCCAGCATTCACCCATGTTCGGACAACGCGCTTCTTCGCACACTGTGTGAAGGCGATGCGAACGCATGATGCCATGAAGACGGGTGTATTCTTCGCCGCCGGGTATGCGGGCTTTGAGCCATTCGGGCCGCCGTTCGGCTGGCCGCGTTCCGCCGCCAGGTGTGCCCGTGCCTACGCGATTCTCTTCTGCGGGGATCTCAGCGAATACGTGCTCCACTACTTTACCTTCCCAAAATCAAAGTTTTCGATGCCCGACTTCACTTTCGCCAGGAACTGACCGCCGATAGCGCCATCGATGACCCGGTGGTCGAAGGAAAGCGTTGCGTACATCATTGAACGAATGCCCAGGAGGTCGCCGCCCCATTGATCCGTGATGACCACCGGCCGTTTCTTGATAGCCCCCGTGCCGAGGATGGCCACCTGCGGCTGATTGATGATCGGAATTCCGATAATATTTCCGAACACACCGTAGTTCGTGATCGTAAACGTGCCTCCCTGGATCTCATCCGGCTGAAGCTTCCGGTTCCTCGTGCGGACCGCCACATCATTGATCGCCCGCGCAAGTCCGAGGAAGCTCTTTTCTTCGGCATTCTTGATGACGGGCACGAGCAGTCCCTGGGGAGCGGCAACCGCCATGCCGAGATTGATGAACTTCTTGAGAATGATGACGTCACCTTCGACGGAGGCATTGACAACAGGAAATTCCTTCAATGCGTTGACGACGGCGTAGAAGAAGAACGGCGTGAATGTGAGCTTGAATCCTTCGCTCTGTTCAAACGTAGCGGCGTGTTCGTTCCGGTAGTTCACAATGCCTGTAACGTCGATCTCGTCGATGGCCTGCACGTGGGGGGACGTGGCAACGCTCCGCACCATGTGTTCCGCCATTTTCTGCTGGACGGTGTCCATGCGGACGACCTCGTACCGCGGCGCGGGATATTTCTTCTGAAGCTCTCCGACATCCATCTTTTGGATCGCGTGATCGATACGCGCGCCGGAAGTGACGCCGGCACCGCCCCCCGATCCGCGATTCCGCAGATACCCCAGGACATCGTGCTTCGTAACGCGTCCTCCGGCTCCGGATCCGGAGAGCCGCTCAAGGTCCTGCAGAGACAACCCTTCCTGCTTGGCGATCGTTCGGACGAGCGGGGAATAGAATCTGCGGCCGTTACCCCTTGCAGGTACTTCAGTGCGCGACGGACCCGATTCGACGACGGGAGCCGGGCCGACAGAAGGAGCCGCGTCGGGCTGTGCCATGACAGAAGGAGGAATGGAAACGCTTCCGCCCGATTTGGGTGCTGCAGCGGCATCGGTCTCGACGAAGGCGATCACCGTCCCGACAGGGACAGTCTCCTGCTCCTGCACAACGATCTTCGCAAGCGTCCCGGCTACGGGGGACGGGATTTCGGAATCGACCTTGTCCGTGCTAATCTCCAGGATGGTTTCGTCCTTCGTGATCTTCTCGCCGACCTTCTTCGTCCAGCGGAGGATCTTCCCTTCCTGAATGCTCTCACCCATCTTGGGCATGATCACTTCGATCAGCATGCGCGGATACCTATGTATGTACGTAGAGCGCTGTTTAAAAGACAAACCGCGAATGGACGCGAATACACGCGAATAGGGATTTTTTGTGTAATGAGACTAAGACAAAAACAAACTTCACTCCTTGATTCGCGTTCATTCGCGTGGATTCGCGGTTGAATCTTCTAACGTCGACCTTAATACGCTGCAAGTTGTTCGAGCGCAGCCACAATATCCCCCTTGTTCGGCAGCATCGCGTCTTCAAGCGGCGGACTGTACGGTACAGGCGAATCTTTTGCCGCTACCCGCATCACCGGTGCGTCGAGGTGTTCGAAGCAATGTTGCGCGATACGCGCAGCGATCTCGCCGCCGAACCCTCCCGTGAGAGTATCCTCGTGAGCAATGAGCACTCTGTTCGTCTTTCGCACCGAGGAAAAGATCGCTTCTTCATCCAGCGGATTCAGAGTGCGAAGATCGATCACTTCCACGCTGATCCCTTTTTGCTCCAGCGTCCGGGCCGCTTCCAATGATTGCTGCACCTGGAAACCCCACGTGATCACGGTGACGTCCGTACCTTCACGCCGCGTCGCAGCAACGCCAAACGGCAGAAGATACTCTGCCGAGGGCTCGGACGACGAGGCATACCCTTGTCGGTACAGGCCTTTGTGCTCCATGAAGACGACCGGGTCGTCCCCCCGAATAGCGGATTTGAGAAGCCCCTTTGCATCCGCCGCATTCGACGGGAATGCGAGCCGAAGTCCTGGAATGTGAGCAAAGAAACCGTCGATTGACTGGCTGTGATAGTGGCCGCCATGGATATAGCCGCCGACCGGAACACGGATCACCATGGGGCATGACCATGCGCCGTTCGAGCGATAGCGCAACATCGCGAGTTCATCCCGGATCTGCATGAATGCGGGCCAGATGTAGTCGCCGAACTGTATCTCCGGAACGGGCTTCCAGCCCTTCAGCGCCATGCCGATGGCAACGCCGATAATGCTGGCTTCCGCAAGAGGAGAATTGAAGCACCGGCCCTCGCCGAACTTCGCCGTAAGTCCTTTCGTCGCCGTAAACACGCCCCCTTTGCCCCCGGCGACATCCTCGCCGAACACAACGACCTTCTTGCTGCGATCCATTTCTTCGGCCAACGCATGGTTCACGGCGTCGACAAAGACGATCTTTCCACCCGCATGTTCAGGTTCGACGAAATCCTTCGGCGCATCTGCGTGCGACTTTCCGTAAACATGGTCCAGCACCGTCGACGCCTCGGGCACCGGCCGCGTTTCCGCCCACTCCGCAGCACGATCGACCGCCCGTTTCACCTCGTCCAGCATGGCGCCCGCAGATTCGTCGGTCAGGATCCCCTGTTCAATCAGCCAACCGGCCAGTTTCGGAATAGGGTCGAGTTTTTTGTCTCTGTCGATCTCTTCCTTCGACCTGTACTTCGTATGGTCATCCGACGACGAGTGAGGCAACAACCTGACCGTGTGTGCGACGATGAGAGAAGGACCATCGCCTTTGCGGGCCCGTGTGACCGCACGCTGCATGACCTCGTGGACGGCGAAGAAGTCCGTGCCGTCCACATTCTCGCGATGCAGGCCCTGAAACCCTTTTGTCACTTCGAAGACCGACCCACCGGCTGTTTGCTGATTGACGGGGACGGAGATCGCAAATTTGTTATCCTGAACGAAAAAGATGACGGGAAGCGATTCCCGCGCGGCCCAGTTCACGGCCTCAAAAAACTCGCCTTCGCTCGTTGCCCCTTCACCCGAAGAGACGTAGACAACTTCATCCGTCCCTTCTTTTTTCGCCGCGAGCGCCATGCCGACCGACTGCAGGTATTGGGTGCCGGTGGGACTCGACTGTGTGACCATGCGCGCGCTTTTCTTTCCCCAGTGCGCGGGCATTTGACGCGCCCCGCTGCTCGGGTCATCCGCACGATGGAGCGCCGCAAGGAAGATGTCTTCGGGCGTGACACCGTTCTGCAAGGCAAAAGCGACATCACGATAGTAGCAGTTGGGCCAATCGTAGCCGGGCTTGAGCGCAAGTGCGGCGGCAACCTGTGCCGCCTCGTGGCCCGATCCGCCGATGTGAAAAAAGGATTTCCCCTGCTTGAGAAGTATAAGATGCTTTTCATCGATCCTGCGCGACAAGAGCATCGTGCGGTAAGCTTGAAGGACGCTCTCGTTCGTCAGACCATGCGGCAGGGGAGCTGAACTCTGTTTGGACGCTGCGGCGGCTATTTTGGGCATGTGTGTTCTATGTTCATGCGGCCGACGTCTGCAACGAGCCGGGGTCCAAATGGGCGATGCGCGCGTTGATCGTCTCGGGGGCGATGTGCACAGGAGTGGCGCCGAAAACTGCGCACATGATCTCGGAAAGCCGGCGGGTGACGTCCGCCGCTGCGACCGGGCGTCCGAGAAGCCGTTCCATCGACGTCACGCCTTTATGGAAGATACCGCAGGGAATGATCCGGTCGAATCGGGAAAGGTCTGTGGAAACATTCAGCGCAAACCCGTGCATCGTCACCCACCGGCTCACTTTCACTCCGATCGCTCCGATCTTCTCGCCGTTCACCCACACTCCGGTCATTCCCTCCTCGCGGGAGGCCTCGATGTCGAAGTCTTCCAGAGTCAGGATGATCACTTCCTCAAGCGCACGGAGATATCGATGGATGTCACTGCCGTATGCCGTCAGGTCGAGGATGGGATAACCGACGATCTGTCCGGGTCCGTGATATGTGACGTCCCCTCCCCGATCGATCCGAACAACCTCTGCTCCAAGCTCGGCCAGTTCTTGATTGCTCGCAAGAACATGGTTTTCATCTCCCCCCTTCCCGATCGTGTACACGTGATCGTGCTCTGTAAGCAGGAGGAGATCTCCGATAAGACCATAATGCCGGCATTCCCACAATCTCTTCTGCAGATCCCAGCATGTTCGGTAGTCGGTTCTGCCAAGCTCGGTGACGGCAATTGTGGGATGAGAGTTCCGCAAGAGCCTAAGGTACAGTGTTGAACTGGGGTGTGCGAGATCGGGTCTGAGAATTCAATTCCATCATTCCATCATTCCAACCAACGTCCTACATATTGAGCGCTACGCCGTGCGAATCTCCTGCAGCCTCCATGACCGCTTCGGAAAGTGTCGGATGCGCGTGCATGGTATTAAACAACTCTTCCCACGTCGTTTCCAGGGACTTCGCCATAACAAGCTCAGAGATCATTTCCGTCGCTTCGGACCCGACGATATGAGCGCCGAGGAGTTCGCCGTATTTCTCGTCGAACACAAGCTTCACGGTCCCTTCTGTTTCGCCGATCGCCATGGCTTTCCCAAGCGGACGGAACGGGAAGCGTCCGACCTTTACTTTGTACCCTTTTGCGATCGCCGCCTCTTCGGTCATGCCAACGCTGGCCACTTGCGGCTGACAATAGGTGCAGGCCGGAATAGTGTTCTTGTCAATGCCATGCTTCGCTTTGCCGGCAATATGATCGGCGGCCACGATTCCTTCATGCGACGCGACGTGGGCAAGGAGCGGCGGTCCCGAAACATCGCCGATCGCGTAGATTCCGTCCACGCTCGACTTCATAAATTCATTGACAACGACAAACCCGCGGTCCGTTTTCACACCAACCGACTCGAGCCCGAGATTTTCGACATTCCCTTGAACGCCAACGGCCATCAGCGCGAGTTCTCCCTGAACATCGACGTTGCCATCTTTGGTTGAAACCGCGATAACGACACCCTTGTCAATTTTGACACTCTCGACCTTTGCCCCGGTCAGAATGTTGATGCCCTGCTTTTTCAGGCTGGATTCGACGATCTTGCTGATCTCCTTGTCCTCGAGCGGCAGGATACTGGGCATCATTTCGATGATCGTGACCTTTGTGCCAAGCGCATTATAGAAGTAGGCGAATTCGACGCCTATTGCCCCGCCGCCGATGACCGCGAGCGACTTCGGCTGTTCGGCGAGGCTCATGGCTTCCGTACTGGTGATGATCCTCTTTCGGTCGATCGTGACGCCGGGAATCGTTCTCGGTCGACCGCCGGTTGCCAGGATCATGTGTTTCGTTTTGATCGTGTCGACGACCTTCCCATCTTTCGAGACTTCGACGGCATTCTTCCCTGTCAGTTTGGCGGTTCCGGGGACCACCTCGATCTTGTTCTTCTTCATGAGATATTCAACGCCCTTCGAGATCCGGTCGGCGACACCGCGGCTTCGTTGAATGATCTTGGAGAAATCGAACGTGAGGTCCTTGTACGAAAACCCGAATTCGCCCGCTTTCTTGAACGTTGTGTAGACCTCGGCGCTTTTGAGCAGCGCTTTTGACGGAATGCAGCCCCAATTCAGGCAAATACCGCCGAGCTTGTCGCGTTCGACGATACCGACTTTGAGACCGTGTTGGGCAGCGCGAATCGCGGCGATGTATCCGCCTGGACCCGAGCCGATAACCGTGAGGTCGAATTGTTTCTCCGCCATGGAATTCCTTTTTGCTGTCCTCGAACGCCGACCCGCTGCTGCGTGTTGTGCGCCTTTTTGCGGCAATCTCCTTTTTTGAGATAGGTTCTACATGATTGCCCTGCGAATATACCCAGAAGTGCTTCCAAATACAACAAAACCGCCGATGCGCTTCGAACGGGCATTTTCTTGATTGTTGTTCTCTTTTCGATTAAGTTTTACGCAAAATTTTCAGCGGGATGACCGAGAAAGAGCAACGCGTCGTCGTTTCCAACCGCAAGGCGCGGCATGAGTACGCAATACTGGAGACGGTCGAAGCTGGACTGGTGCTCACCGGAACGGAAGTGAAATCGCTCCGGCAAGGGAACGCAAGCCTTCTGGACGCGTACGCCATGGTGAAGAACGGCGAGGTGTGGCTCCTCGGCATGCACATCAATCCGTACGAGCACGGCAGTATTGCCAACCACGACCCCCTCCGCACCCGAAAGCTACTCCTCCAGAAAAAACAGGTCCGGAAACTCATCGGCCGCGTCGCAGAAAAAGGCCTTACGCTCATTCCGTTGTCCGTATATTTCAGTGGAGCGTTCGCCAAGCTTGAGCTGGCTCTTGCCCGTGGCAAGAAGACGTACGACAAGCGCGAATCGATCAGGGAGCGAGAGACGAAGCGGGACCTGGACCGGGCACGACGACGGAAGGCATAAGTTTCCGACGTAAAGAGTACACATGAATCTACACGAATGATAATTTGTCTGTCTATGTTCGCGTGGATTCGCGAAGATTCGTGGGTGAATCCTATATTACAGAGCCGGGCTTCTATGACTTGTGACTGGATATCATTGCTCTCACTATCGAAACCGCATTGTTCCCACGACTGAACGAACAGATGGACCTCATCAAGAGGGGTGTTGCGGAGATCATCCCCGAAGACGATCTCGTCCGCAAGATCGAGAGGTCCATCAAGACGAAAAAGTCCCTCAACATTAAGCTCGGCTGCGATCCGAGCCGCCCCGACCTGCATCTCGGCCATTCTGTCGTCCTCCGAAAACTCCGCCAATTTCAGGACATCGGACACCAGGCGATTCTCATCATTGGGGATTTCACGGGGATGATCGGCGACCCCTCCGGAAGGAGCAAGACCCGCCCGGCACTTTCCATGGATGACACTCGGCAGAACGGCCAAACGTACTTTGAACAGGCGACAAAGATCCTCTCGGCCCAGCGCATCAGCATGTATTATAATTCGGAATGGCTGGGGAAAATGAACTTCGCCGACGTCATCAAGCTGGCCAGCAAATACACCGTCGCCAGGATGATGGAACGGGACGATTTCTCGCAGCGGTTCAAGGCCGGCGAGCCCATCAGCGTCCATGAATTGCTGTATCCGCTTGCCCAAGCCATGGATTCCGTGGCGATCAAGGCGGATGTGGAGCTCGGCGGGACCGACCAGAAGTTCAATCTCCTGGTCGGGCGGGACATTCAGCGCGAGTTCGGTCTCGAGCCGCAGGTGACGTTGATGATGCCCATCCTCCCCGGCACGGATGGGGTGGAGAAAATGAGCAAGTCGCTCGACAACTACATCGGGATCAGCGAACCGGCACGAGAGATCTACGGCAAAACGCTGCGCATACCGGACGAATTGATTTATGCGTACTTTGAATTGACGACGGATGTCACCACCAAAGACCTGAAGTCGATCAAGCAGGAACTCGACCAGAAGAAGTCGAATCCGCGCGACCTCAAGCGCCGGCTTGCGCGGTCGCTCGTTGCGTTGTATCATTCTCCCGACGATGCATCCAAGTCGGAGGAAGAGTTCGACCGCATCTTCGTGCAGAAAGCCCTCCCGGACGAGGTCGAAGAGTTCGAGGTCCGCGACAACGCCGGTTCTGTGGACATTTTGACGCTCCTGACGCGTGCAAAGCTCGTCGCCTCGAACGGCGAAGCCCGCCGGCTCATCGAGCAGGGCGGAGTGACGATCGATGGAGAAAAGGTGACGGACCATCGCGCCATGCTGCCGGAGAAACCAGAGTTCATTCTCAAAGTAGGGAAGCGCCGCTTCCTCAGAATCAAAGTCCAGCATTCCCACTGACCATCACTTCTTCCCGGAGTATTTCCAGTGTTCGTACCCGCAAAAATGTTCTTCACGAAAGGCGTCGGACGCCATAAGGATTACCTGCAATCGTTTGAGCTGGCGTTGAGAGATGCAGGGATCGAAAAGTGCAATATCGTCACGGTCTCGAGCATCTATCCGCCGGGGTGCAAACGCATCTCAAAGGACGAAGGCTTGAAGCTCCTGCTCCCCGGAGCGATCACGTTCTGCGTCATGGCGCGCAATGCGACCAACGAGCCCAACCGCCTGATCGCCGCGTCGATCGGCGTCGCTACGCCGGCGGACGACAGCCAGTATGGCTATCTCTCCGAACATCATCCGTTCGGCGAAACCGACGAGCGGGCGGGCGAATATTCCGAGGACCTTGCAGCGACCATGCTCGCGACGACACTCGGCATTCCCTTTGACCCGAACATTGCCTGGGACGAGCGGGAAAAGATGTTCAAGCTCTCGGGAAAGATCGTCCGCACGTTCAACATCACACAGTCTGCCGAGGGAGACCGGACCGGACTGTGGACGACGGTCGTAGCATCGGCCGTGCTTCTGCCTTAGACACGTGAACATCGTCTCGATCAGCTCGAGGATAGCACTCTCCCTCATTTTTTCCGCATCTATCGCCCCCCTGCATTCGCAGATCACGTTCTACGAAAACGGAATCGCCGCCGGCCTGGCAACTACCTTCAGTCCCCAAGGTGTGGCCGTCGCCGACTATGACGTCGACGGGGATGACGACATCCTCTTTGCCGGATGGTACGGCGTTGCGTTGTTCCAGAACGACGGCTCGGCCCACTTCACAAATGTTACCGCAACCTCGGGTGTCTCTCGAAGCGGCCGCTATGTGGCTCCCATCTTCGCCGATTGGGACAACGACAGCGACCCCGACCTCTTTCTCGGGGCGCAGGATGCTGTCGGCACCAATCGTCTCCTTCGCAACGATAGCGGACATTTCACCGATGTAACAAAGGGTTCCGGCATCGACACACTTGTGTCCGTCGGCACAGCTGCCGCTGGAGACTTCAATAACGACGGCCGCCTCGATCTGTTCCTTGCCACGCGGGATTCACCCGATCGGTTGTACAGGAATTCCTCCGTGAATTCCACGATTACGTTTGACGACGTTACCAGTGAGGCCGGCGTTGCCGGGGGACCGTCAACCATCGCAATGCAAGCGACGTGGATCGACTACGATCAGGATGGCGACGTGGATCTGTTTGCCGTTCACGACGGGTTCGACAAGAGTCAGTTGTTCAGAAACGACGGCACGATGCCCATGCCCGATGTTGCGCCACAGGTGCATCTCGACAGCGTCGGCGCTGGCAACAGCATGGGCGTCGCGTGGGGCGACATGAATAACGATGGTTGGCAGGATGTGTATGTCACGCGGATCGACCATGGAGGGTTATATCGCAATGTGGCGGGGAGCAACTTCCAGGAGATCGCTGCAACCGCCAACGCGGATTCCAATGGCATGTCCTGGGGAGTTGCGTGGTCCGACTTTGACAATGACGGCAATGAGGACCTGGCGATCGTCAACATTGCGAGCTTCGGCGGCCTACACAGAACCAGTCTCTTGTACCGCAACAACGGCAATGGCACTTTTACAGACGTCGGACCCCAATCTGGTTTTGCATCGAACGCGGACTTTTACGGACTTGCCACCGGGGACTTCAACGGCGACGGGAGGCAGGACATCGTGGGGGCCAGTTTTTCACCTTCTGGACAAAACAAGCTTTGGATCAACGCTACATCGGGTGTCGGCAATTGGGCGTCGTTCCATCTGCGTGGGACATCCGTCAATCGCGGTGCTGTCGGCGCTACGATCCTTGTTCGTGCAGGAGGACAGCGCTTTGTCCGCAGCGTAATTGCCGGTTCCAGCTATTGCTCGCAGGTAAGTCCCGTCGCACTCTTCGGCGTCGGCTCTGCGGCAATACTTGATACGGTGGAGGTGACGTGGGGACCGGGGAAGGTGGAATATTGGTTTGGTCTTGCCGTGAATACAACGCATCAGCTTGATGAGGGAACGGCCACAGGCGTCGCTGATGAAACCGAACAGGTCCAGGAGGTCGAAGACCCCGTTGCACTCCACAACTACCCGAACCCGTTCAATACGTCGACGCGCATCTCCTTTTCACTCTCCTTTTCCGGACGTGTCCGTCTGGAGATCTTCGACCAACTCGGCCGCAGCGTCGCCCTCATCGCCGATCAGCGCTTCGAGGCGGGATCACACAGTGCGACGTTCAATGCTTCCCTTCTCCCTTCCGGTGTGTACTTGTGCCGCCTTACGACGAGCCGCTCATCGTCAATCCGCGCACTCCTTCTTGTGAAATAGAGGCCATTCCCGCAAATAGCTTTTCACCTGCCCCATACTTCTTCACCAGTTCACAACTCTCTACTTACCCCTCACCAACCCTGATCCACATCGTAGATCGTCTTGCCGTTCGCAGGCCCCGGCCAATACACCATGAAGAGGTTTGAATGCTCCTGGTTCTCCACGTGCGGGCCCATATACACCGTGTCGGCTGACGCGTTGTAGTAATCCGAGTAATACACGATCTGCTCATTCCGGATCAAAGGGTATCCCATATCCGGAAAGACCTTGATCGGTGGCTCGTCCCAGGAGACATTGCGGTAGAATTCTTCTCCGGTCGTGAATCGCACGGCCCAAAAATTCCTTCCCCGACTGTGAAAATGTCCCGTAAGAGTGAGGATGTTAATGTCCCATGGGATCTTGACGACGAATTTTCTCACCGTATCGATGGACCCCGGGGGTAAAATGATCCTTGTATTGGAAGCAAAGAGAAGCCCGGCGACTGATGTTACTTCGGACGCCGGCATGGACCAGAGATTCAACAGCACTTTGCCCCGTGCAGTTGGCGTCTCTTGTGTTGAGGCGTTCACGTAGTGCGTTTGGATGCAGATCTGCTGATGCGCTTTCAGATAAATGGCCACGCCCGGAGGTAACTGCCAGGTAAAAGCTTCTCGCTGTGATGCCGTGAACATGTCCCATTTGGTGTAGTCGAGTGTTATGAAGGTTTCGGTGAATGTCCCTTCAGGCATGGTCAGGGAATCGGACTTGAAGACGTTGCAATGATGGCTCCCTTCGTTGTACCGGAACTCCACGCGCGTTACATACAGGTCGGAATCCGACGGCAGTGTCATGAAGTAGTTGCGCTGAACTTCATCTCCTTGCGGAACGCTGAATGGCGGGATGGCCAGCTGAACGCCCTGGCCCTGAGGCGGGGGATCCAACTGTACGTCACTGGCAGACGGGTCCGGACCTGAGGGACCTTTCGTCGCGCAGGAGAGAAAGAAGATCAATCCGACTGAAGGAAAGAGGTACCGTGTCATCGCGGCCCTATCAGTTGTTCTGAGCACCCTGGACGATCCATGTCCGAATGGCCTGAAGATACTCATCGGGCAATGAGTTTCCAACCTGCGGCATACGGTCTCCCTGTTGAGGCCCCGGGTTTGTCAGCTTGATCCACAGGAAGCTGGAATCCGGCGAACCGGGTAGGACGCGCTTGAATTGCGGAGAGTGCGCGTTGTCGTTCTGGCTGGTCACATTGACGAGGTTTGCGTACGACGAGCCCGGCGTCAATGTCAGTCCCGCCTTCGCCGTCGACCCGTGGCAGGAAGTTGCTGAACACGAGGCGTTGAAGACAACGCGTTGAATGCTCGCGAAGGAAGGTTCGATCTGCTCAAGCTGCGGTGAATTTGTCTCTCCCGAGCAGCCCAGGGCGAACGTCATGGCAACTGCGACACGCAGGTTCATCGGTCGGAGATTCTCGAGGAACCTTCCAGTACGACGACAAATTCCCCCTTCTTCTCCGATCGCGAGAATTCCTGAAAGAGCTGCGGGGCAGTTCCGTGAAAGATCGTCTCCGTCGGCAGGGTTAGGTCGAAGGCCACGCACACCCGTCGCTCCTTCCCCAGAACATCGGCGATGTCGCGCATGAGCTGCACGAGACGGTACGGAGCATCCATCAAGACGATGGTTCGTTGCTCGCGCTTGAGCTGCTGCAATTCGACGATGCGGCGATTGCGCTTCGGTGAAAGGAATCCGGCGAAGACAAATTCGCCGATGGAAAATCCGGACACTGTCAGCGCGGGAAGCAACGATGACGCACCCGGAATGGGAACGATGCGAATGTCCGCATCCACGGCGCGCTGGACGAGAAGCTGTCCCGGGTCCGAAAAGACCGGTGTGCCGGCGTCGGAAATAAGCGCGACAGACTTGCCGGACTTGATGAGGTCGAGAATGATCCCGGTCGCCGCGGCCTCATTGTGTTCATTAAGGCTTTCCACCGGCTTCTCGATGCCCAAATGACGAAGAAGCCGCCCGCCTTCCTTCCGTTCCTCGTACACGACGACATCGACCTCTTTGAGAACGCGTATAGCGCGAAGAGTGATGTCTTCAAGGTTGCCGATGGGCGTGGCGACCAAATACAGGATGCCGGACATCACGATTGGGCGTAGGTTCCGTCGTTCTCGGACGCTCCCCGGCGCCGGCCCTTTTCCCACTCCTTGGTGATCTGAATAAGCAGCGCCGTGGCCGGTACAGCGACCAGGAGTCCTACGAACCCAAGGAATTGCATGAACACGAGCAGGGCAAGGATGATGAGCAGCGGGTGCAGCCCGACTTTGCTGCCGACGATGCGCGGGGAGAGGAACGCCACTTCGAACAAATGGAGTGCGCCGACCGACCCCAGCGCGAAGATGATCTTTGGAACGACCGGCGGGTCGCTGAACGACGCGACGAGCATGGAAATGAGCATGGTGATGATAAGGCCGAAGTACGGCACGAGGTCCAGGACTGCGGCGAGGAGGCCCAAGAGCAGGGCATACTTGATCCCGAAGATGGAGAAGATGACCGAGACGGTAAATCCCTGCAGAATCGCCACGGTCAGCGCTCCACGGAGGTAATGTCCGATCAATTCGTCTGCCTGCTCCATGCCGAGCGCTACCTTGTCCCGCACCGGGCGTGGAAATAGCATTTTGAACCGATGACTGATCTTCGGAAAATCAGTCAACATGTAGAATGTGAGGAATGGAACCAGGATGAGATAGAAGATTTGTGTCAACACGCCGGAAATGCTCGAAAGCAAAGAAGCAGACGCGCTGAAGAGCGTCTTCAGAATATCCTCCAGCCGGGGCGTCAGTTGATTGGAGAGAATGGAACGGAGGTCGTTGGCGGGAATTCCATACCGCTGCAGCAGGCGGACAATATTGCTGTTCCACAGCGTCGAACGCCAATCCGAAATGACCGACGACACGGCATCGAGCACGCCTTCAAGCTGTGCGACCGCAACCGGGAGAATGAAGAACACCGCAAGCACAATGCCGGCGACAAAGAGGAAAAGCAGGACGAGGGAAGTCAACCATCGGGGCACGCGCCATCGTTCGAAGACATCGACCAGGGGGGCCAGGATATACGCAAAGACGAGCGACACGACAAACGGCGCCAAAATGGGAGACACTTCGTGGAGGAACCACAGCCCGAACAAAATGGCGGCCAGCCACATCAGATTTCTGGCAAGGATGTATTGCCTGAGAGGAAACAGGAGAAAAAGAATGGCTCCCAGGACGAGGAAGGGCGAAAGGATCGATTGGATCGTATAGATCAGCATCAGGAGCAGCAGCACACCCCCAACCAGGAGCACGACTTCGATCCTTCCGAGGGACGAGAACATTGAGGTCCACGGAATGTCCGTATCGTTTGCAGCAGCCGGGCGGGCTTGACGAGAAACAGGTCGTTTGGGCATGGAAATTATCTCCTGTGACCGGTGTGGCCGAAGCCCCCGCTGCCGCGTTTCGTCGAGGCCAGGCCGTCAGATTCCGTCCATTGCACGCGTTCATACTTCGCCACGACCATCTGCGCCACTCTATCCCCTCGTCGCACGACGAAGGGCGCGTGTCCGAAATTCGTGAGTATCACCTTCACCTCGCCCCGATAGTCGGAATCGATTGTGCCGGGGCTGTTCAAAATGCCGACGCTGTGTTTAATGGCAAGACCGCTCCGAGGCCGAACCTGAGCTTCGTGCCCTTGCGGCAATTCGATGGAGACGCCCGTCGGTATCAGAACGGTTTGTCCCGGTGCGATCGTAACGTCCTCCGTCACCGCTGCGCACAGATCCATGCCGGCCGACCCCTCAGTCGCATACGAAGGGAGTGGGATGTCGGTAACATCGGTTGAGACGCGGGAGATGCGGACGGTGAGCAAGGAGTGCACGCAGGTCGTGAGAAAATGGTGGGTGAATATAGCGAAGCATGGGGGGAAATGGAAGCACGGGACGATTGAACTGCAATGAAGATTTGCATATATTTAAGTTCTTCATTGTCCCGTGGTGGCCTTCGACTCGCTTCACTCGCTCAGGCCATTCAATATGGGCTAACTGAGACCAAACTTTTGCCCCGCAGTGTAATCCCGCCAAACAGCGGCGGGGATTCTCAATTCGACTGACAAGTTTGCTTCACTCCGTTCGCTAACTTGTGTCGAATTGGAACTGGCAACACGTCCCGCTCGCGGAGCATTCTGAGGATTCAAAGAAACTGAACGGTTTGCTGTTGAATTTGCCCGATGGTGTAATTGGCAACACGTCTGACTCTGGATCAGAAGAGTCCAGGTTCGAGCCCTGGTCGGGCAGCTAACATTGGTACATTTAACATTGGACATTTTACATTGATGGAGGTCGGGGACATTGGGGTGAGTCAATCGACTCACCGCTTCTCCGCGACTCAAACCAATGTTCAATGTAAAATGTCAAATGTACCAATGTTAAGGCCCTATCGTCTAACGGTTAGGACGTGGCCCTCTCAAGGCCAAAATACGGGTTCGATTCCCGTTAGGGCTACTGCCGAACGAAAAATCCCTCTCTCAGAGAAATCTTGGAGAGGGATTTTTCGTTTGACAAGTGCAAGAAACAAATGATCAAGAGACAAACAAACGGCAACCTGAAAATTCAAAAATTACAGGGCTGAAACTACCGGCTGGTTAGCAGAAAGGTGAAACTGGCTCCGTTGTTATTTTCAGCCAGCCGCCAGTTGCTGACTCGTTCTGTGGCAGGCGGTCGTCCGCCGAAGCTTCGAGCTATGAACATGTCGAAGGGTGAGTTGACAGACGCAGTTATCGACTACCTTCCATGGTCAGCGCATCAATAAAAGCTTTCGTACTTCCACGAAATTTTCCACGCGCAACCTATACAAATACGTGCCGCTCGGCATGCAACCCGCATCCCATCGCGTGCTGTAGCTGCCTGCCGACAAATCCTTGTCCAGCAAAGCCGCAATCTCCCGTCCCAACAAATCAAAGATCGTCAACGTCACGTGGTTCTTTTGCGGCAGAGAGAATTGTATCTCCGTGCTTGGGTTGAATGGGTTTGGAAAATTCTGGTAAAGCTGGAAGGCTGCAGGGACGGTTCCTTCGATGACTTCGGGAACAGAGGTAAGAAAAACAGAATCAGGGATCCGGGTTGAGTAGATTTGATTTATGCCGGTGCGATCATCCATCCAACAAGGCCGGATGACTCCGTTCGAGGCAACAATGCCGATGTAGGAACCCATGTAGCCCGGCGGTCCATGAAGCACAGGTTTCGGAAGGAACGGATCGCTCACCGACAGGTCTTTGAATGTCTCGCCGCCATCGTTTGACGCGGAGATGTATACCTGAGCGGAATCGTTGGCTGGAAAATTTCGGCTGTCGTAATAGATAACATACAGGTTGCCGCTGCTCGGATCGACGGTGAGCCAGGGCATGAACTGATCTTTGGCGCCGGCATCCTGATTGACCCGCCTACGAGAGCTCCATGTGGCGCCGTTATCCTTAGATCGGATCAGAAAGATATCGGGTGATGTAGAAGCTGAGGAGTCGGCAAAGACAATGTAAATCCATCCTTGCCGTGAAGGCGTACTCCGGTCGACAGCCATGGATGGAAAATTGCGATATAACAACCCCTTACTGCTCCCCTCGTAAAGGAGAGTGTCGATACCAGTCGCCGTTCCCCACGAAGATCCTCCATCGGTAGACTTGTTGAAGCCCACACGGCCTCTCCGTGACGTAATGTTGTATGCTCTCCAAGTCGCATACACTTCACCGCCGGGACCGACCGTAAGATTCACTCCGCCGGTTCGGTCAGCGACGATCGAGCCCGTGATTACCACCGGCGTGGAAAAATCTTGGCCTCCATTTGTTGAACGGGAAAACTTGTCGACGCGCGGACTAAAATTCTCATCTGTATATGCTATGTACACGTTATTCTTGTACGGACTCGTTTCCCCGACATCGATCGTCATGTGGAGCTTGTCGACATGGTCCGATAGCGCAAAGTTGCTTTGTGTCCATGACTGGCCCTCGTCGGTTGACTTGGAAACTCTAATACCATAGCCGGGGAACCGACGCATCAGCGTCGCAATGAAGAGATTTCCATCGGTATCGATTCCAACAGAGGGGTCGAGCATCCATTGAGCCAAGTTGTCATGTGTGGGGAGAGTATCACGTCCGGTCCATGTGACGCCGCCGTCAGAAGCATGGACGTTCCATCCCTCAAGGAGGTCGAACGTATCCAGAACTTTCTTTTGGCCAAACGCGGAAACAGATACGAGTAGAAGGATGAAGCAGGCGGCCGGCTTCATGCGATTACCCCTTGACGCTTCCCATCATGATGCCCTGGATGTAGTACCGTTGAACGACCATAAAGACGAGTATAACGGGAAGAATGGTGAGAACCGAACCGGCCATCATGAGCTCGGTATCCTGCACATGTTCGCCGGAGAGGTTTGCCAGGGCGACGGGGAGTGTATACATGGAATCATCGGTCATCACGATCAACGGCCAGAGGAAATCATTCCATGTCCCCATGAATGTGAAAATGCCGAGGGTGACCAGAATCGGCCTGCACAGTGGCAAGATGATCTTCCAATAGATGCGGAAATCGCTGGCGCCATCCATCCGGGCAGCCTCAATGAGACTGTCCGGAATAGAAAGTGCATACTGCCGGATGAGAAAAATGCCGAAGATGCTCGCCATTCCCGGAATCAAGACACCCCAGTATGTGTTGATCAGCCCCATCTTGTTGAGCATGAGAAACAGCGGAAGCATTGTAACCTGAGCCGGTATGACCAACGCGGTCAGCAGGGACCTGAACAGCGGGTCCCGACCTGGAAAACGGAATTTTGCAAAGGCATATCCGGCCATCGAATTGATGAGGAGCGAAATGAACGTAATGCTGAGCGCAAGAAGTGTGCTGTTAAGAAAGTACTTGCCCAGATTGAGCCGCGTGAAGAGAACTTCGTAGTGCTCCAAAGTGAAAACTTCGGGGATGAGGCGAATCGGGAATGAACTTGCCCCGCCGGGAGGCATCAGCGACGCCGAGACCATCCATATCAGCGGCGCGGCAGTCACAGCGGCAAGCCCGAACATCAGGACGTGGATCAGCACTTTCTGGACATTACGCATCAATCGTTGAGTCCTTTCTGCATCCTCATTTGGATCATGGTCACGACAAGCACGATGGCGAACAGAACGAATGCGATCGCGGTGGAATAGCCCATACTCCACCAGCGGAAGCCGTGCTGATACATGAGCAAGATGATGCTGAGGGTTGCGTAGGATGGCCCTCCTTGGGTCATCACATAGGGCTCAGCAAAGAGCTGGAAATATCCGATCATCGTAATGATGCCAACGAAGAGCGATGTCGGCGCGAGCAAGGGAAGCGTCACGTTTCGGAACTGATTGAACGGAGTGGCGCCATCGATGCGCGCAGCTTCGTACAATTCACCCGGAATGCTTTGCAATCCCGCCAGGAAAATGATCATGTTGTAGCCGAAGTTCTTCCAGACCGCGAGAAGAATGATTGCAGGCATGGCCCAAACGGGGTCACCTAACCAATCGATCGCATCGATCCCCACAAACCCCAGGACATAATTCAGCAAACCGAATCTCGGATGATATATTGCTCGCCACACCACCGCCACTGCAACAAGGGTCGTTACCACCGGAATGAAATACACAATGCGGAAGAATCCCTTCCATCGAACAAGCCGAGAATGAAGGAGCAGGGCGGCAACAAGAGAAACGGCAACGGAGAGCGGACCCCCGGCTACCACGAAATACACTGTGTTTTGGAGGGCCTTCCAGAAAAGAGGGTCTTCAAACAGGTGCGCATAGTTCATCAATCCGACAAATCTCAGGTGACCAAGATCGCCGAGAGCATATATATCGAAATCTGTGAAGCTCATGAAGAACGCCGCAACAACGGGAATTACGAAGAAAAACGTTATGGCAATGAGAGCAGGACCGAGGAAGAGAATCGCTGAGGTGAGGTGCCCGAATCGGCGGGCAGTGCTATGAAGAAACGGAACTTTCATTCCTGAGCAAGAAGCCAGCGGCGTTTTTCGAGAATTCGGTCGGCATCGCGATCCAGCGCGGCAAGAGCTTGGTCTACCGTCATCCGATTCATGGAAACTGCTTCAGCGTATTCCTGAACCTTTATCGCGATCTGTTCCCATTCGGGAATTCTCGGTGTGGGCTCGACATGCTGGAGTTGGGTTCGGAATGCCCTGAGATGAGGGTCGTTGACGAGCACGGTATCCTCCCACGCTTTGATTCCCGGCGGAAGGTCGCCCGTGAGACGATAAAAGGCAACCTGTTGTTCCGGCTCCGAAAGAAACTCTATGAATTTCCATGCTTCCGCCTTTCGCGTGGACGACTTAAACATCACCAGACTTGATCCGCCGGCAAGCGAGATACCTGGAATGTTCCCTGCAAAACCGGGGATAGGAGCTGTCATCCATTGGTCTCGCAAGTTCGCGGGCATTCGACGGCGGAATTCTCCGACATTCCATGGGCCTGTAACATACATGGAGAAGTACCCCTCCGCAAACGAGAGATATACATTGGTCATTTGGGAAAGGCCGGATGGTGCGAGACCCTTTCGAAAAAGGTCGATATACAGTTCGAATGCCTTTCTAAACGCCGTCCCGGAGAAATCGCCGTATTGATGACGGTCCCTTAAAATGGGTGACCCGGCCTGAAGTCCTATGATGACAGGAACGTTCCATTCATTGGTGGGGAGAAAGATTGCGTACCGATCTACACTCTTATCCATGGCCTTGATCTTCACAGAAGCTTCCAACAATTCATCCCACGTTGCCGGACCGGAGGGATACCCGACATGCGTCAAAATATCTCTTCGGTAGAAGAGCACGCGGGTGTCGCAATACCATGGGATACCGTACACCGACCCCTGAATGACATTTGTTTCCCAGAAACCCTGGAAGTAGTTGGCGTTCCGAATGACCGTAGACTCACCGATCCACGGGTCGAGATTCTCAAGAGCCTCGAGCGTTGTGAACTCCGGGATCCACGTGTTCCCAAGTTGGGCAACATCGGGCGTTGAGGTACCCGCGTACGCCGTCAAGAGCTTCTCATGAGCGGCTGTCCACGGGATCGCCTGGACTTTTACTCGAATCCCCGGATTTCGACGCTCGAACTCCGGTATCAGCGTCTGTACACGTTCACCTTCCGCACCCATTGCCCAAAAAGTGACCAGGACCTCCGAGCCTTGTTCATGCCTGCATGAAGCTGCCACAACAATCAGCACGGCACACCAGAGAAAGCGCTTAGAGGTTGCCAACAGTTGAGCTTGCTCAAGCATTTTTCATCGCCATGGTAGGCACTGGGTTTGACCATGCAAAGGCGTAGCGGAGGAGGTTGAGCATGAAGCGCTGCAGAACCGGATCTGGTCTTCGCGCGAACGCATTCGTCGTGCTTTCATTCCCTGACAAACGTCCACGGGTCTGGAGACGGGATATGATAACCTTCCCTTTCCCGTACGGAATCTCCATTATTGCGGGGATCGCCAGTGCTATGCCGGAGCGGGCGTGTACAATCGGCTCCACGCTAGGAACGAGGTTATGTTGCGACACCACTTCTCCGCCATATCCACCGTTGAACATTTTCAGATGTTCCCGGGAAATACCCACCCAAAGCGGGTGCAGCAAGTCTGAAGCGAAAACATACGAATCGTATCCTCCTCGATCAGCATCTTCTCTCGGTTCAATAACAATGTCAAGGTCCCTCAACACAGGGAGTACGCACTTCGCTTGAATTCCAAACTCAGGTTCAATAATGACGAGATATCCACCGCCCGATACGTAGTTCGAGAGTCGGTCCAGAAACTCTCCGGTTCGCAGAGACTCCGTTACACCTTCTCCGATAACGACTGCCCCGCAACTGCCGAGGGGCTGGGTCACAACATCACAAACCCGGATGCCGTGCCCTTCGAAGAATGAGCGGTACTCGCCGGATCGCTCGAGTATGGCAAGATATTTTCCCGCATGATCTCCGGGAGCCGCAATCGTACTCAACACATGAGCCACCTTCCGGCTCACCGACGTGCGCCTCCCCGAACCCCGATCGTGCAACTCCACGCTCGCGTGATACACGCCGGGCCTTGAAGGGAATTCGAATTCGAGGGAAAGTTCTTGGGCGTCTGACGGTGCCGCGATGACGGGAACTTCCTTTTCCCAGACCCAGACCCCGCTCGAATCGGTGACGCCGTATCGGATCATACCCTCCTTCACCTGCGGTTCATCATTGAACACCCAGGTATTCACTAATCGCTTTTCCCCGGTGAAAAAATGGCGGTCCCACAATTCCAGACTGATACCAAAGGGGGCAAATGCATTCTTGAGAGCCGCGAGGATCGGCTTCGGCTTAAGTTGTTCAATGGGTCCGAGAAACCAATGCGCAGTGGGTCCATTATTGTTGCTGAGATACACAAAAGGCTGAATGGCATCCACCCGCATTCTTCGGAACAGCTCGACCAATTCCTGGGCGAGAAATGCCTGATGCTCAAGCAGTTCTCCCTTCGAGCTCTCTGGTCCAAGCCAGCGCTCGGTGACACCTTTCATAAGATAAGTGGGCTCCCCATTGCTGTTGAGCCACCACCAGACAAATTCATTAAGCATAGTTGGAGTCGCGGAGTTCTCAATGTCCTCAAGTGCCCGCGTAAATCCAAACCGCGTGTTATTCAAAACCGGCCCCAAAGAGTAGATGTATGGGTGCTCTTCGACGAAATCCACCGACTCCCACGGTCGCGTGGGATCGAGTAATTTCATCTTCGGTACGATCTCTTGCTGAACATGTTCATCGGATGACTCATTCAAGGCGTCCCACATGATAATACTGGGATGATTGCAGTTGTCCCTAATCCATTCGGTGAATTCTTTTGAGATCTGCTTTGTGCTCCCTGTCGCTCCCCAAAAGTGCCATTCGTTTTGGATGAGCATCCCGTGTTCATCCGCGATATCATACCAGGCGCTGTACATCTGTCCGAGATGATTCCGAAAGAAGTTGAAATGATGTTCTTTTGGAATTTCAATAAGCGCCCGCATGATCCACTCGCGATTCCATGGCAGGAGCATCCGTTCCTTGTCCGATAGAAATCGATGGAATGCAATATTCCCCCCTTTCAGGAATATTCGCTTTCCGTTCAGAAAGAATCCTTTCCCCGTGATTCCGAATTTCCGCATTCCAAAAACCGTGACAACCAGGTCGGCTGGACCGTCTTCATCGCTGACGGCCGATTCCAGTTCATAGAGAAACGGAGAATCCGGTGACCAAAGCTGCACGTTCTCGATCGGGACCATGAACGTGGCTATTGTCAGTTGAGATGCAGGCGTTTCGACATGTTTGACGAATCGCTCTGAGGCGAACTTGCGCGATACTCGTTCAGAAACGCGGAGAGAGAGTGAGACGTTCTTCGGGGATGAATCGGTATTCTCAAGTGTAACGACCACTTCGGCAATGGCTTTGTCGATGTGGGGAATGATCTGAACATGTTGAATGCGGGGATTGCCGCAGAACATCAGCGAGACATCGCCCCACACACCGGGGATGAATCGCTCCTTCTCCTGGTCCTTCCCCACGGCACTCTCCGGAGGCAGCGTCCCCTTTGCCCCGATCCGAACGATCAGTTCGTTGAGATCGTTGAGCTTGAGTACGGAATCGATCCGGTACTCCTGAGAAGTGTAACAACTGATGCTTGAACCTATCTCCTTGCCGTTCAACCACGCGACCGTTCCGAATTGGGCCTGGTTGATCCTGAGGAACGCCAACGTCGGCATCTCATCATCGTCAACAGTGAAATGCGTTCTATACCAATGGTAATCGACCCCATCCCAGTTGTATGAAGGGACTGCAAGATCAACTAGCCCCGGTACAGGAACGACGCTCAGGTATTTCTGTGGACGCTTCTCCCCGCTTCCGGCTTGAAGCTCCCAAAGGCCGTTCAGCGAGAATTCATTTCGGACTTTCGCGCTATCGGAAGAGAATACGTTCGGTTCGGACAAATGTCATTCCTTACAATTCAATTCCCTTTGGACTTTTCTAACCATCCGCCGGTGAAGCCGGCTCTGTTCAATCCCCGAACGACGTAAGGATTCTTCTGCATAGTCTTCCAGATGAACTCCGAGCGCAGGTTTTCGATCATGATCACTATGGGCCCTTGATCAATTCCCAGATAATCTACATCGAACCATCCGTTCGGAGTTGACGGTGTTATATAGGTCGGATTGAATGCATCCGCAAAACCGTACTCTCTGAAAAGCTGTGAGCCGTATTTCTCTCGCATCGTTTTGAGCGCCGGCAGACTGATCTCCGGGGCAAACGCCAACGATCCCCCCGCGGCCGTCGGAGCGATCGTTCCATCGTCATTGACCCAGTCGAAGGAAACTCCGCGTGCGGCATACCCCAGAAATCGCCTCTTTTGCCCGTCCACCGCGAAGGCCTTGTCTCCCGGACCGTCACACGCCGTCAATCCCCAAATGTTTTCTGAATAATCCCGGTACTTTCGGGGATTTTCCTTCGCGTACGCCCGTTGAGAATACGTAGCACGTCGCGCATTCTCGAAGTAGTCGATCCCCTTCGCTTTCATGTACGGATCCTGAATTCCACGGAAGTCTATCCAACAATGCGAGTATTGGTGTCCAAAGAGAGGCCCAAAGCTGACGAATTCGGCCCCGTAATAGCTCGCCCACACATACGTCTCTGTCCATGCTCCCCACGCCTCAGGTTCTATCCCGTATGTTGGAGAACCGAGCGCAAGGATATACAAAATCATCGCTTCATCATAGCCCTTCCAGTCATGTTCGATGAATCCCCGATCGGGATACCATCCTAACGCTACCCGCGGAGGCCTCGACTGCGCCCACCGCCAATCGACACGCCGATAGACGGAATCGGCATACGCGCGAATATCTTTTTCGGCCCGGTTCTGACGGTCGAAGTATGATTGGCACATGAGGATTCCAGCAAGCAGAAGTGCCGTGTCGATCGTCGAGAGCTCGACCTTCTCGAACCGCAAGCCGCTTTCGTGATCGAGGAAATGATAGAAAAATCCTTTGTATCCTGTTGCTTGATTCGGGTGATCGCTCTGCGGCGCGTACCAGAGAAACTTCAGCGTGGTCAACACACGATCGGCAACGGCAGCGCGCCCAACATAGCCCCGCTCGACACCGACCGGATATGCCGTGAGTGCGAAACCAATGGCAGCAACGCTCGAAAACGATTGCGTCGGCCAACGATCCGGCGTGAGGCCGTTCGCAGGGTTGGTGGTTTGCCAAAACCACATAAACGTCCGTTGTTGAAGTGTGTCGAGGAAAGGGTCCCAACGTTGTTGCGCGGAGAGGCTGTGGTTTCCTGAAGGAAAACCAGAGAAGGTCGCTATACAGACGAAGCTTAGATTGAGAAGCAGACGCTTCACGTCCAATACCTTTCGCTGACTATTGCAAAAAAATCATCTTCTTCGTCTCACGGTAGCTGGCAGCATCGAGACGATAGTAGTACACGCCTGAGGGAAGACCGCTTGCGTTCCAATTCCGAGTGTATCTACCAGACGGCAAGACTTCCTCGACTAAAGAGCCAACCTCCCTTCCAAGCACATCGTACACCTGCAGACTCACGTGCGCAGCATGAGGAATGCGGAACTCAATGATCGTCGTGGAATTGAACGGATTTGGATAATTTTGGGAAAGTGAAAAAGCCTGTGGGACAGATCCACCCCCCTCGGCCAGAGCCGTAATGGTCTGAAATCCGGCCGCCGCCAGGCCGGCTATTACTACCGGATGTTCCATGAAACGGTTCCATACCGTTTGTCGGAGATGGTTTTCGATCATGATAATGATCGGGCCTTCATCGATGCCGAGGTAATCAGTGGCAAACCAATTTGCGCCGACATTGAACGCGTCCCGAAAACCGTATGGTCCGAAAAGCTCCTCACCATATCTCTCGTACATTGCATGTGCGGCTTGGATCGATTCGTTCGGCGTGAAAGCAATGGAGCTGATCGCCGCGGTCGGTGCAATCGTGCCATCGTCATACCCAAATGGAGCTCCACGTTCACGGTATTCGGTTGGCCCATCACATGCCGTCAATCCCCAGATATCGGGGCCGTATCCTGCGCGCCCGCCGGGATTAGCGATACAGTATGCCCGGTTGGCGAGGGTTGCCCGCCGCGAGTTTTCAAAGTACGTAATTCCCCGCCCTCGCATATACATATCGTCAATGTTTCGAAAATCAACCCAGCATTGCGAGTATTGGTGAGTGAACAACGCAGGGTAGGCAACATGGTCGTAGCCAGCGTATGATTTCCACTGGTAACCGCTGGTCCATGCTCCCCAGGCGCTTCCGCGGAGAGCGTTTTCAGTGGCCCCCATGCCGAGAATATACAATATCATCGCTTCGTTGTAGCCGATCCATCTTGCACCGAGAAACGATCCGCCATTTTCCGGGAACCATCCCATCGAGAGGGTCGACCCGCTGTTCGCCATCCAAACCCAATCCACTCGATTGTAGATCGAATCTGCCAGAGAACGAATCAAAGATTCAGTGGAGTCCGAGCCGTTGAAGTACATCTGTGCGTCGAGAATGCCCGCCAACAAAAGCCCTGTGTCGATGGAAGACAATTCTGAATTCCAAGTCCGAACGCCAGTATTCATGTCGAGGAAATGATAGAACCATCCTTTATATCCGATCATCCCTGAAACACTCGTTCCCTGCGGCTTCTCCCAGAAAGTCCTCAGAGTCGTCAGCACGCGGTCGCTTGCAGATTCGCGCGTGACCCACGCCCGATCAACGCCAATGGTGAGCGCGCTGAGGCCAAAGCCGACGGCTGCGATGCTTGCGGGTGCTCCCTGAGAGCTGCGATCCTTCACAAGTCCGGTTGCGAGATTTGCTTCATTCCAGAAATACGCAAACGCAGCATACTGGAGAGTATCCAGGAGACGATCGGTCGAGAGCGGAGGCGGCGTGGAAGGCCCCCCCGTGATGCGAACAGCCGCGAGGAGGTCGATCCACAATGTTCTAGTGCCCGATGTCAGTCCATTGGCAGTAAAACGGACCGTTTTGACGGAAGCAAGTGAAAACCCGCCAAAGGGCTCGAATGCGCTGAAGGGAATTGCGACACGCTGCCAGCTGTTCGTGTCCCCATCGAGTGTGACGTACGACCCCATGTCAACGAGCGGCGTCTTGGCATTGGTCGTTGCTTCTTCAAGTCCGACCTTCGGCAATTCCACCCCTGGGATAGGCGCCGGAGCGTTCACGAAGAATACCAGACTGTCATAACCGGAAAAATCGCGTGTTTGCCATCCATTGCTCGCCAGAAACATCTCCCAGTTGCCGCCGGACATGTGATCGTACTCGAGAACAGCTGACATCGTACCACTGTAGCGATGGACGGCGTCAAGGGGCATTTTGTCCGTGTTCATCAGCTTTAGGTAATCGCCGCTGGATGCAAATCCGTACGACGCGTCGCGGTAGACCGAGGAGATCAGATCGTCATCAAATATGACAGAGAATGTTCCCTGCGCCGCGACAGAAGCGGCAAGCGTTACGGTCAGGAAACATATTCGCAGGAGAAGTTTCATTTCGAGCCCATCGTTATAGAAACAACGTGGCGCGAGCCGGCCTGAAATACGGGAAGCAAAACCGAATCATCCGGAGTGAACCTTTCCGTTTCGCTTCCATCAATCGTCACGCGGATAATTCCTGTATTAACGCGGGTAGGGTTCTTTACTTCGATCTCATACTCAGCCCCACGGAAAACCCTGTGCACCTTGAATCCCTTCCATTTCTTAGGAATGCAGGGACTTAGTAATAGACCTTTCTTCGTCGGACGAACACCGAGGATCCACTCCAATCCCACCTTGAACAGCCACGCTGCCGATCCTGTATACCATGTCCATCCGCCCCGTCCGTAGAAGGGAGACTCGGGTCCATCGATATTTCCTGGTGTAACGTAAGGTTCCGCCATGTACTCATCCGCTTTTCCGCTGCGGTTGACGGGATTGAGCTTTGAGAAAATGCGATATGCCGCTTCACCACGTCCAAGCATCGCCGCCGAGATCACACTCCATGTAGCCGCGTGCGTATAGACACCCCCGTTCTCACGCGAACCGGGGGCGTAGCGAGTGAGGTATCCGATCTTTTCATCCGTGGCTTTGTAAGCCGGGTAGAGCAGCACCGGTCCTGCTTTGAACTCCAATTTCTGCTCAACGACATCCATCACCCGCTCCGATCGCTCGCGGTCCGCCACGCCGGAGATGACAGCCCACGTTTGGGCGTTCAGAAACAATCTTCCTTCCCGGTTTTCTTTTGATCCGATCTTCTCCCCTGAGTCTTTCGTTGCCCTCCAGAACCACTCACCATCCCATGCTCGGGAATTCAGAACCTCACGCAATTGGCCCGCTCGTTCTTTGTATCGGACCGTGCGATCCTGGTCGCCACGCGCTGACGTGCATTCCGAAAAATCATGAAGGATCTTATGAAGGAAATGACCCAGCCAAACGGATTCCCCTTTCATCTTCAATCCGACTGCACTCAAACCGTCGTTCCAGTCCCCCGACCCGATGAGTGGCAGACCGTTCTCGCTGAAGCGCTCCAACGCTCTGTCTATCGCCCGGCAGCAATGCTGGTAGAGTGAAGCAGGCGTTGCCTCATCGACAAAGGGAACCTGACTATCGAGAATTGCTGCGTCATCCGTCTCCTGAAGATAGCTGTGTACAACAAACGGGAGCCAGAGGAGGTTATCGGAAACGTCAGGGTGATGGCCGATCTCTGTAAGGGGATGCCACCAGTGATAGACGGTTCCGTCCTTAAACTGATGCTTCGCATGAATTAGTATTTGCTGTTGTGTTCGCTCCGGGGCGATCGGAAGGAAGATCTGAGAATCCTGGAGTTGATCACGAAAACCATACGCGCCACCCGTTTGGTAGTAGGCCGTGCGTCCCCATATCCTCCCCGAAATGGCCTGATACTTCAGCCATACGTTCAACATAAGGTTCATGGCCTCATCGGGTGTGTCGACACGAACGGTACCCAGGCGTTCCGTCCAACCTTGTTTGACTCGCTCCAGCGCACCACGGACCGCTCCAGTCTTCCTGTACTTCTTCACAAGCATCTTCGCTTCTTCCAGTGAAGAAGCTGCCCCGAGGACAAACGATACGGTCTTTTCTTCCCCTGGTTGGAGGGCGACATTAATGTGCAAACTTGCTACAGGATCGAGACCGTTTCCCGTATGCTTTTGGAGGCGCCCCTCCAGGACAGAGCGAGGCATTTGTTGGTCCCTATACATGCCAAGAAACGATTCCTTGTCGGCATCGAACGATGCGGGCTTTATACTGGAAGCATGAAAGGCAATGTAGGGCCAGCCGGTATTCCAATGCCCGTTCTCCGTCGGAACCTCCCACAGCCTTTTTGTTGCAAACAATGCAGCCAGTCGGTTGTCATACGAAGTTTCGATGAAGCACTTGTGAAACTCCCGATGCCAATCGGGCGACGCACCGAGACCCCATTCAAGATACGTAAAGAGACTCAGTTTGCGCGCTTTTCGCGTAGTGTTTCTGAGCGTAAGGTTCCAGACTTCCATCGGCTCATCAATCGGCACAAATGTTAACAACTCAGTTTCTATGCCTTCATTGAGCGATGTGATGATGGTGTAGCCGATACCATGCCGGCATTCGTATCGGTCCGGTTTGGCACACACGGGTTTCCATCCGACCGACCAGACCCTTTTGGTGTTTGCATCACGAACGTAGACGTACTTTCCCCACTCGTCCTTAATGATGTCCTGCTCCCATCGCGTCAGGCGATTCAATTGCGCGTGGGTTCTCCAGCTATAACCAGAACCAGTTTGAGAGATCGTCATTCCATAATCGCCGTTACCAAGAACATTAATCCAAGGGCGCGGTGTTTTTGGATTCGTAATAACGTATTCGTTATGCGTCTTGTCAAAGTAACCGTATGTGTTCTTGAAGAGTTTCAATTCAGAGTGATCTTTGGACAACGGTGGAAGAAAGAAGGGAAACTGAGGACCTGCGCCAGCAAACGCGACAGTCGGGGATGACGTGTTTGGTGAAGGACCTTCGCGAATCTTTGACCTACACGCTGCGATTCAGAATCCTACTCCAACGGTGAACCGATGTGTATCGTTCAACCGCCCATGTTCTGCCCATGCATAGTCAACATGAAGTAGTGAGCCAAAAACCTCATACTCCAACCCGGCGCCCGTTGTTAGTCCAACCTCAGCATCCTTCTGGTAAAGATTCTGATACCCCCCCCGAAGAGAAAATATTCCCATGAAGTTCCACTCAGCACCCAAGCTGACACTTTCTGTGTTGTCGTTGGGATGGAACGCATCGATCGCAAATCGAAATCGGTTGTTCTCATCGATGAGCAGCGGTACAGCAAGACCAACGCGGAAGATGACGGGCAACGAGAATTCTTCCGTGTAGACTTCACCCGGAAGATTGCTGTTATCACCGTATTTATCCGGGTCCAGATCGTAGCGAATGCGAAGGTCTCGTCCATTGTAACGCCCCCGGGTTCCAAAATTGGAAATGCTGGCGCCGATGTTTATGCCGTCCGCCGACAGTTGATACAGAGTCCCGAAATTCAGAGCGAATGCGCCAAGCGAACTGTGCCAGATGGTTTCCTGCATGTACGAGACCTGAAGCCCGGCGGAGAATCTGTCGGTGATGCGCCGGCCATACCCTATGCCAAAAGCGACATTGGAGACCGTGTATCGTTCTCCGGTTCCCAACGGCCTTTCAACGGTCCGGACGTCGATCTCACCGGAATTGAGGGAAGTCATGCTGAGATACAGCATTTGGGTTTCAGCCAACTTTATACCGACCCCTGCATAATCGTAAGCAATATCGGCGATCCAGAGACTGTGCGTGAACTGTGCCTGGCTGGAAGCCACATGACCCAGTGCTCCGGGGTTATAGTAGGCGGCAATGACTTCATCGTACGACGCCACTCCCGCATTTCCCATGGCACCCATCCGCGCACTCGGTTCGATCATCAAAAACTGGCCAATGGTCGTGCCGGTCTTGCTTTGCGCCCGAAGAAATCCACTGACGCACAGTTGGACGATAAGAAAGGCGGCGATCCGTCGAAAGTGTGCTTGCGCTCTCATGCTATTTGATGACCGCGAACTTTCCTATGGAAGATCCGAATTCATTACTATCCACATGGTAAATGTAGAGTCCCGGAGCGATCTCAAGATTATCTTTCGTCCTGAGATTCCACGCTACAAATCCATCGATCGAACCATCGTGGTGCAGCGTTTGGACGAGTTCTCCTCTGACTGTGTAAATGCGAATGATCGCATTTGCGGGTAATCCGCGGAATTCGATCCGGCGCTCACCACGTCCAGCCACTGCAAACCGTTCAGGCTCAAAACTGGCTGACCCGACGTAAGGATTCGGAACAACATACGGTCTGAATGTGAACTCTTGCTTCGCCTTTTCAACATTGACGGAATAGCCTGTGGTGATAAAGGTAAAATTATCGCCCGCTCCAAAAGGCTTATCAATGATGGCTTCAAACACATCACCTTGCGTCGGTGGGACGATGGCGCCACGCACATACTGGTCGGTGGTGTCAAGTTCTACGCGCCACGTTGCGCGCGGTGTAGAGGGCGCGCTCGGGAGATACGTTACAATGTCAAAGAATTCGTCGGGCCGACTGAGCGTGCTGTCATTGTCAAGGTCGCGGAACTGAGTTTTCAGCCGGTATGCGCCGCTGTCTGTATTGGCGACGACTCTAAATCTCACCGGCTTTGCCGGCCGGCCGACAGCAGGAAGGGATGTGTCGAGTGGAACGCTACTGAATGTGATCGTTAGATTATCGGGGAAGCCCGGCCGGAATTGATTAATGGGAAGAACTTCCTGATACGTGAGCTTCAAGCGGGTGTTCGATTGACTTTGTGGACTGAACCCACTCAGCGCGTTGTTGAAAAGAACAGTCTGCGGGGTGTTGATAACGGGGAGTATCCCACCTCCCACCTGACCTGTTTCTTTTCCGTCGAGTATTGTTCCCTTGCTGATCAAGATTTTTCCGGTTGTGCTGTCGATGAGCTCATAGAAATCCGCCCGGATATTCACCGATGCGTCGGTTTTGAACACGAGATTGAATGTATGATTGTCCGGAACAAGGTCAGAATTGACAACTTTCGTTTCTATCGTCCCTGTTCCGATCCCGGAGAGGCGAAAAAGAGAACTCGTCGTTGCCCCTGCATATCCGAGCACCTTCGGATTTGGCCGGACTTCAACTGCATTTTGCGGCAAGATGACTCCACCGCGGGCCGTCCGCGAAATTGTGATCGCATTCTCTGAAGGATAGAATTCCAACGAGTCTGAGCCATGGTCGTAGGACGTGATCGCATAATTATAGAGCTGTCCATTTGTCACGTTGCTGTCAACCCACGTATGAGTGATTCCTACATCGTCCCCAAGATAATAGCCGACTCCTTCAACCATCTGCTGGGAGAATTCCTTGATGCCGTTCTTCAGGTCAAATTGAGCAATCGGGCGACCGTGGCCGATCGGGCCAGTGCCGCGGGCATTAGAAACGACTTTTGGGTCGAGAAAGAACGGTTCGGTCGATCGGTAGATCCGATACCCTTCGAAATCGTTCTTCAGCGTAACCGGATCAACACCCCGCTCGGCTACATCATCCCATGACAACCGCACATACCCATCACCAGCTTCAGCGTGAACCGTGGGCATTGGCGGTGGAACGGCAAACTGGTAGTTCGCATTGTAGATCTGCTGCACGGTGCGCACGGATCTCCGAAGTTCGTCCAGATCCCCTCCATATCCCAATGCCAGGCTAAATCGCTCTGTCTTGCCGGCTGCCAGCTTGAAGGGACCGGAAGCAAACAGAAAACCGAGATTATAATTCGCCACCAAGGCCGAATCAAATCGAGCGCCCGGGTCTACATTCGTGAAATGTTCCCACAGACGTCGTGGCCAAGCTCTCCCGTCATCAAAGAACACGATGTAATCTTGTTCCGTGGACGGATTTCCCTGCCCCGGTCTGATCCGATTCATCTTGAATCCGGTCAATCCTATTTGATCGGACTCGTGAAGATCGGTGCGATCGAAGTTTGTCTCTCCATCGGTCGGAATTCCATCTCCTTCTCCGGTATCGTTCGTTCCCCAGATTCCATCCACACCGGTGTCATGAAGATCGGCCACCCAATCCATATCTTCATCACCCGTCCACCATCGTCCTGCCTTGACTGCGGGAAGCTGATCAATCGGTCCGTACGCCTGCTCGAAATTAACGAGGTTGTATTGGGTCTGCACGTACGCTAGAATTGTTGCAGTTCCGACGATCAGTTGCCCCGGGCCCGAGTCTCGCCCTTCTTCTGTGATCCCGTCGACATCGTTGTCAATACCATCGGTGCCGTTGCCGGGCGTTTCGAGATACGCGTATCCAAGATAGCCGGTCGTTGCACAGTTAGTCCTGAGCCCCACGCCATGCCCCTGCTTGTCCCACGTGTACACGAGATTGAGTCCAAACGATTTATCAAAGAATGCATTGTCGTCATCCGATTCGAATACTCCGTCGCAGGACATAGCGGAGCCCCCGACGCCGGAATCCATGTACAGTCCAAAGATGATGTTGTCGTCGTAATCTGTTGTGCTTTCATTGGTAATATCATAGTGCCAGAAGACGACGTTTGCCGCCTGAGGATTCGCCCATTGGAACCCTCTTACGACTATACGCAGTCCAAGTCCCCGACGTGTCGTGTCGCGCGAATCCGGGTAGTAGTCCCAGGCGTCATAGAAATCATCATCCATCAGACTGAAGCTCTCAAGATCTGCCGCGGGGCGTTTTCCAAAATAGCCGTTCCAGGATCCAGACCATCCGGGATCATCGGGATCGTTCGTCTTGTCGATCCACGCATCCGGCCATGTTCGCGGGTCGTTGCTGAGTGCTACGGAACGCCCCCGGTTGATGGCGGGATCAGCTTGAAAAAAACCGGGCCGCGGTTCGAAGCGCATCACCCGATTCCTGTTTGGACTGAATCCCTGATTCTCTCTGTAGCCCGTTTCCATGATGTATGCCTCAACACCATTCCGCTGCCGGATTCTCGCAAGAACAAAAGGCGTGATGCCGTCGCTGTAGTTGATGCCACTTCCCTTTGGAACTTCCACGGAGTGGAAAACGCTGAGATCAACATTTCCCGGATCCGGTGGAAAATCGCCGACCATTCCGTAGTTGTAAAAGACGGATCTGATGCTATTGGCATCATGAATGCCGCTTCGCTCTGCATCCACACGCCCCCGCTGATCCAGTGGTACGACAGGTTGAAGCTGTGCCAACGCCGGCACGAGTACGAGCAAGGAGAGGTGAGAAAGAGAAAAGAAAATCGCAAAAGAATGCCGTCGCATGAGGGGAGTGTTCATTGTTGCACGATGCCCCTGAAAGACATCCCGATTTCAATTCTTCGCGGTGCATAGTATCGGCTCGGGTCGGAAAGTGTCACTTGATCACCGACGGGATTGAGCGAATAATCTGGGCTCCCGGTATCGGCGAACACAAAGCCGTTGAAGAAGCGCGAGTCGAACAGATTGAACACTCGAGCAAAGACACTCAGATCGAGACCGCCAAATGCGAAGTGTTTTTCACCCCGGACATCCACAAGCACGGAAGAAGGTTTTCGACCCGAATTGGCCTCCAGCGAAGCACCAAATCCGGTTCCGATGGAGGGTGTATACGGTTGGCCGCTCGCGAATTTAATGATCGACGTGACGCTAAAATCACCCGGCTCTTGCAGCACAAAAACCGCATTCAACGTGTGACGTTGGTCCCACAACAGGGGTACCTGTCGCGGGCGCGGATCTTCCCCAGCTTCAGCGCGCGTGGCCGTCTCTCGTGGATCACTCGAGTTTCCTTGAGCAAATTGGTATGTATAGTCCACGTTGACGTTGAGCATCCCGAAACTACGGTGGTCGAGCGCAATGGTGAATCCGCTGACGGTTCCAAAATCGACATTCGTGAGGTGGGCATATTCCGCCGCAGCATATGTGGAAATGAACTCAACTCCCAAAAGGTCCCGGATATCTTTCGAGAACAAACTTACATCCATACCAAAATACTCTGTGAATTCCGCCTTGAAGCCAAACTCATACTGCGCGGTGAACTCCGGCTTCAAATCGGGATTACCGAGTACACCATACGAGACACCTCCAGCTTGAAGCTCTTTCAGAACGGAGTAATCCGAGTTTGAAAAGAGTTGTCCCAATCCCGGCATTTGATAGAAATGCCCGTAGGAGAAAAAGATCGAGCCTCGTTCGAGTATGGGATACGATACGCCCAATCGAGGAGCCACTACGATCTTGTCTGTGGTCTTAATGGGAATGGAAAGAGGAGCACCGGAGATGGTGTTCGCAGGGTTTTGCAGATCGCTCGGTACGCGGGTGTTTGCGGAAAAGTACTCCATGCGCAAACCGGCCCGAACCGTAATGTCGTTCCACTCCATACGATCTTGCGCAAACACCGCATACGATACAGGTTTGTACGTCCTCACTCCGGGATAATCCGGATGATCGATGCGGGGAAGAAGAACTTGCACCCCTCCCACTGTCGTCGGCACCAGCACACCCGGTGAACCGAACGAAAGCAAGGAGAGTTGGCCTTCACCACCAAGCTTCATGAGGTGAGACCTCGTCGCTTGATACGTTGCCGACGCTTTCACGACGAACGAATTCGTCTTTTGTCTGAAGCGGTTCAGGTCAACGCCCTGCACCGCCGCCCCTAAACTGTACGTCGCATCCGATTTTGGATCTCCTGCCTCCAGATAACGCGGGTCAAAGACATCTTCATACATCAGGTCGGAATACTCGAAGAAATTTTGGCGAACGTTTACAGTGTAGAACATGATGTCTGAAAGCGTATGTGTCCAATCGAACCCGTGAGCCAGCGATACGCTTCTCTGCGTTTTTTCACCATCGGGGTTCAACCTGAAAAAATGGTTGTATCTCTTTTCGGTAATGTTATTGCCAATGGCCTGGTAGCCAACCTGGATGTTGTCCAGCGATCGATTGGAGAGTTTGAGCTGACCGCCCCATTCGCCAAAAGGAGTCATGGGAACAACAGATCCATCTCCCGTGGGATAGAAGGTCTTGCTCTCGAGGTCAGATCTGTCCGTCGGCGAGAATCTCCTTTCACCAAAGAGATACCCATCACTTGTATAGCGGCGAAGGCCCACGAGGAAAGTTGTTGCAGGAAGAAACGTCGGGCCACTCAGGCTAAATTGATAATTCTGGATAGCCCATGGACGCAAGGCTCTGGTAAACGTGAATCCACGGTTGCTTGAGGACGTGTGCACATCGCCTATGTATGTTTCCCCGCTCCACTCGAAAGCGTTCTCAGAACCACTTTTCAGAATGGCATTGACTACACCGCTCATCGCCTGTCCATACTCTGCATCAAACGTCCCACTGATAACTTGCACTTCTTGAAGCACCGACCGATCGAGACGAACGCTGGAAGAATTATCGAACGGATTATTGACCGACACCCCATCGAGCTGGTATTGTACTTCCCCCTTGCGACCCCCACGAAAATGGCCGTCGACAACACCTGCCTGAAGGTTGATAATATCGCTGAGGTCCTGGACGGGGAGAACGGCGATGTCTTCTTTTGCAAGGATAGAAACCGAACTTGTTTGACGGACATCCACAAGCGGTCGGTCTGCCGTGATGATGACTTCCTGTGACTCGATCACTTCTTCCGGTAGAGACTCGTTGAGCGTCGTGGTCTGCCCCGCCGATATTCTCAGTTGCTGCACAATTTTGGTTTGATATCCGATGCTGCTGATACGAACGTCGTACGTTCCAGGCGGAA
>MHAK01000111.1 GCA_001802945.1 Ignavibacteria bacterium RIFCSPLOWO2_12_FULL_56_21 | reverse complement strand
CAAAAGGGGTCCGCGTCGGACACAACGCTCTCCACGTGTGTTATTGCCACACACCCATGAGGTATGTGTACGAAATGTATGATGAGTATTTTGGGAAGGGCAGGGCAGGATTTCTTACTCGGCAGGCGATGCGATACTTTGCCCCCCGCCTCAGAGCCTGGGACCAATGCACAGCGGACCGCGTGCATCATTACATCGCAAATTCGGAGAATGTCCGCAAGCGGATCCACCGTATCTATAATAGAGATGCGGAAGTCGTCTACCCCCCCGTCGATACAGGTCGATTTCGACCGACGAGCGAACATGGCGACTACTATCTCGTGGTTAGCGCGCTCGTCCCCTACAAGCGGGTCGATCTGGCGATTGAGGTCTTCAACCGCTCAGGGAAACGCCTGATCGTGGTCGGAAAGGGTCCGGATACCGATCGACTTCAGGCCATGGCGAAACCGAATGTGAAGTTTGGGGGATGGAAGAATGAAGAGGAACTCTCACGCCTGTATGGCGAATGCAAGATGTTGATCTTTCCGGGTGTGGAGGATTTTGGGATTGTTCCCCTCGAAGCGATGGCATGCGGAAAACCGGTCGTGGCGTTCGCGCAAGGGGGCGCGCTGGAAACTGTGGTGGAAGGCAAGACCGGAGTCTTCTTTCACGAACAAACCGTGACGGCTCTGGAACAAGCCATCGCAACGTGCGATACACTTCGATTCGATCCCGATGCGGTGCGTAAACACGCCATGAGGTTTTCCAGGGCCACATTTGAACAACGCTTCCGATCCGCACTCGAAGATCAGGTTCAGCAAAGGTTCCATACCTCGCTGGGCTAGAACACTGAGCTGTGACGTAAAGAGATTTCCCACGAATCTACACGAATCAGAAAGAAAACGGGCGAGACAAAGTCCCGCCCGCTGAGCTTATTATTGTTTGGTGTTTAAGAATTCGGAATTTGATCCCGCCTAACGACAGCAAGCCTTTGGTGCTTATGAGCTATTTGGCATTTGTCATTTTGTGTTTGTCAGTCTCCTCACCTCTATATCCCCGTCCGTAGTCTCCAGTGTGATCTTCTGACCTCCGCCGTTCAGCGTGTAGGTCGCGGAAACATTCCCATCCTCATCCTTTTCGAATTTCTCCGGCTTGAAATCGGAGCGGACAGAATATTTCTTCCTCTCATATCGCCTGATATTCAGCGTAACTTCGATCGTCGCCTTTGCGTTCTCGGGCAGACGGAACGTAATATCCCCACCTTTCGATTCGACGTTGCTGGATGCCGTCCCCTCGGGCGTCAGATCCACTGTGACGCTGCCGCCCCCGGTGTTGACGTCGACGGATCCCATGAGCTGACTGAGCGCAACATTTCCACCACCCGTCTTTACTGCCGTCCGTCCCCGTCCCCCTTCGATTTCGAGATTGCCACCCCCCGAGCGGACCTTCGCTTCCAATGCCACGGCGCCGACCTGCATGTTGCCACCTCCCGTCTCGAGGTTCGCTTTGCCGCCGACCGTGCCGACACGCACATTACCTCCACCGGTCTCCAGCGTAAGATCTTTGGCGACCTTTTCCAGTTTCACGCTGCCGCCGCCTGTTTTGACTTGTCCGGACCCTCCGATCTCGCGGACTTGGACGCTGCCGCCGCCCGTCTTTATCTTCACATCGGAGCCGAGAAGGCGTCCCTCAATACTACCGCCGCCGGATTCCAGATTGACAACACCAGTCACATCGACGAGGTCAACGCTCCCGCCGTCCGTGAACACCGTTAGGTATCCTTTCAAAAGCTCTGCGACCTCGAATCGTCCACCGGTGTACTTCGCGTCAACGTTGAATTCTTCAGGAATAGTGATGAAGAACCGGGTGTCTTCCTGTCTTCGCCGTGAAGGCTTGAATGTGACGATGACATCGTTTCCCGACTGGGAGATCTTCAGGTCGTTGACGTATTTGTCCGGGATGTCCTCAACCTCCACGATCGCTTCCAATTTCTCCGACGTGGTAATCTGGACCGATTCACCGCTCACGTCGAGGCGCAACACACCCCCCGGACGCACGGTGAAGTTCTTCTTGACGTTCTGTTCCGCCACTCCAGTCGCCCAGAGTACGAGGAACAGTGTGGTCAACGTCGTCACAAATCTAATGGCGGTTTTCATATCGTCGTTCCTCGCAAGGATTTGTCAGCGTTTTCTGGACTTCAGGATTTCGATATCCGAGTTGACGGTTTCGAGCTCGATGCGCTCTCCGCCGCCGTTGAGCTTATACACAGCCCGGATCTCTTCTTCATCTTCGTCCCTGTCGTATGATTCCGCCGTAAAATCCGATTTGATCTTATACCGATCGCTCCTTCGTCCCCACGACCCGTGCACCCGGATAGCCGCCTCCACCGTGGCCTTGGCCTGTTCGGGCAGATACAGCCGAATCTTTCCTCCCGAAGAGACCAGCCGGCTGGACCCTTTTCCGGTCGGGTTCAATTCGGCGTCAACTTCTCCTCCCGAAGTTCTCGCATCGACCGAGCCTGAGATATTCACGAGATGGATGTCGCCGCCCGAGGTTCGCGCAGACACAACACCGCTCGCGCCCTTCAATTCGACGTTGCCGCCGGAGGTCGACAAACTCGCTTTGCCGCTGACACTGCCAACGCGGATGTCTCCGCCGGATGTCGACACCGACGTTTCACCGCCGACATCGCCAACTTCAATGTCGCCGCCCGAGGTCTTTGCTTCCAGCGATTTTGCCACGTACTCCACCCGTATGTCGCCGCCGGACGTGCTGACTTCCAGGGTCCCGCCCACCTTTCCGAGATTGATGTCGCCGCCGGATGTATGCAGATAGCCGTTTCCCGAAAAATCTCCGCTCGTGATATCGCCGCCGGATGTGCTCATTTCAATATCACCTTTAATCGAGCCGAGCTTGATGTTTCCCCCCGCCGTCGATCCGTCGACTTTGCCCTGCAGTCCGTTGTCGATGGTCAGGTCTCCGCCCGCCGTCTTCAGCCTAAGGTCGAATGCCGACGGAACGTTTATGTCAAATCGAACGCTTCCGCCGTAATCTCCCCACCGAGGACGGAACGAAACGCGGACCGTGTTTCCCGATTGGGTCATTTTCAGGCGGTCAAGGTCTTCTTCGTCCAGACCTTCAACGCTGACATATACTTCTTCTTTCCCCCAGGGTGATATGCGGATGTCGCCGACACTGGTGCTGACATCCAGCATGCCTCCTTTGGAGACCTTGAACGATTTTGACCGGACACCGGATTCCTCCACAGTTGTGCGTTGCGCTTGCGCGGGCAGAAGTGTGCATGCTGCGAGTATACCGAACCAGAATGCGCGTTTCATTGCTGAACCTCCTGAAGGGCCGATGTGGCCCGAATGCGTATGTAGTTATTTTCGTCCAATACGGAACGCTCGCGCAATGCGTCCAGGAGCAGTTGGCGCGAGGGTGCTTCTGTAAATTTGGCAAGATCAAGGCTGTTGATGGCAGCGATCTTCATTGCCACGTTGGTTTCCGTTTTCAGCACGAGGAGGATCGCGGACGTCGCGGCCGAATCGGGCAGGAAATCCCGGAGTGCTTTCATCGCCTCCAGACGCACTCCGCGATTTTCATCATACAGGACTGCGGAAATCAATGATTCTTTGATCACCCTCCTGGTGCCATCGACAAAGTCGTTCTGTAGCGAACGCTCACCGATCACGTTCGCCGCTCGGAGTCGAATGCCGGGATTCTGGGATGACACCAGGGCCTTGGCCAGCACCGCCTGAACGTCGGGGTCGTGCATGTTTCCCTTGATATACACGGGCATGACGGCCTCGAACTCGAATTCAATGTCGCCGCTGGATTGATCCTGGGCTATGATACGCAGGTTTGTAATCTGCGCATCCTGGGACATCAGCCCGGACGACGGCGCGCCTCCATACGGATCGTAGGCAGCCTGATGGAGGCCGGGGAGTACGTATGCGTCGCCGCCAACGATGAGGAATCCTGCAAGGAACGCGATCGCAGCAACAGCGCTCAACACAGCGACAGGACGCCAGACCGGACCGCTTCCAAATCCCGCCACCGTGAGCAATCGATCAATCAGAGACTCCTGCGGCCGTTCCTTGCGAATTTGCCGCATGAGATCCCGGCGAAGCACGAGCAGTGCGTCATCGTCGACGACGGATGTCTGGAGGGCATGCGTCGTCCGATGCAGTCGCTGGAGTTCCTCGAAATAAGCGCGGCAACCTGTGCAGGTAGAGAGATGCCGGCGCACGCTCTTTGCCGCAGTGTCGTCAAGCTCTTCGTAGAGCAACAGGATCAATTCGTTCTGTACATGTTTTTGTCGTTCCATGTCACGCCTCTTCTATCAGATCGGTCAACTCACCGCGCATCCGCGTCGTGGCTTCAAACAGATATTTTTTGACGGAACCCTCGGCCACGTTCATCAGGTCAGCGATTTCCCGAAGTTTGAATCCTTCGTAATGCCTCAACGTAAAAACCAGTCGTTGCCGCGGGGAGAGTACTTTAAGGGCGCCTGCAACGCGTTCGGTGATCTCCCGTCGGTGCACATCTCCGTCCGTCGTTCGTTCGGCGACGGCCCGTTCCGCATGATAGGCCCCGTCCTCCTCGTCCGTCTCACCGGCCAGCGACTCATGCTGATGTCGTTTGGCACGAGACCGATGCGAGAGGCAGACATTCGTTGTGATCCGGTACAGCCATGTCGAAAACTCACTGCGGGACTCGAATTTTCCGAGCGAACGATAGACGCGCAGGAATACTTCCTGGTAGATGTCTTTTGCATCATCCGACGAATGCACATACGAAGCCGCAATGGTGAGAACGCGTCGATCGTACCGTTGCACCAGTTGTTCAAACGCGGACAGATTGCCCGTCTGAGCCAGCTGAATGAGTTCGCCGTCCGAGGGTGTCAAAGTTGAGCTGACGATCATCAAGTATGTGACTCAGGGAGGGTGCGTTTCGTTGGGGTGGTCCGGTGTTCCTTGCATTCCCCGACACCGCATAATATATTGATTTTAAAGGCGAAAACGGAGCACATGTCCATTCTTTTGCTGCTTGCGGTAGCTACCCTCCTTTTTATTGCTCACGCAGCGTCCATTGTCCTCATCATCGGTCCATTGTTGATCCTTCAACCGGTGAGGAAAAGACCGGCATGGTACGCCAGGTTCACCAGTCTCCTGGAACCGCGTGACGCCGGGCTTCCGCAAGAAACGTTCGTGATCACCACACCCGACGGCGTTGGACTTCATTGTTGGTTCGTGCCGCGACGGTCGGGAGCGCTCGGAACAATTCTGTATTTGCACGGTGTCGGTGACTGCAAGATCGGCGGCATTCCCCTTGCGAAATTTCTGTACATGTCCGGGTACAATGTTTTCCTGTATGATCAGAGACAGCACGGCGAAAGCGGCGGAACGTTTTGCACGTACGGGTACTACGAGAAGAACGATGTTTCAACGGTCATCGATTACCTTCTTACCCGCAAGGATGTCGCCATCGGGCCAATCGGAGTCTTCGGAACGTCCATGGGAGCCGCTATTGCAATACAGGCGGCGGCGATCGAGCCCCGTATCCGCGTCGTCGTGGCAGAGGCAAGCTTTACAAATCTGCGCGAAATCATCGTTGATTATCAGCGACGGATCATCAAGCTTCCCTGGCATTTTCTCCGCAATGTGGCACTCGCCCGGACCCAGCAGCTCGCGCAATTCAAAGGACGCGACGTGTCGCCCATCAGCGACGTGCAGCGGTTGACGATTCCCATTCTGTTCATTCATGGTACGAACGACACGTTCATTCGACACGAATATTCGCTGAAGTTGTTTGCGGCGGCGCACGAGCCGAAGCGGCTCCTTCTGATCGACGGCGCCGACCATAACGACGTTTGGGACACCGGCGGAAAGCGATACCAGGATACCCTCATGGAATTCCTCTCCATGCACTTGAACGATCACCACACAAACGTCTGAATATGCACACACTCCCCCGCACGCTTCTGCTCATCCTGATCTTTTCGATCACGGTCCATGGCCAGGCGCGCCAAACTCCGTTCGATCCAGACAGCTCCGCGAACCAGTTGCGAACGCTATGCGAAGACATCGGGCCCCGGCCGATGGGTTCCCCGGGTGAACAGCGGGCTCTGCAACACGCCGTCAATTGCTTTAAAGCGTGGGGTCTCGATGACGCGTTCGTTCTTCCATTTTCCATAGCGCCGAGCGACCGCTCCGGTCAGCCGGGCGTGAATACGCGGAGCGGAACGGCTGTGGGCGTGAAGAAAGGCACAACCGGCCGAATCATCGTCATCGGCGCACACATCGATTCGGCGGGGCCGGAGATACCGGGCGCGAACGACGACGGATCAGGTTCCGCGGTCGTGCTCGAGCTCGCGCGTGTCATTGCCGAGCGGTCGTGGGAATCGACGATCGTGTTCTGTCTGTTTGGCGGCGAGGAGTCCGGGCTCAAGGGTTCGTATCATTTTGTCCAGAACTTCCCGCTCATCGACAGCGTCGCACTGATGTTGCAGGTGGACATGGCCAACGGCGTCGATTGGCTTCTCCCCATGTACGACCTGAAGCGCAGTTCAGCTCCCGAATGGCTTGTGAACGCTGCGTATGAGGAGTTCCATCGCCTAGAGTACAAGGGTCTGTATTATCCCACGCATTTCTACGCTTTGAATTCCGCGATCGGCGGCGCCTCTTCCGATCATCAACCGTTTCTGGAACGGAATATCCCGGCCATCGACTTTACCACGGACGTGAGCGACCCGATCCACACTCCCCAGGACTCGTGGACATGGTTCGAACTAGGCGGGTTGGAGCGAAGCGGCGACCTTGTCTACCGGCTTGTGGAGCGCTTCGACAGGGGCGTTCCCGACACGCGCTCGGGTGCATTCTTAACGCTTCAGCTCGGATCATCCCCCTGGCTGATCCCGACATGGTCCATCTGGGGGATTGTGGCCCTTTCCGTCATTCTCGGAGTTTGGTCGGTCGTGCAGGTCCGGCGCGGACGAACCGAAGTCTTCGGGCAGCCGCGGCCGAGGATTCCCGGACTTAAAGTTGCCGCCCTGACCTTTGGCGCCGTTCTGTGTGGTTGGTTGACCGAAGACGTGATGTCGCTGATCACCGGGTTGCGGTCGCCTTGGTACGGAGAACCCGTCAACTACGTAGGCATCGGTCTACTCGGTTTCATTTTTGCATCTATCGGTGCCGGAATTCTCGGCCGCCGCATGAACCTCAGCCGGGATCCCTATCGGTATTTTCTGAGGTCCGCGATCTGGTTTGGCGCTTTGATCGCGGTGATGTCGCTGGGAGGTCCGCGCCTCGTCGTGTATCCTGCCCTCGGACTCATTGCCTGCTCGATCGCCGTGTCGCTGCGTTCGCCTCTGTATCAGGTCGCGATGGTAACTGCCGGAGCGTATCCCACCGCCAGATTGATCTTTCCGGAGGTGTATGAATTCATCGCCCGCTTGATTGCCTCGATCCCGGCAGAGAGCGGTATCATGAACATCCTGCTGCTCGCGGTCTTGTCGCTGTACGTCTGGCTGCTGATCATGCCTTTTGCGCTATGTCTGACGGGGATCGTTCGTTCTCCCCGGACATCATGGCCTGTCAGCGTCTCCTTCTCGAATAATGCCGTGGTCGCCGGATGTGCGCTCATTCTTGTCGTGACAGCAGGATACAATGCGGTACAAACGACGTACAGTGAATTTCGTCCGTGTCATGTGGAGATCGTACAGGAATTTGACTCGAACGCCGACACTGTCAGGACGGTCGTGAAGAGCACGGAATATCTCACCGGCGCCACAATCCGATATCAGGAACGGGACACCGTCGTAACCGGACACGAGACGATCGTGCACCTGCCGCCACGCCGCATGTCGCGCTCGACATGGATGACCGTTGAGGGATCTGTACCGTCGGCGATCGGCGATACCGGTGCGTCCATCGGTACCTTCGTGAATGTGCACATGGCCGAACGTCCGTACATTCTGAATGTCACATATACGCCGAAGCACGCATCGATCGTCTCCGCCGATGCAGGTCCGCTGGCAGTTGGGCTCAAAGACGGCGTGGCACGACTGCGGTGGTATTCTTTTCCGGACACGCTGATCGCATTCCCTGTTGCGCTTCGCCTGTCTCGGGCCGACACGGTGACTGAGATCGTGGAGGCCACGTTTGTCGGTCAGGCAACTCCGGTGAGCGTCGCTTCGCCCGTACCCGGCAATGTGGATTCGCGGACAATCGTGCGTTCGCGCAGAACGATCGCGGTCGGACGAGACATACGGCCGCCACAAGAATCGGAATAGGCTGCACACGCTCCACGTCTTCTCCGCGGTCAAAAACTCTTCGCACATTCGCTTGGCGCGGACATTCATCATTGCAGAATTTTTTCCATCATCGTTACGCCACCATGAAACCGCAGATCTTTCTCCTCATCGCTCTTGTTGCCGCAGTGCATGCGCAGGACCCTCAGCCGCCGGACACGATCGACGTGGAACCGCAATACTGGAAACACAGCCTGGTGACGGCCATGACGATCGCCCAGGTGAGCTTCTCGGACTGGGCTCAGGGAGGCGAGAACGCGCTTGCGTATTCCGCGTCGGCCAACGGTAATTCGACATATGATTGGTATCCGTTCACCTGGTCGAATTCGTATAAGCTCGCATTCGGCCAAACACGCCTTGGAGGAAGGGAAACACGGAAGACCGACGACAAGCTCGATCTCGAGTCCGTGCTGACGTATCGGCTGGGCAGCTACATCAATCCGTACGCGGCCGTCACGCTCAAGACCCAGTTTGCGACCGGATATCGGTATGATGCCGCAGGGAACAAGACAGCGATCTCAAAGTTCTACGATCCTGCCTTCCTGACGCAGTCGCTCGGCTTCGGCTACCAAATCACGCCGCAGCTTATTACCCGGCTCGGGTATGCCATCAGGGAGATCGTAACGAGCGAGTTCACAGCGTTCGCCGACGACCCGACGACGCCGAACGAGGAATCGACAAAGATCGAAGACGGCATGGAATCGGTCACAGAAGGGAAGTGGAAGATCGATGAAACGATGTCGTTTAACGGCAAGCTGGAGCTGTTTTCGTCATTCCGGTCGCCGGAAAAGATCATCGTCCGGGGGGACAACACGCTGACGGTAAAGATGGGACGTATTGTGACGCTGATCGTTAACGTTCAATTGATCAACGAACGCAGAGTGACGCCGAGAACGCAGGTGAAGCAGACGTTGGCTATTGGAATCTCGTATACGGTGCTATAGAAGATTGCGGATTTCGGATTGTCAATTGCGGATTAACTGAATAATAGCTGCGAACGTTTGGGCGGCAGTTTGCTTTCCCGCACTCTTCCCGTTACACATTCTTCACGAGTAGTGCAACGTTTTCCACGTGGTAGGTATGCGGGAACATGTCGACAGGGCGGATCTTTGCAAGTGTGTATCCGCCCGCGACAAGCGCCGCACAATCGCGGGCCTGCGTTGCGGGATTACAACTGACATAGACCAGGCGTTCCGCTCCAACCTCAACGAGGGATCGCACGATGTCGGGATGCATGCCGCTTCTGGGCGGGTCGACGATGATGACGCGCGGTCGAGCAGCCTCCATCCATTCGCTTCTGTGCTTCAACCTCTCCTGTAAGTCCCCCGATATGAACGTACAATTCGTGATGCCGTTGCGTTTCGCATTGGCTTCGGCGTCCTTGACCGAGCTTGTGACCGATTCAACTCCGATCACCCGTCGGACACGGCTCGAAAGCACGATTGCGATCGTCCCCGTACCGGAATACAGGTCATAGAGCGTGTCTTCCTTTCTCAGCTCCGCAAATCCTGCCGCCGTTTCGTACAGCCGCTCTGCCTGAGTTGTGTTGGTTTGAAAGAACGATTGTGCGGAGATCGAAAACGTGAATCCGCCCATTCGTTCATGAATGATCCCGTCGCCCCGGTAGACCTTCTCCTCATTTCCAAATGCTATCTGTGAACGCGTTGCGTTCAGAGTGTTGACGACCGTGGTCGTTCCAGGAACAGCCGCAAGCAATCCATCGACATATGCCTTCATGACATCTGGACGGTCTTCGAACGTCACGATGTTCACCATCCTCTCCACCGTCCGCTTGCTTTCACGGATCACCAGGAACCGCCAGTACCCACCGTTCAGGTCAGAGGAATAGACCGGCAATCCGGAGGTCCGCGAGAACCCCCGCGTGTACGACAGAATGGCGTTCGATTCTTCGGATTGAAGATGACAGGTATGAACGTCCAGGACTTTGTCGTATCGCTGCGGCACGTGCAGGCCGACGAAGACGCCGTCGGATTGTTCGACTCCCTCCGGGGGAATTTCCGACCATTCCCTGGCCGCAAATGAGAATTCCATCTTGTTCCGGTACCAATACGGTTCATCCGCGCCAATGATCGGAAGGACTTCAAACCCGTCCAATTTTCCCAACCGCCGCAGACAATCGACAACATGCTGTTGTTTGAAACGTGTCTGGGCCTCGTATTTCACATGCTGCCAGCGGCACCCTCCGCACGTACCAAAGTGCATGCAAGCCGGTTGAATGCGGTCGTTGGACGCTTCCTCCACTGCGATGACGCGTGCTTCGGCGAGATTCTTTTTCACCTTCGTGATTTTGGCCCTGATACGATCTCCGGGAACAGCGCCCTCCACAAACACCACCAGTCCTTCATACCGCGCAACTGTCTTACCTTCAAAGGCTGCGTCATCGATGCGGAGGAATACTTCATCTCCACGGCGCACTATCGGTGCGGAGCCGCTCACGTTCCGATCCAGTACGTCAACTTCATGAGGAACACATTATCGGGCATCAGACGGAACGTGTCGCCGATGTCCTCTCCGAGCGCCCGGACGAACGGACCGCCCGGTCCGGACCTCGCGTGGGACCAGACCAGAAAGAGGGCGCTGCCGGGTCGATATTCCCATCGGACGACGAGATTCGAATTGAATGAAAGGTCGGTGAATTCACTCACCGCCGTACTATATGATATGTATGAATTCTCGCCTGTGCGGCGGAGCGGGTCCGCGAACCAGCCTTTTGCCACGAAGGCCTGAAGATACCATTGCACCGAAAGGTCCCGCGTAAACACAAAGGATCCTCTCGAGGTCAGGTCCCAGGAACTTGTCGTCCGCTCGGCAAAGATGGAAAATCGGTCCGGACTTATTGCGGAATTGGTGTCGTTCCGCACCCATGAGAGTCTTTTGTCCTCCCGTTCATGAGCCAGTGCGATCTCCACGGTCAGGGCCGAAGTCGGTTTGACTTCCAGTTCCACTTCGAACCTTGATGCAGTGAAATTCCGATCATCACGTTCAAAATCGATCGACAGATCTACAACCACATCTTCCCTCCTGTCGGTTTCCACGTTGAGGCCGACTCTTTTTGAGGGGGACTTTCTGAACAATCCCAATCCCCGAGTTTCCCGGTCGTCGTATTTCCCAAAGTCCGCACTTCCTGACAGACTCACTTCCCAGTAACCGAGGAGTCGAACGTACCATTCGGTCTCAATGGAATTGATCAGCTCTGCTCCGTCGAAATTCAGTCTCTTGTGATGGAAGATGCGGGCAGTCCATACACGCTTCCAGTCGTCAACAGTATCGTCGCGGTACAGGAGCTGGGCCGTCAGCCCATAGTCATTTGGACGACGGAAGAACCCTATATCATTGATGTTGTAGTGTCGGGACGTGAAGTCGAGACCGCCGAACCATCGCCAATGGACGCCTCCATCCTTGTTCAAAGATATTTTTCCCGCCGCACCGTCTTCCTTGAATCCGCGGAGGCTCGTGCTGGAATATCCATAGAATCCATCGACACGGTACATATTGTCGAGGAACCGCATATTCCAATCGAGCCCGCCGGTCATAGCCGGCGTCCGGTCTTCGCGGTTGACGCTCGTCAGGATGAGGCCCGCATTGGAGTTGCCGCTGAAATCCTGTCGCACACGGACGAGACTGAAATTCGTGAGCGGCTCCACGCGAGGATTTGACCTCACACCGTTCGCATCGACAACTCTACCCCGTTCCTCGCCCGTCACCGCTTCCAGAACTCCGATCGACATTCCTCCAGCGGTCTTGCCGGAGATCTTTGCGGCGCCAATGATGCTTGCGAAGCGAGGTTCTTCTTCAACGTATCCGTCCTCGGGAGCGTCCACGGTCAACGACCGGCCGATCCTACGGGAATAAAACAGGCCAGGACCCGTTCCGTCGCCGAATGTGGTGAAGCGAAGAATCTGAACTCCTTCCACAAAGAATGGGCGCTTTTCAGGATAGAAGGTTTCGAACGTGGACAGATTGAGAACAGCCGGGTCTGCTTCGACCTGGCCGAAATCGGGATTGACCGTCGCATCGACAGTGATGCCTCCAAAAGGACGGAATTTCAAGTCAACACCTGCATTCACGCCGGTTGTCTTGATCACTGCGCGTTCGTCTGTGGGAGCCAACGTGGAAGATTGTAGCAGCGCATACGGAAGTACTTCAAGAGCCGCAGAGGAACGGACTCCCGTGATGCCTCGCAGATGTCCGAACCGGGAGACCCAGCCGCTTTCCGCACGCCGGACCAGCGTCCATTGGTCCTCTTCCTGTGTTCTTGAGATCCATCGGATGATCTGCATGCCCCACTCCAGCTCATCGGCATCCGGGAAACGCAGAACCGAGAAGGGGATGCGCATTTCGAGCGACCATCTGTCGTCGCCAACGGTTACGTCGGCGTCCCAGACGGCATCCCACGATTCATCCTCGCGGGCGCCGTCGTCGTATTCAAGAATGTCGACCTTCACGCCGGCAGCATTGACCGTGAATTCGTAGGCCGTCTGGTGATCGTGATAGCTGTCGAATCGTATGGAAAATCCGTCCGACTCAACTTCTTCGTCGCGCCGGGCGAGGCGGGCAACGATGCGGCTCGCTTCGTCGTCGAACATCGTCGCGGCGACATACATTGCGTCGTCATCGTAGAGAATACGGACATCGGTCCGATACGTCGCAGGAGCACCCTCAGAGGGATTGAATTGCAGAAAATCACCGATCGACGAGGCGGTCTGCCAGACCGGCTCGTTGGGCACGCCGTCGATGCTCGGCCGAACTGCCGTCCGAACCGCTGTGGCTGATTTCGGATTCGGTCCGCCAAGGGCGGGAATAACACAGTATGAACCTGCAAGCGCGATCGCAACGATCGTCGCAGTGGTCCGGAAGGGCATGGCTCAACTCAGAAAAAGTAAGAGGACGTAGATGGATGTACAGAGGAAAGATCCGACGAATCACGTCGATGGGTGTGCTTTGTCAGACCGAACGGGCCGCAATGAGCATTCGGTCCACTGCCTCGGCCGTGCCGGCTTCTGCATAGAACCTGATGAGCGGTTCAGTGCCTGACGCACGTACAAGCACCCAGCCGTCATCAACGAACAATTTGATCCCGTCCGTGGTCTCTGTGCGACGCACGGGCATGCCGGCGATCTCTTTCATTCCCTTGGTGTAGAGCGCGAGAATGCGCTTCTTGTCCTGTTCCGTCAGGTGAGCGTCGTATCGATTGAAATAGTGCCAGCCAAATTCGTTCATGATCTCGGCAACAAGTTCGCTGAGCTTTTTCTTCCGGACGGACATGATCTCGCAGAGCAGCAGACCGATGTAGATGCCGTCCCGTTCGGGCAGATGTCCTTTGACGCCGAGCCCTCCGCTCTCCTCTGCAGCGACGAGGATGTCGCGTTCCGTCATGAGACGGCAAAGATACTTGAACCCGATGGGTGTTTCGTGGAGTTTCAACCCGTATTTCGTGCACATCTTGTTGATGAGCTGACTGACGGAGAACGACTTCGCCACTTCACCCCTCAGCCGTTTGGTCTCCACAAAGTATTTCAAAAGCAACGCGAAGATGCGGTGCGAATCCACAAACGCGCCCGTTTCGTCGAATGCGCCGATGCGGTCCGCATCGCCGTCCGTGGCGATGCCGATATCGCAGCGACGTTCGACGATGGCGCGCGAAAGCTCCTTCAAATGTTGCGGAAGGGGCTCCGGATGCGAGCCGCCGAAGGAAGGATTGAACGTGCCACGAAGCGATACGGTCAGGGGAACGAACTGTTCCATGACTCCTTGTCCAGCGCCGTGCATGGCATCGTAGGCGATCTTGATGCGGCTCCTTCGGATGGCCTCCAGGTCGATCTTCGATTTGACGTCCTCGACATACGCTTGCGTGAAATCAAGATGCCGGACAATTCCTTTCTCCAGAAGGTGCGCGAGATTCTTCTTTCGAGCGACATTTGTGCGAACGACTTTCTTGAGCTCTTTCTCAACCTTTGAGATCATTTCCGGATGTGCCGGACCTCCAAAGTCGCCCTTGATCTTAAATCCGTTGTATTTCGCCGGATTATGGCTGGCCGTGATGACGACTCCCCCTGCTGCACCGAGTTTCTTCGTCAGAAGAGACACCATGGGAGTCGAGGAGATCTTGTCGGAAATGGTGACGCGGATTCCGCGATTCCCCAGCACTTCCGCCGTGGTCTCGGCGAATTCTCTCGAGAGAAATCTGGCGTCGTAGCCGACGACGATCCCTTTGGAGATCTTCTTGTGGCGACGGAAATAATTCGCGGTCGCAAGCGCGACGCGAGCGACATTGTCGAATGTGAAGTCAGCGGCGATGATGCCGCGCCAACCGTCGGTGCCGAAGTGGATTGACATGAGAGATTGCGGATTTTCGATTGTGGATGTCGGATGAGATTCGTTTGCTTGGTGTCAATTCATTCCCACCAACGTTAGAACTTCACTGTGGCGGACCATCTGTCCGGTTGCTTCCGGGTCGCCTTCCGTGGCAAGTATGACGTCGCTGTCGATGGTGCGTTTGATGAGTCCATTCGCAGCGACCCAATCGAACCACCTGATCCCCGACGAGTCAAATGCGAGCGTTGTTTTGATCTTCGCAGTCGAAAACACCTGGCCCACAGCACGAATTTCTTCCATGGCGACAACCTCTTTATCGCTCCAGGAAACATTCGTGAACGACGACCACGCTGTTCCTTTTTTCAACGGAAATTTGAGCGCCCGGCGAGGTTCTTCACGGATCATGATCGTGTCGGCCACACTTTCGCCGGCAGTCGCCCCTATCGGATCGAAAAAGCTCCGGCGAGGAGCCCTTACGCTTCGCCCGGAGGCAGACATGATCACCAAGGGAACGACCGCGGGATGCTGATAGGCGACTTCTGCCATCTCGCTGGAGGTCACACGATACCACACCCGCTCGGTATCTGCCGTTGACACGCCGGCTCCGGGAAAGAACGACCGGGCTTCCAGTCGGACCAAGCCCTGCATTCCGGAGACTTCGTCATTGATGGAAGCAACCCGGACTTCCAATGAATCGCTCTCGGCGTTCAGGATGGTGCCCGCAGAATCGGAGAGTTCCGCCTCCCACGTGTACATCCACGTCTGTCCTTCGCGAAAAGAAAAACTTCCGACAACCGGGTCGACTGGGTTATTGTCACAACCGGCCATGAGTACGACCCCCCAGCACACCAACGTCTTTCTCCACCTCATAGCATCCTCCTCTAAAGTTTTGATCAGAACTTTACAGTAAGCGCCCCCAACCCCGCGTAGTAGCCGTTCGTGCCCAGGTCTTCTTCGATCCGCAACAGCTGATTGTACTTTGCAATGCGATCCGTTCGACTCGCCGAACCCGTTTTGATCTGCGCAGCATTCGTCGCCACGGCGATGTCGGCAATTGTCGTGTCTTCCGTTTCACCCGACCGGTGACTGAGAACCGTCGCGTATTTCGCCCGCTTTGCCATTTCAATGCAATCGAGCGTTTCAGTCAGCGTGCCGATCTGATTGACTTTGATCAGAATGGAGTTCGCCACGCCCATATCAATGCCCTTTGACAAATATTCGACGTTCGTCACAAAGACATCGTCGCCGACGAGCTGAATCTTCTTGCCGAGCGTGTCCGTCAACAGTTTCCACCCCTCCCAGTCATTCTCGGACATCCCGTCCTCGATCGAGACGATCGGATACTGCTTCACCCACGATTCCCAGTACTTCACCATCTGTTCCGAGGATTTTTCGGACTTGTCCGACTTGCTGAACACGTATTTCTTCTTCGTTGTGTCGTAAAATTCGCTCGCCGCCGGGTCGAGCGCGATGTAGACTTGCTCTCCCGCCTTGTACCCGGTCTTTTCGACTGCCTGGAGAATGACCTCGACTGCCTCATCATTCGATTTCAGGTTCGGGGCGAATCCGCCTTCATCCCCGACTGCCGTGTTGTAGCCTTTCTTGTGGAGCACCGATTTCAGCGCATGGAAGACCTCGTCGCCCATGCGAAGCCCTTCGGCGAACGATGGGGCGTCGAGCGGAAAGATCATGAATTCCTGAAAATCGACGTTGTTGTCGGCGTGTTTGCCGCCGTTGAGGATATTCATCATGGGTACCGGAAGAATGCGCGCATTCGTTCCGCCGATATATCGATACAGCGGCTGACCCAGAGAAGCCGCTGCAGCCTTCGCGACCGCGAGGGAGACGCCGAGGATCGCGTTCGCCCCCAGTTTTCCCTTGTTCGGCGTGCCGTCGAGCTCGATCATCATCTTGTCGATGCCGATCTGGTCCGTCGCTTCGAACCCGATGACTTCTTCCGAAAGCGTCGCGTTGACATTCTCCACGGCTTTCAAAACACCTTTGCCCTGATAGCGTGATTTGTCGCCGTCCCTTAGTTCGACCGCTTCATTTTCACCGGTAGATGCTCCACTGGGAACTGCAGCACGGCCGAGAGTTCCATCTTCAAGTTCGACATCGACTTCTATGGTTGGATTTCCGCGTGAATCGAGAATCTCGCGGGCCCGAACTTCTTTGATAGTGATAGAAGACATGGTAGGTTGGCTCCTTTTGGGGGAAAAATCGCTTCAATGTGTCCAGAAATTGAGGGAAAATCAACGAGCGGACGATCGTCAAAACGCGACCGGTTGATCATGGAGATCTCCGCTTCAAAACCGCTCATTCGCCTGCTTGTGTCGTTGCAGCCAGACACACCGTTCAATCCCTTCTTCCACCTTCATGATCTCGACCTCGTGTGTCGTAAAATTGAGCGACTCCCAGAGTGCTCCTTTGGCCCGCTCATATTCGCCAAGCACAATATGAGCCGTGGCGAGCCTTCTCCGAGCCTGATAGTTGAGAACGTCGTATGGGAACACGCGCAGATCGCGGAGCAGTTCAACGGCCCGTTCAGACTCTTCTTCCTTTTGGGACAATTGAGCGCGCACATACCGAAAGATGTCATCCGGACGACGCTGGAGGAGCGAATCGAAAACCGACCGACGGATGGAATCGGCTGCCGGGAGCAGGAAAGCGTTGCGCACGTGAATATCGCGGCCAAAATGCGAGATGACTGTGAGTCGCAGCGCCGCGGCCTCGTTCCATGCGGCGGAGAGGTCATACGTGAGCAGCGAACCATAAGCACTTCGAGCCCGGGCAATGTCGCCCAATGCCCACCACGCATCGCCGGCATACAGGTCGAGAGTGACCAGAGCGGACTTCATGCGTTCATCACGACGCGCGGAATCGATTGCGGCCAGCGCGAGGGCATATTGGCCGAGGCGATTGAGGGATTGGACCTGGAGGAAGACAGCTTCGGTCGACCGTGCGAGGGAAAGCGAGCGTTCGGCCAGCGCACGTGCATCTTCGTACCTTCGATCAACCAGTGCCATGCGCGCATCGGCATTCAGATTGCCGATAGTCCGGAGGCATTCACGCGTGAAGATGGGCGGTCGATCATAAAAATAGAGCGCCTTGATAGTGTCCGACTGACTGAGCTTCACCGAGCGGAACCGTCGTTCCCAGTCGGGGAGGAGCGATTGAAGCGGACGTCGGTAAGCCTCCAGGAAGCTTCCCGACCCATACAGGACTTTGAATCGACTGACGCCGTACTCTTCTATAAGGTAGCGGCAGAACGATCCGGCAAGCGTGTAGGAGACTGCCGAGTGCGATCGAAAGAAGCCGAACGTGGAAAAGACGTTTTCCAGGTTTGGTTGTATTCCGGCAGCAACGATCTGAGCGGCCGCGCGGTGAAGCGTCTCGCCATTGCTTTCACGCTCAACGGCTACCGCGAGGCCTTCGATCAATCCGGAGTTCATCCCGATGCGCACAAGGGGAAATCCGAATTCGGCGGCCAGGACGTGGGTGAGCTCATGCTTCAACGACTGGCTTGCGCTCCCCAGGTTCAGGTGCAATTGCCAGAGCCACGGTTTTGCGAAGTCCGTCCTCCCCCCACCGACGAGGGTCGATTTCTGTTCGGGAGACTCATAGAAGGAGCTCGTGATGCGGCCGGCGGGCGCAACACGAAGCGTCTTGCAGATGCGCTCGTAATAGAATTCGTGGAGACTCGCAAGCCTGTCTGCCTGCGCATCCGTCAACGCCTGCCGAGGATAAAGTACAGTGAAATGTTCCGTCTCACGGACTCCACCAAGCGTTTCGCGAATGTGGTTGAGCGAGCTGCTGAAACCAAGCCTTTCGCTTTGCCACAGCACTGCGCTCACTGCCAACGTCCATATGCCAACTGCCAAGGCTTTACGCGAGCGCAGCAATCGAAGTCCGGGCCTTCTTCGGCGTTCTTCGATCATATGTGCTGCGCTGATCAAAAGCGCCGTTGTGACGAGTGTAGAAATGCGATACAACGCGAGCTTGGGAAGAATTGTGAGCGTTTCGTCGTACGTGAGGCCGGGAAAGGCACCGATGATGGGGTTGAAGGCAAAGATCTGAGCTCCGGCGAAAGTTACGACCGGGACATGAAGAAGAACAGCTGTCCACAGAAGGACAAACAATGTGCGTGGAAAGGACCGACTCGCAGACAGAGAGAGCAATGCCAGGCCGACAGCGAACGCTAACGCGGGAAGGACGACGACGATGTAGTACAGCAAGCCTTCGGGAAATGAGCAATTGCGAACGATCATGGCATTCGTCGCGGCTATCACAAACGGCGGAACAACGAAGATCGAGGCCTTGAGGAAATATTTGGCAGACTGGGCGAACGAGTTATCCGGCGCACTTTTGGATTCGCTAGCGATCCGAATGACGGCCAATCCGGTGAGCAGAGTCAACAGAGGTGCAGTTGCGGCGGAGAATTCGAAGCCGAGATAGTTGAGGAGGGGAATGCGGGTGAATACAAGGGACTGCAACGTGAGGATAAGGAGCGAAACGCGCGTGGAGCGCTGGAATAAGAAAGGTGGAGGTTCCACAAGGGAGAAGAGTTGCGTCTTTTTCGGATTTTACTGCTCTATATAGTACTCTGTGTACATAGAAAGATCCCGGGGATCTTAAGATCCCGGGAATGTATGAACGCCTAAAACTCCTCCCCTGCCTCCCTCCTTATATCCGCCCCTAGACCCTGCAGCTTCTTTTCGATTGTCTCATATCCGCGGTCGAGGTGGTACACCCTGAGTACTTCGGTCGTTCCCTCTGCCGCCAGGCCCGCCAGAATGAGAGACGCACTCGCACGTAGATCGGTCGACATCACCTTCGCCCCCATCAGCCGGTCCACACCGACAACGGTCGCTATGTTCTCCTTGACGGTGATATGTGCGCCAAGCCGTATCAATTCCGGAACATGCATGAAACGGTCGAAGTAGATCGTGTCCGTTACGATGCTCGTTCCGCCGGCAACGCTCATGAGCGCGATCCACTGCGCTTGCATGTCGGTCGGGAAACCAGGGTAGATGGCCGTCGTCGCGTTGATCGACTGTGGCCGGTCGGGAGCAATGACCTCGACCCAGTCGGGTCCTGTCGTGACATGCGCCCCGGCATCCCCCAGTTTCACGATGATCGAACCGATGTGTTTCGGATTGACATGTTCAACGCGAACTTTCTGCTTTCGGTCGCCGATGAGTGCCGCTGCAACAAGAAAAGTGCCGGCCTCGATGCGGTCGGGTATCGTAACCGTGCTTGCCGGGTGCAGATCGTCGACCCCTTCGACCTCCAGACATCCGGTCCCTATTCCCTGAATCTTCGCGCCCATGGCCACGAGAAGCTCGGCAAGGTTCACTATTTCCGGCTCCATCGCAGCATTCTCAATGATCGTTTGCCCCTTCGCGAGCACGGCCGCCATGAGGATGTTGCCGGTCGCGCCGACACTGGACACGTCAAACAGGATCCGTGCTCCCCGGAGCCGCTTCGCCTTCGCGATAATGTATCCTCCCTCGAGCTCAATCTCCGCTCCGAGCTTTCTGAGACCCTCGATATGAAGGTTCACCGGCCGCGGTCCCCATGCGCATCCGCCGGGAAGCGATACTCGGGCCTGTCCAAAGCGCCCGATGAGCGGTCCGAGCACATAAATGGACGCACGCATCTTCTTCACGTGCTCGTAGGGTGCTTCATGATGCGAGACGCGGGTGGAATCGATCGAGAGCGTGTGGTCCGACCTCGTGATCACAAGTCCCATGGACTCAAGCAGCCGCGACATCGTCGTGACATCGCGCAGTCGGGGCGTGTTCGCAAGCGTGAAAGTCCCGGGAGCAAGCAGTGCAGCAGGCATGAGCGCCAGCGAGGCATTTTTCGCGCCGCTGATCCGAACAGTACCGCTGAGTCTTTGACCTCCGTTAATGACGAATTTATCCAAAGCGCATTCTTCAGAAGTGTGCGCGTCAATATACCTTCCATGCCCTTGAAAGGCAAAGGAGACATTGACCCTTGACAGTTGTCAGTTGGAAATTACTCGTTGGTTATTGACGGTTTCTTTTTGGCAATTGGAAATTGTCCCTTGGAAGTTCCCTTTACTTTCCCGCATTTTTTGGGTACTCTGCATTCCGTTCTTCTCACCCATTCATCCTTCAACACTTCCTCCACCAGTCAACGCATGCCCGTCCAGATCATCGTCGGCGCCCAATGGGGCGACGAAGGCAAGGGAAAAATCGTCGATCATCTCAGCGAAAATGTGGACATTGTCGCCAGGTATCAGGGAGGCGCCAACGCAGGCCACACCGTTATCCTACCGCCCGTCGGCGGAAAGACGCCTCAACAATTCATTCTCCACCTGATCCCCTCCGGCATATTTCATCGCCATGCCGTGTGCGTGATCGGCAACGGTGTGGTCCTGGACCCGGTAGCGCTGATGGACGAGATCCACAAGCTTCGCGACGCCGGAGTCTCCGTTGAAGGAAGGCTGTTGATCAGCCATAACGCCCACCTGATCATGCCGTATCACAAGATGCTCGATGCCATCCATGAGAAGGGTGACCAAAAGATCGGCACCACGGGCCGCGGGATCGGTCCTTCGTATATCGACAAATATACCCGTACGGGGATCCGCGTCGTCGACCTGCTCGATCGCGACGTTCTGTGCCGCAAGCTGAAACGAAACCTCGAGCACACCAACGAATTGCTCAAGAAGATGTACGATTCGAAGGAACTCGATGTCGAACGCATCGTCGCCGAATATCAGGAATTCGACCGCTCGATCGACGGCTACGTGACGGATACGGTCGACTATCTGCATCGTGCGCTTGCCAAAAAGAAACGAGTGCTCGCCGAAGGAGCCCAGGGTGCCCTCCTGGACGTCGATCACGGCACATATCCTTACGTGACGTCGTCCAACCCCACCAGCGGCGGCGCCTGCACCGGATTGGGGATTCCCCCGACGGCAGTGAATTCCATTGTCGGTGTAGTAAAAGCCTATTCCACCCGGGTGGGCAACGGCCCGTTCCCGACCGAACTGCTGGACACAACCGGGGACCGGCTGCGAACTGTCGGCGGCGAATTTGGATCGACCACGGGACGGCCACGCCGATGCGGATGGCTCGATCTGGCGAGCCTCTCCTATTCTATCCGCGTCAACGGCATCCAGCGACTCGCCATCACAAAACTCGACGTCCTCGACGACTTCGACGAGATCCGCGTGTGCACCGGATATGTAATCGCTGGAACCATGGTTTCACGTTTCCCGACCGACGTTCAAACACTCGAGAAAGCAAAGCCGGTCTATAAGTCATTCCGCGGCTGGAAGGAAAAGACGTCTGATGTCCGCAGATTTCGGGACCTTCCGCCGCGCGCGCAAGCCTATGTTCGAGCCGTCGAACGGCTGTTACACACGAACGTATGGATGGTCTCTGTCGGCGCGCGCCGCGACCAAACGCTCGCCGTCCCACGAGGATGATCTCCATGGACCGCTCCTCCATCGGCGGCACGATTTCCACGTCCGGCAGGATCAAGATCATCCTGCTGATCTTCGCTTTCCTGATCATCGCCGGCATTCTCTGGTACACGTACGACATCGTTGAACGGCTGCATGCACGCGAGCAGCAAGTTGCCGGTATGTACGCCAAATCGCTTGAATACATCGCGAATGCAAAGGTCGGTGAAGGAGACTACAGTTTCGTGTTCGGCGAGGTGGTCAACGCGATCGACTTCCCGATGATCGAGACCGACCCGTCAGGTATGGAGATCAAGAACACGCGGAACGTGCCGATCGACTCGTCAATGGAGGAGGCAAACCGAACGGAATATCTGCACGGATTGATCGCGGACATGGACATGATCCACAGGCCAATCATCGTCTCTTACCAGGACTCGATCATCCTCAGCTTCGTCCATTACGGAGAATCGCCCCTCATCACGCAGCTGCGACGCCTCCCCTTCGTCGAATTGACCGTCGTTGCCGTGTTCATTCTTATCGGCTACATCAGTTTCAGCTATATCAAACGGAGCGAACAGAGCAACATTTGGGTCGGCATGGCCCGTGAAACGGCGCACCAACTCGGCACGCCCATTTCCAGCCTGCTCGGCTGGATGGAATTGCTGCGAGAGCAGTCGTCCGCGGATCGTAAAGCAACCGAGACGCTCCATGAGATCGAAAACGACCTCCTTCGGCTGCAGAAGATCGCGGAGCGATTTTCAAAGATCGGTTCCAAGCCCGATGTGCGCAATGAAGATGTGGCAGATGTCATTTTCCATGTCATCCAATATTTTCAGCGCCGCATTCCGCACACGGGCAAGAAAGTGTCTCTGTCACTCACGTCCGACATACATCCAACTGTGAGGATGAACCGGGAATTATTCGAGTGGGTCATCGAAAACCTGACGAAAAATGCCCTCGATGCCATCGAGACGGAAGCAGGTTCGATCACGTACGCGGTGATCGATCGCGATAGCCACGTCGACATCGACGTGACAGACACGGGGAAGGGCATCGACCCCAAACACAGAAAAGATGTGTTCCGGCCGGGATTCTCTACAAAGAAACGCGGATGGGGGCTTGGCTTAAGCCTTGCGAAGCGAATCATTGAGTCCTACCACCGTGGTCGGCTTTACGTGAAAGAGAGCCGGCCGGGCATGGGAACGACGTTTAGGATCAGGTTGAGGAAGTAGATACAGAGCAATTGCGGATTTCGGCCCCTCGACCCTTCGATAAACTCAGGCTCAAGCCCTGAGTGAAGTCGAAGGGCTCGACTCGTCCGCCTTTGGTTCGACTCGCCTTCGGCTCGCTCACCATCCCGAGCGAACGAAGTGAGTCGAGGGACGGCGGACTCGCTCGGGGTAAAATTGTCGACCTGCCCGCCGAATGAACGTCAGTGAGGCAGGCAGGTTGCGGATTGGGTAAACCTCCGTTAAAGATAGTTGCGCGAGGTTGATCCTAGCCTCCATCTTTTACTCCATCCTCCGCTCTATCATGCTCTCCAGCCTCGTCTTGACAGCCGGCCATTCGTTGTCAAGAATACTGAAATAGACTGTGTCGCGGATGCGGCCGTCGTGCAGGATCATGTGCTTGCGGAGAATCCCCTCTTCCTTCGCGCCGATTCTGAGGATCGCGTTGCGCGACCGCTGATTCAGCGTTCCCGTCTTCAGTTCCACGCGCATGCATTTCCATGTTTCGAATGCATGCCGCAACATCAAGTATTTTGCTTCGGTATTGACGGCCGATCGCTGCCAGGGACGGCCGATCCATGTCCACCCAATCTCTGCACGGCGATGCTCCGTATCGATCTTGGCAAATCGCGTGCTGCCAATGATCTTCCTTCCATCTTTCAGAGTCGTTACGAATGGGAGAACGGTTCCCGACCGAAAGCCGTTGAGCGCGGACTTCACATACTCAGCCACGTCGTCGCGCGACCGAAGGATCGTTGTTGTGTATCTCCACAGGTCCGGATCGAGCGCAACCGATGTCAGACCGTCAATATCGGATTCCTCCATCGGCCTAAGAACAACAACCCGACCTTCAAGCGCAACCGGTTGGATCTTCACCTCGATCCTTTCTATTTCTCCCGCCATTCTTGACCAACGTGACGAAGTGGAGTTTGATCGTTGAGACTGTTCGGGGCATCACTCGCCTGAGGATGTATGATCGTACGTCACCTTCCATCCTTCCGGCTTCTTTTCCAAGATCAACGTAAACCGACCCCAGGGTGAATCCTTCTCCCGTTTGAGCCGCCATATCCCGGACGCCCGAGCGACAGACTCTGTCAGAAATCCCACCGACAGTTCTTCGAACGACAATGTGCCCATGAGGGAACGGCTGCCGTACTTCTTCTCATACCGTTCCTTTACGGTGCGGTGCCCACGGATCAGTGAACCGCCGCTCACAAACACCGTGCTGTCGCTTTCCCAGTAGCCACGCATGTACCCGTCGATGCTCCCCGCGTTCCAGGCGGCTACTTGTTCGCTCAACACCCTTCGTACGGCGTTCGTATCAGACGTCCCGGATTGACCGGGGGCCGAACAAACAAAGGCTATGACAACGCTACTGCTGAGGAGCAGGTGTCGACTTCTTCCTGAAGATCCCATACCCAATGAGTCCTCCGAGCATGCCGAAGACCGGATACAATATGATAGAAAGGAACAGGTTCAAAACGATGCCGCCGAAGGTGACCGCGTCGGCCAGGGATTTGTCCATTTGATCCCTCAACTGATCGGCCAAGTCGGCCGGCAGGCTGCCGCCGTCGACCAACCGGTCGATCATCTTTTCGTAGAACTTACCCATCAATTCCGATTCCAACGGCCCAAGCACGAAGGAGAACATCGTGGTCAGCACTGTTGCGGCGACGGCGCCCAGCAATCCTGAAAGAAGTCCAACGACGAGCGCGTCCGACGTTTCCAAGGGGGCTGAATCTGCCCGGAAGTCTTGAAGATAGAAATACACGCTCATCATGCCACCAACGATAATGCCGGCACAACAACAGCAATTGATGAGATTGAGTCCCGGAATGCCGGAAATAGCGCCGATGATAGCGGCCCCCAGGAGAACCGCCCGTTGTTTGCTGGGTTTTTCTAGCATGAACTTCTCCTCGTCAGCGCTTCGTCAATTGTTGGACCGCCTCAAGAAATAGGGGCGGCACGGTGAGTCCAAGGCACACGCCCGCGAGCATTCCGGTGATCACTCTGCTCGATGTCGTTGCGTCCAGGATCCCTACAAAGTCCAGAAGTCCGTCGAGTGCCATGGGGAGAAGGAGCCCTACGATCACAGCGGGACCAGGCGGCTTCCACGAATCGAGAGATCGAACAACGGGAAAAAAGAGAAGCACGGCAGTGAACGAAAGATAGATGGCCGAACATCTGTGACACACTGCCCAAGGTCCGCCAAACCAGGTCACAGACCGGTCCGGCAGCTGATGGCACACACGTCCGTAGAAAGCATAAACCGCCCCTTCCGGTCGGATGGACGAAGCGAACATCGGCGCGGTCAGAAATCCCAGCGACCAGACCAGCGCTGATGAGGCCAATATGAGGTAGACGGTTCGTCTGCGCATGAAAGGACGCCGTGAGTATCGCGGTTTTTCCCGCAGGAATCAACGCGAGTATTCGCATCCTTTTTCGAAGAAGAAGAAACGCGTATATTGGCCGCGCACTGTTCCCTCGCAATCTTCCATTGTGATCCCTCGCTTGAAAGTTCAGTCTGCTCACAACCGGGTTACCGTGCCGAATGCCCAGCGGCGGCGTTTTCTGAAACAGACACTTTTCGGCGCCGCAATGTTGTCGGTCGGCGGCCTCTTCTCCCGCTGTACGGGCGCATTAATTCCATCCGCGTCACCTCATCTGACATTTTGCGATGCTCATGAATTCGCAGTGCTTCAAGCTATCGTGGAAAGTATGATCGGCCGTCCTCTTCCCGCCGATGGTCCGACGGTCGAAGAGATTACACTCCGCGCCGATGCGTTCCTTGCAGGGACTGATCACGAGGTCCAGGAGCAATTCCATCATCTTCTGACCGTTCTCAACGGAGCATTCTTTACGTTCATCTTTGACTTTCGATTCTCTTCCTTCTTGAATATGACCCCGGAGGACCGGGACTCGTATCTGGGCGACTGGATGACAAGTTCGCTGGCCGTCCGCAGAACGGGATTCCAGGGCCTAAAAAGGCTCAGTCTCAGCGTGTACTATTCGCTCCCCGCTTCCTGGACCGGAAGCGGGTTCGACGGCGAATTCGCGGAGCCGTCATGATCGTTCAGGGAAAAGACATATCCCAATCCGTTCGGGAATCGGCAGACGTCTGCGTCATCGGTTCCGGCTGCGGCGGAGGAGCAACGGCAAAGGTCCTCTCGGCCGCCGGCAAGAAAGTGATCGTCGTAGAAGAAGGGGGATATTTCGGACCGCAGGATTTCCAGCAATCGGAAGAGTGGGCATTCACAAACTTGTATCAACAGCGGGCCGGGCTCGCGACGGACGACCTCGGCGTTACCGTCCTGCAGGGCAGGTGCGTCGGGGGAAGTTCAACCGTGAACTGGACAACTTCTCTGCGCACTCCCGAGTTCGTCCTGGATTTCTGGAAGACTGAGCGAGGCTTACGCGACCTCTCTGCGAAGGACCTTGAGCCTTACTTTGCACGTGTGGAGGGATACCTGAACATTCATCAGGAGACGAACGACAGACACAACCGTCAGAACCGCATCATCCTCGAGGGGGCCGGAAAACTCGGCTATCGGTCGGCATCGAATGGCAGGAATGTCGACGGATGCCTCCAACTGGGCGTGTGCGGGTTCGGTTGCCCGGCAGGAGCGAAGAAATCTGTCGATGTTACGTACATTGCAGACGCAGTAGCCGCTGGCGCCACCGTGCTGTCCGATGCGCGTGCCGAAAGGATCGAGATCCATGGCGGCCTGAAGCGGGTGACGGGGAACATACTCGAACGTTCCACGCGAAAGCCCAAAACGACGTTCGCGATCGAGGCCCCGACCGTCGTGGTTGCCGGAAGCGCCGTCCAGTCTCCAGTTCTCCTCGAGCGGTCGGGACTTGGCGGCGCGAGCGGACATCTGGGAAAGCACCTGACGTTCCATCTGACCTCCGCCGTCATCGGCATATATGACTCGCCACAGCACTCGTGGAAAGGTATCCCGCAATCTGCGATGTGCGACGAGTTCTTGAACGCAAACGGCGACAGCGGCGGATTTTGGATCGAGGCGGTGCCGGTCGGGCCCGTGCTCGCAGCACTCGCCTTTCCGGGATTCGGTCGTGAGCACAGGTCGATCATGCAGAAACTTTCCTACACCGCCGCTTCGATCGTCCTCGTCAAAGAGATCGATTCAGAAGGCAGCGTGAGGTCGAATGACAACGGGCGTCCCGAACTCACGTATGAACGGGGTCCCCGCGACCGCGAGTATATGAAACAGGGTTTGGCAGCCGCCGCACGTATACATTTCGCGGCGGGAGCAAGGAATGTCATGACGCTGCATACGCGCCCGACGGTCTTCACATCGCCGGATGTCATCGAGAACGACCTGGGGAAAGCAGAGTGGGACACGAATGATCTTTCGCTCTACAGCGCTCACCCTCTGGGTACGTGCCGCATGGGAGAGGACGCGAGGACATCTGTCGTCAGTTCTCGCGGTGAAGTACACGGCGCGCCGGGAATCTTCGTGGTCGACGGCAGCGTCATGCCAAGTTCTCTGGGTGTCAATCCACAGGTGACCATTTTGGCAATTTCCGAAAGGAATGCCGAGAGGATTGCGGAGCGATGAATTTGACATGAAGTTCAGATTCCATGTTAAATAACGCAAAATTCGCGTAGATTCGTGCCTGCCCGCCTACTCAACCTCCTGTAGAGTTGCGGGCGGGAAGATTCGTGGGAATCTTTTCCCTCCCAGAGCTTTCCAATGAAAGGTGTCGATATGAAACCGCTTGTCATCGCCTGCACGATCATTTTTCTCGCATCTTGTTCGAAACCCGACATGAATCAGACAACAGCCGACTCGCTCAAGGTCAAGATCGCCCGATTCGCTCCCGTCACGCTCTCCACCGACCTATCCCGACTGACGCCTGGAGACCGGACCGCGATCGCCAAGCTTGTCGAGGCAGCCCGGTACATGGACAGCATCTACCTGCGTCAGGTGTGGAGCGGGAATGTCGCAACGCTGGAAACATTGCGCGGAGACAAGAGCGAAGTCGGTGCCTTTCGCCTTCGGCTCTTCGAACTGAATATGGGACCCTGGTCGGAGCTCGACCACCAAGAGCCGTTCGTCGACGGCATGCCGGACCGTCCGGAAGGGGCCAACCACTATCCCGAAGACATCACGAAGGATGAATTTGAACGTTGGACGGCAACGCTTCCGAAAGCCAAGCAAGACGAGGCACGCGGATATTTCAGCGTCGTCCGTCGTAATGAAGATGGAACGCTTCGGCCCGTCCCGTTCAACGAGGAATACCGTGAATGGCTGGAACCGGCTTCCCGCCTGCTCCGCGAAGCCGCGTCCGCGACGAACAATGCGTCGCTCAAGTCGTTTCTGGAGAAACGCGCAGCTGCATTCCTTTCGAACGACTACTACGACAGCGATGTGGCATGGATGGACATCGACGCCCCCGTGGAGCCCACCATCGGACCGTACGAGGTCTACATGGACGAACTCTTCAATTATAAGGCTGCTTTTGAAGCCTACATCACCGTCCGGAATGATGAAGAGACGAACAAGCTGACGAAATTCGGCGGCTATTTGCAGGATATCGAAAACAACCTTCCGATCGACCCGAAATACCGCAACCCCAAACTCGGAGGATCCGCGCCTATCAGAGTGGTGGACGAGGTCTTCGTCGGCGGCGAAGCGCGGGCCGGAGTCCAGACCGCGGCGTTCAACCTGCCGAACGACGAACGGGTCATCATGAAAAAAGGAAGCAAGCGGGTGATGTTGTACAACGTGCAGGAGGCAAAGTTCAACAACGTTCTCGTTCCGATCGCAAAGACCGCCCTGGCGTCCGATCAGCAGTCGCACCTTTCCTTCGAACAGTTCTTCACGCATATCCTCGCCCACGAGTTGATGCACGGCCTCGGACCGCATGAGATCACGGTGAGCGGACGGAAGACAACCGCGCGTCAGGAAATGAAAGAACTGTCGTCGGCACTCGAAGAAGCGAAGGCCGATATTGCCGGACTCTTCGCGCTGCAGCATCTTATTGACAAAGGGATCCTGGACAAGAACAGCGAACAGTCGCTCTACACGACATTCCTTGCCGGCGTATTCCGGTCCGTCCGATTCGGCATCAACGAGGCTCACGGAAAAGGAATGGCGCTTCAGTTCAATTACCTGATTGATCAGGGGGCGTTCACCTACAACAACGCGTCCGGCGTCTTCGGCGTCGACATGGCGAAGATCAAACCGGCTGTCCGGAAGCTGACGGGCGATATTATGACACTGCAGGCGGAAGGCAACTATATCGGGGCAAAAGCGATGCTCGAACAGTACGGCGTCATTCGTCCGGAGCTGCAGGCGGTGCTGGCGCGGCTGACGGACATTCCCGTCGATATTGCCCCCTCGTTCGTCGATGTCGGCAAAGGACAATAGGGGCCACAACGTCACGAAGTCACTACAACCCATCTCAAGAAACAGCAACGGGAAAAAGAATTAGCTACAAAAAAGCACTAAACGCACGAGAAGTGATTTTTTGACTTTTGCGCCTTTTGTGGCAAATAATCTTGAGACGGCTTCTAAAGGCCTTTGAAACAATTTCCGCGACTGACACGAAGAAAAGCGAATGGATCAGACTCAAAACGCAGAATCGCTTCACCGGCTTCGCAGTGAAGCCCTGGATGCAGTGCTCGGCAAAGACTTCCGCGTTCTCGACGACGGGTTTGTGCGAGTCGTCGATTACATGGGAACGGACGACGCCATTGTGCAGGCGGCGAGAGTGTCGTACGGCTCGGGCACAAAGAAGCTCAGGGAAGACCGGGCGCTGATCCGCTACCTGATGCGTCATGCGCACACGACTCCGTTCGAGATGTGCGAGATCAAGCTGCATGTGCGCGTACCGATGGATTGCTGGCGTCAATGGATCAGACATCGGACGGCCAACGTGAACGAATATTCGACCCGTTATTCCGTTGCCATCGACGCGGCTCAGCGGACGCCCCCCGACCAGTGGCGAAAGCAGTCGAAGGACAACAAGCAGGGAAGCGAGGGTTGGATGGATGAGACGCTGGGGGCGAAACTCAGCGGTGAGGAGAAGAACCTGCAGGAGCATGCGCGTCGAGTGTATGAAGAGCGGCTGAACCTCGGCGTAGCGCGTGAACAAGCTCGGAAGGACCTTCCGCTCTCCACCTACACCGAATCGTACTGGAAAGTGGACCTGCACAATCTTCTCCATTTCCTGTGGCTTCGTATGGACCCCCATGCGCAGTTTGAGATCCGCGAATACGCCAACATCATCGGCAACGAGATCGTCGGACGGTGGGTGCCGAACACATGGCAGGCCTTCAAAGACTATCGAATCAACGGACTCGTGTTGTCACGCATCGAGACCGAACTGGTCCGTATGCTTGCTTCCGGGGACGAAAAGGGCCTCCTCGCTTATCTTGCAGCGGAGCAATTGGTCAGGGTGAAGGAAGGGAAGCCGGTGCTGTCGGGAGAACTGAAGGAATTCCTGGCGAAACTTCCGAAGCTGGGGCTGAAACACACCATCGAACCTCTGCTCGCGCGTCCGGAGAGCTTGGCGATCTTCAGTGTTTGAGCGTCAGTAGGTAGATCTCGTTCAAAAAGATTCGACCACGAAGGGTCACCAAGAAGTACGAAGGGCCACCGAGAAATAAAGGTTCATGAAATTCGTGACGTCCACCCTATCATCATAATGTGACTTTGTGTCCTTCATGGGTAATCTTTTCAAGATTGGATCGTTCAAGCATTGAAGATCTACCTCATCGCCGCCCTTGCCCGCAATCGCGTCATCGGACTCCACGGACGCACGCCGTGGCACCTGCCTGAAGACCTCAAGCGGTTTAAGCAATTGACCGTCGGACACGCGGTGTTGATGGGACGCACGACGTTTGAATCGATCGGCGCCCCGTTAGCTGATCGGCGGAACGTCGTACTGACGCATCGGCCGCTGAACGAAGTGGAATGCTATGCCGAATTACCGCGGGCGTTGACAGCACTCGCAAAAGTCGATCTCCTTTTCGTGATCGGTGGAGGAAAGGTCTTTGAGCAGACCATCTTGATCGCGCACGGGATGTATCTTACGTTCGTCGAGGGAGAATTCGAGGGAGATACGTACTTCCCGGAATATGAACACTTGATCGGGAAGAGATTTACGGAGACGAGAAGAGAGGTAAAGGAGGGATTTGAATGTGTGGATTATGGGTTGCTGTAAATACGCGATGCCTTGCTTAGAATCCGAGCCGCAAAAAAGCACAAAAAGCGCAAAAGTGTTTAAGCACTCCCCCTATTCACTATTCACCAACTTTGCGCTGTTCCCATCCTGCTAATTGATTCCCTTCACAAATCCCCCATCCACCAGCAGATTTACGCCGTTGATATAGCTCGCCTTTTCCGACGCAAGGAAAGCCACCACATTTCCGATCTCCTCTGGGCGCGCGAGACGTCCGGCGGGGATATCTTTGGCCACACTGGCAAAATACTGCTCTGCGCTCAATCCCATCTTCTCTCCCCTCGACGTGGCCAGGTCGACTTGGCGCGCCGTTGCAGTATGCCCCGGCAGGACCGAATTCACAGTGACATTATGCTGGGCGTAAAGGCCGGAGAGTACCTTCGTCAATCCTGAGATGCCGGGCCGGTACGTTGACGACAACAACAGCTCGTTGATCGGTTGTTTTGCCGTCAGGGAGGTCAGCGTGATGACGCGGCCCCATTTCTGGGCGATCATCATGGGAAGCACAGAGCGGGTCAATCGTACCATGCTCATGAGCGTCAGTTCAAATCCCCTCCTCCATTCGTCATCGGGCATCGACAGGATGTCGCCGACCGGCGGTCCACCGGCGTTGTTCACGAGCACGTGGACGGTTCCAAACTGTTTTTTTGCCGTTGCTACAAACGTCTCCACATCCTCGGGGCGCGCGACATCCGCAACCACCGGAACGACCCTTGCACCCGTCGACACTTCAATGTCGTGGGCCGCGGCTTCGATGCGCTCCTTCGAGCGGGAGCATATCACGAGTCGCGCCCCCTCAGCGGCAAGAGCCAGAGCGCTTGCCTTCCCGAGCCCTTGAGAAGCGGCGGAAATCACTGCTACCTTGTTCTTCAGTCCGAGATCCATTGCAGGCACTCAGACGCGAAAACCGCGGGATGCGAGGTGCGACTTCACGGTGTGCTCAACCTTGTCGAGCGGCATGGTCGTGCGAACGCCTGAATTTCGGATCGCTTCAGTCAGCGTTCCTCTTTTGTCTTTCAACCACGACCAGACGCAGTAACCAAGCCGGTTGCGGTCGTTCGGCTCTTGCGTCGGTATGTCCGCGACAGATGCATATGCAATCTTTTCGAGCGATTCCGCCGGAACATCAGCGGTTGAAGCGGGGGTTTTTGTTGTCATGGAAATAGTAGGAATAAAGGAATGATGGAATATTGAAACGATGGAATATCAGCGTTTTCGTCCAGACGGTCGGGAACGCTGCGTCTTCACAAGCTGTTTCACCGTCTCCTCGCCGAATTGCACTCCGCTTGGATTCATCTTCGAACACCGGCCCCCGTTCAAGTCCCAGACCGAACCCCGGCGCATCGACAAAGTATATCGCCGTCCCGAATACCCACCCTATCCGTCACGCCCCCCACGCACGATGTCGGTGATCAGAAGCCGCGATTCACCTCGTTCAATCACCGCCCACCTGCATTGATCGTTACCGATCGGACGAACGTACATCGTCTGGTAAAATTTGGCTGTGCCCAACATGAGGACCACGATCGCGGCGCCGGCATAGGTCGCGCGGATCGCCCTGGGCGACATCGATTGGAAAGGGTTTTTCATCCCATGTATCCACAGGTCGGCGATGCCAGGAGTTTCAATTTAGTCTCAATCCAATGCTGAAATATGCCAGCAACGGTCCGAGGGAAACCGGTTTTTCCAGAAGGTCTTTTCTGAGGAAGAAACTCCGCCCCAGCGCGAACGTCGCCGGACCGACGGGCGTGTCGAACGCCAACCCCACACCCACGGCGTGTTTGAGGTCGATCAACCGGATCTCCTCCGGCCGCAGCCAGATCGAGCCGATGTCGTACCGGACAGTGGCATAGGCGTCGAAATAGACTTTGAACGGCAGCCGGTACAGGTATTCCAGGCTTGCCGAGAACAACTGGCGCCCGCGGGCGTTATCCTCGCGGTAGCCGAAAAAACTCTCCCAGCCGCCCAGCGTGAACTGTTCGGACGTCGGCACCGCTTCGTCCCCAAGACCAAGCGTGAATTTTGGACGGAACGAATGCGATCCCGCGAACGTGCGGACAGTCTCATACGTCAGAAGCATTTTGGTAAACCCGACCGACCCAGGAGTCTTGACCAACGCCGTCTCATACATGAACTGAAAATCTATTCCTTCGGTCGGGAAGGGATACCGGTCCTCGGTGTCGACTCTCGTGCCAAACCGTATGGAGGAAATGTCATACGACTGGTTGACGACGGGCTCGTTGTAAATGTTGTATACCTGATGACGTTCAAGCCGTCCTTCGACTGTGACGTTGCCGAGGCGTTCCAGTTGCGTACCGAAGCTCAACGATCCGCCGCGACGGACCTCGCGTATCTCGCCCGTCCGTACGCGGTTAAAGCGGTCCTCACGCAAACCCGTCGCATCCGTGAACGTGTTGATGTCGCGGCTGATCATGTATGCGCGTAAACTTGAGGTGAGATAGGAATTGAAGATGCGAACTGCCTTGAATTCCGCTATGTAGCTCTCGTTCCGCGTACCGCCAAATGCGCGAAGACCAAGCTCGGCGCCGATGCCAAGGAAATTCTCGTCGCGCATGTCGACCGAGGGCTGGATGCCACGTTCATTATTTACGTAGAGGCCGAGACGGATCAGTTCGGTATATCGCTCGCGTGCGTTGATGACAATGACGCGACGGCGGTCCTCTTCCCCTTCCCGCTCAACGGTGATCGACGCCTGTTCAAAAAGGTTTGTGCTTGCAAGATTGGACAGGCCTTCGGCGACCTTCGCCACGCGAAAGACGTCACCCGCCTTGAACGGCAACTCCCTCCAGAGCACATAGTCCTTTGTCTTTTTCGTGCCGCGGATCGTCATAAGGTTGATAATGCCTTCATCGATCACTATGCGAGCACGTCCGCCGAGTGAATCGAAGCTCACGGAACGAATCTCTGCGAGGGAAAGTCCCGCCTCACGATATTTCGCCAGAATGTTCTCGAACACACCGGTCACGGTTTGGGCATTCATCGGACGGCCAAGAATCGGCGATGCGATCTCCAGCAGCGAATCGACGGAAACCTCCTGGACGCCCTCGAAATCCACTCCGCGAACGACCGGATGACGGACGCCCCTCATCACAATCCTGTCGCCGTCCACTTGCGGCCAAATCTCGGCTGCCACGCTTTCGAAATCGCCGGAACCGTACAGCCCTGTGACGACGCGCCGAAGGTCGCAATCTTCAACCGTGTCGCGGTGCGTCAACGCGTCCAGGGCCGTGCGATGCGGCGTCTGAAACACCGTCGTGTCGTAGACGATCGTGCACTGCGGGTGGGCAGCCCCGGAGTGCGCCCGGAACATTGCAGCGCTGCGCGATTCGAACAGAGAATCGAACTTGGCGAGGACCTTCTCCGTTGCTGCATCCCCCGCATCGATCAACGATTCGAGTCCGGAGAATTCGGATGAAAGATGTCCGCCAAGTTCCGGAGTAATGACAATGTCGGCTTGGCGTAGCGCCTCGCGATTGGCCGCCTGCATCATAATCCCCATGATCTGTTCCCCCACCTCCCACGGTGCATTCACCAGGGAATCCGGCCTCAGCGGACTCGTTACATCGACAACGACAACGATGTCCATGCCTTCACTCCGGGCGACGTCGACCGGCATGTTCGAGAGCAGGCCGCCGTCCATGAGTTCCTTGTCGCCCAGACGCACAGGGCTGAACAGCAGAGGCACGGCAACACTCGCCCGCAGGGCCTGCGACAGGTCGCCATCCTTGAAAATGTACGGCTTTCCCGAGATCAGATCGGTCGTCATTGCGCGGAACGGGACGCGCAGGTCGTCAAAATTCGTCTTCGGGTGGTATGTCCCCTGGAGGACCAGAAGGTTTAGAAAATTCGTAAGACGCTGGCCCGTGGAGAATGCGGCAGGAATAATCGGCACGAAGCCGTCGAAACGAAGGACGAGGAGGCTGCGATCATCCGCGAGCTTTTGATCGAGGAACATGTCCCGGCGGCGAGCGTCATCGTTGTAGTTGAGAACCTCGGCCCAATCGGTCTCGAGGGCCAATTTTTCAAGATTGGCCGTGGTGTACCCGGTCGCGAACAGGCCGCCGACGATGCTGCCGATGCTTGTACCGACGACCAGATCGGGAGTGATGGCGTGCCGTTCAAGGGCGCGGAAGACGCCGATGGATGCGATGCCTCGCGCCCCGCCGCCGCTGAGGACGAGTCCGACGCGCGGGCGTCTGACCGGCGAATGTCGCACAAGATTGACGAAACGGGCCTTCTCGCCGCTGAGTTCAGGGACTATAATAGAGGAAGGACGTCCCGGACCGGACGTCGTAACGGTCCCCTGAGCGAAGACCGCCGATGCAATCAAAAGGAGAGTGAGAACAATCGAGGACCAACGTTGCATAGCACTGCAAAGTATCGAAAGTTGGCCCGAGTTTCAACGGATTCCGGATCACCGCGGCGATACCGGAACTGCCCTGCATTCAGCGCACATCATACCTGAGAAACGCGGCGACAGCAGCGGCACATGCCAGAAGAGCCGCGCCTACCAGCAAACCGATATCAACAAGTGCCGCTGAGAATGCATCTCTCAACGGAACTCGCGGGTCGCTGAATCTTGGCATCTCCGCCAAGTCCAGTGTCTCCTCCCGACCTTGTTCGATCTTCATGCCGCGCTGAGAATCGAACGAAATGCGAATACCTCCAAAGGTGCCTGACTCTTTCACCTTCGCATCGCGGTACGTATTGAACGTCTTTCGGTATTCCGTCAATGCGTCCTCAAACCGGGCCTTCATTCCCATGTCTGTGCCGGCAAGATTCATGAGCGCAAGCTGAAAGGCGGCCACGGGCGAGAACCGGGCCAGCGTGAACCCGAGTCGTTCCTGTTCCAATTTCCGGTTACGCACATCTTCGCGGAGCCGCGTGGCATACTCGTCAATGTCCCGTTGCACTTGTTTTCGGGATCGATCGTCCTCCTCCATCCAATCCCACTCCTTCGCTTCCCGTTCGGCGCGGCGTTCCTCTTCCGTTTTGCCTGTCAACTGTTCATTCCTTGCACGCCATCGTTCCCCCAACTCTTTCATATGGACGTTCCATCGTTCCTTGGAAAATCCGTCCAACCGGCTGTCCGTTTCCGCCGCCGTCGGAACGGCAACGAGGTAGCCGGCAGTCATCATGCCGGCCCGGGGGATGAGCAACGCCGTCACCACCCAGCCAACAAGGCACACAAGAAACGAAACGCTCGATCGGGATGTCAATGCGGAGACAAGCACCCCCGACATGATGAAGACGCTGACGAGGGCAAGAGATGCTCCCATCATGATGGCGATCCGCAACCAGTGCTCTGCGCTCAATAGAATATCGAACACCGATAGCAGACCGAGCGACATGAGCAGCGGTACGAAGAGAGGCACGATAAGTGCGAGCCATGCCCCGACGGCTTTTCCCAGGATGTAGACATGGCGCGGGACGGGATTGGCGAAGGTCAGCTGCAGGGTCCCGCTTTCGCGTTCTCCATTCACTGCATCATACGTGTAGACGAGCGCCATCAGCGTCAGGACGATCTGGACAATGAATGCCAGGTCGATGAATCGGAAGACGGCAAAGACAGGGTCGTCGCTGTAGACGCTATTCTTGAGCTTGACCGGATTGAACGCGTCAACGCTCGACCAGCGGCCGATGTCGTTCTGCAGACCGGAGGCAAAGATCTGCAGAGGGTCGGGGGCCCGGAAAACGCGTGTGCCGAGCCTCCCCCATGCCGTCTGCTCGCGCATTTCCTGCTCGTTGAGCCGCTGTGCGGCTTCATACTGCTCGCGCGACGCCTGAAATTCCCTGATGCCGACGAACGTGCTGAGCAACATCAGAAGCGCGCAGACGCCGAAGCTGGCAACAAATTTTGGACTGACGAGCGCCGCCCGAAGTTCTTTGCGAATGATCACGCCGATCATGTTCGTTATCATCGTTCACCTCACGTCGTAGCGAAGAAATGCCATGGTTGCAGCAAGGAAGAGTACGGTTGCCAATGCCGCCAGAAGTCCCAAGTCGGGCAGTGCGGATGCCAGCGAAGCGGAGAGCGTCTCCGGCTGAAAGACGAAGACGGGAAGCTCAGAGGGGTCGATCGGCTTCGGTTTTTCCCGGTCGCTATCGTCGGTGATGCGCATGATCATGCCGCCGCCGGGATTCATGCCCGTCTTCTTGACCATGAATTCCCCATACGATCTTTGATACCTCTGGATGGAAGACTGAAATTCCTCTTTCAGGTCGAGGCCGGAATTAGCCAGATCCGCAAGCCCCAGCGACAAAGACGCCACAGGCGATATGCGGGCGATACCAAATGCCAGATCCTCCTGGATGCGCTGCATATTGACCCTCTCTTCATTCAGCCTGGAGCTGAACTCATCCATTTTCTTCTGTCGCTCATCCGCGATCTTTGACATGAACTTGTTGAACTCCTGCATGACCTGCGGCCCTGTGGGGTTCGACGGAACGAATTTTCCCATCGCCATCCGGTCTTCTGCGAACAACTGGGCGCTGTACCGTGATTTTTTTGAGGCCAATTCATCGACAGTCGGGACATCGACTGCACGACCTGCGATCACGACCGCGGTGCGGGGAACAACGATAATGGCCATGATCCATACGACCAACATTGCAAGGAAAGCATTGGACGACCTGTGTGTCAGCGCCGATACCAGGATCGAGCAGTTCAGGAAGACTCCAAAAAACAGCAGGCCTGAGGCGACAATGAAGGCAAGTCTCAGCCATTCCTCCGCGGAAAGCGGAACGCCCAACATCGGCAGAATAGCGCACCCGATCAGCAACGGCACAATCAGGGGAATCCCCAGCGCAACGAACGAACCGACCAGTTTTCCTAGAATATACGTCGATCGCGGTACAGCCTGTGCGAACGTCAACCGCAGAGTTCCCCTCTCCTTCTCCCCGCACACGGCGTCGTACCCGAACAAGATCGCAAAAAGGGAGAGGAGGATCTGAAAGAGAAAGTCCAGGTCGAGGAACCGGAACACGGCATAGATCGGGTCCTCCGCATAACGACTGTCCTGGGGGTTCGCTTCGCCGCGGCCGCGCACTTCAGCATTTCGTCCGATGTCGTTGGAGATGCCCGTGACGAGGGCGGCGAGCGGCTGTGGAGGCAGGAAAACCCTCGCCGATCGCACGCTCGACCAATCCGTGACTCCTTCCAACTGGCGAAGCTGCTCTTTCCGCGCCGCTTCGTACTGCTCTGTCTGAAGCGCGTATGTCCGCGCGCCGACGTAGAACGTAAGCAGTATCAGCAAGGAACAAATGCCAAACGTGACGGCAAACCGAGCCGTGCTGACGAGATCGCGGATTTCTTTTTCAATGATGAGTGTGAGCATGGATAGTTTACCTCGCAAGTTCGTTCCGGATACAAACTGAAATTTGTCGTTTGCTTTTTTCAATTTCCTATTGGTACTGGGCGATTCTGTATTTCTTCACGGATATCGCGCTAGGCAGCCCTCTCCACATGCCCCGCCATGTGCTGCAGGTATAATTGCTCGAGGTCCTGACCCGCAAGTTCGCTCGCAGGCCGCTGCAGCGCGAGCCGCCCGGCACTCATGATGCCGACCGTGTCGGCGATCTCCTTTGCCCGGAAGATGTCGTGTGTTGACATCAGGATCGCCTTTCCCTCGGATCGGAGTATTGCGAGCAGATTGAGGAATTCGAATCCCGCCTTCGGGTCGAGGCCCGACGTCGGCTCGTCCAGGAGAATTGCCGGAGCATCTTTGAGGATAGCGATTGCGATCCCGCATTTTTGGCGCATCCCTTTGGAAAATCCCTTCAACCGCTTTGCATGCGCATCATCCTGCAAACCGACTCGTCGCAGAACATCGCGGCATTCATCCCGTGTCACCTCCGTCTTTCCTGCCAGTCGCGCGAAGAACTCGAGGTTTTGGATGGCCGTGAAGTTCGGATAGAGCATGACGTTCTCAGACACATACGCCAGGCGCTCCTTTGCGGCGAGCGGGTCTTTGTGCGTCACGATGCCGTCTACGAGTGCCTCACCTTCTGTCGGTTCGACGAAATTCAGGAAGATGTTGATTGTCGTCGTCTTGCCGGCTCCATTCGCCCCGAGCATGGCATAGATTTCCCCTGCCCGAACGGCAAAGGAAACGAGGTCGAGTGCAAGCACGCCGTCCTCATACCGCTTGACAAGGCCGCGGGCTTCGAGCATCGGTGCAGGTTGCGTTGCGTTCATTGTGCCTCCTGTTGTATAGCATGGTTAGAAGATTTTCCCACGAAGGACACGAAGGGAAAATTGGTACTTGAAGAGCTTGATGAAAGATGTTTGGACCACTAAGAACACCAAGAAGGGTGTGAACCAATTATTTCTCAGTGTCCTTAGTGAGTACATTTTCTACTCGAGAGCCACGAATAAGGAACTCATTTCTATCTCACTTGGTGAACTTCGTGGTGATTCTTTTCATCGAGCCATTCAACGTTTTGAGAGCCTGATACCGAATATCACCATTCCTCCAACCAGTCCAAGGATGACCACAACGAGCAGCGCGGTTCCCCACACATTCGTCTCTGCTGCGATCTCCACGGTGAGGGTCTTGTCCTCTGCATTCACGGGTTCATTGTCCGACAAAGCACTTGTCCTGAGACGAAGCTCATACCTTCCGACGGATGCGTCGTCCGACGGGGTCGCACGTATCGTCACGCGTTTTTCTTCTCCGATGTCGATCGACGGAATGATCGTCGGGACCACGTCCTTTCCCCATAACAACGGCGCGTCGACCTTCACCTGAACATTGTCCAATCGCCGCGTTCCTTCATTCAGGATGTCGATTGTCGCTTCGACGGATTCTCCCGGCCGCACCGTGTGATAGAGCTGTGGGGCTTTGACAATGAGCCTTCCTTTGCCCCGGGGAACGAGTTCGAGTCTCACGTATCCGACTTCCAGGCGCTCGATATCGGCCAGCGCCCAACGCGTATTGACTTTCGACAAGATCTCTCCGCTCCGATCTGTCGGTACAACGAGCACATAGAATGCGATCGCGGAGTCCATGGGAACGGCTTCCGTGGGCCGGTCGGGAAGCGTGACCTCAAGAGCGGCACGTCGGCTGTTTGACGCTTCCGTGAACTTGAACTGGCTCAACCGGGCGTTGCTCGCCACATCCCGGAAAAGTCTGTTGATCTGTTGAGGAAGGTTTATCACTTCGAGACTGAACGTACTGTTCGCGGCGCTGAAGAGTTCGAGAGTAAGGTCGTATGTCGCTGAGGTTCCGAGCTCACCTTCCTGTGAAAACTGCTGGGACTGAACGAGGACCTTGTTGGCCGATTTGTCTTTCTGAAGAAAGATCTTCATCGACCGCGTCGTTCCGTTTCCGTAGATGAGGTTGACGCTGACCGCGTCCAGGTCCTGGAGCAACTGAAACCTGAGTTCCTTGGGCGATCCGAAGCGGAGGCGTTCGACTTTAGCCTCATACGGCTGGCTGATCACAGCTCCTTCCTGATTCGCCAGGGAGACATACACGTAACTGATCACATCCGGTTGAAGCGAGCGGAAGAGTCTGTCCTCGATCCCCAGGAGTTTTTGAAATTCCTCTCCCCCGCCGGACGTATTGGCGAGGGTCAGCCGCACCCATTTTGATCCGTCCGGCGATTGATACTTGACGGCGCCGTGAACGGTAACGAATTGCATCTCGAAGAGTACCGCCAGGAGAGACTGCTGGTAATTGACCTCGGCATCGGAGTACACATTGTGCGACCTATCCAGCTCGATCTGAGAAATGAGCCCCTTGCCAAAGAGCCCGTTCTGCCGTTCGTAATCACGCTTGGCAACCTCGAACGCTTCTTTTGCCCGTTTGAGTCCGAGCAATCGGTATTTATCGTCCCTTTGGTTGTAATTGACCTGTGCGACGGAAATGCCGGAAGCACATGTCAGAGTGCACAGGAGGAGGATCAACCAGTTTCGGAACCGAAAACGCACTGTCGTCATTGTCGTATGATCATTGGACCGCCCATCGGGCGGGGTTTCTTGAATTCCAGGTTTCGTTCTTTTCCGTCACGTTGATATGTCAACGTCACCTGATCGCCTTGCTTCATGACGTCCCAGACGTCGACGAATGACTTCACATCATTCACTTTCGTGGTGTTGAGCGCTGTTATGCGATCGCCTTCTTTGAGCGAGTTCCGCACGACTTCAAGTCCTGCGGGCAGGACCCTATGAACGATCACGGAATCTTTGCCGTTGCGGAGCATCAGTCCAAGCGCGGGAAGCGCTTCGCCGCCCCCCGGCAATCCTCCCGCCATGATCAACTGCCTCTGAGGCAGGTCTTTGGGATCCGCCTTGAGAACCGTAACGATGGCCCTTTCCTCATTCCTCCGAACGCCGATCTTGAATTCGCTTCCTGCGGTTGTCGTTGCATAGGCGTCCTGCAGGTCATTGATCCCTTTCATGCGCTTCCCGTTCACCATGATCACCTCGTCGCCGCGAAAGAGGTCGGCGTCTTCCGAGCCCTTCGTCCGCCGCTCCTTTGGTCCGACCATTATGACCTTCAGAACGCCTTGTTCTTCTGTGATGACCGCTCCGACTTCATTCAACAAGAATGCGTTGTCGGAGTTGAATTGCATCCTGCGCACACCGGGCTGTTGGTCTTGACGGGCGGCCGCGACAGCGGAAAGAACAATGAGAAAGAGGAAGGATGTGTGTAGGACGCGCATAACAAGTCTCTCCAGGAATTGTGACGTTGACATTGACGAATAACATACGGGCAATGATGCAGGGACGCACGTTAAACAGTGTTATCGACTGTTAACGAATGTTAAAGGTCTGGCATTTCACAACCCCTCCGCGTACTTTGACGATCATGAAATTCTCTTCCCGCACCATACTGCTTCTTCTCGGCCTCATGCTCGTCGGCCTGGCGGGATTGGTTTACGTGCAGTATTCGCTTCTCCGCGATGCATTCACGCTCCGGGAGCAGAATTTTCGGCAGGGCGTCTTCACGTCGTTCGCGCAACTCAATGAGCGACTGATGGGACACTCCGCGATGACCGGTTTGTTCAACGTCGGCGCCGACAGTCTTCCGCCCCAGACAGGCCGTCAGCCCAGGAATCGGTTGATGGTCGTCAATGCCGAGGTGCGCGACGACTTCGTGCGGTATTGGGTGCCCACCGATGGGAAGAGGTCATCGGGCAATTCCGTCGGTGCCTATGGCGCGACCTCGCTGGAAGACAGCGTATTCCGGTATCGTCTCGAAAAACCCAACAAGGTGACGATACGTATGTACGACCTGACGGGAAAGCTTGATTCCGTACTCGTCCAGACGTTTCGGGACCGGGGGGACTATGCTCTGCCGTTACCGCGACAGCGAACGACGGGAACGGGATATTATATTCAATTCACGACGGACAGTATGTCAAGCGTTGTCCGCAAGGAAGAGGGAAAACCGGAGCGGTGGTTCGTCTCCTCAGGAACTCCTGACCAGCGTTACGGAATGATCACCAAGGTCTTTGCGGGACTTGCCGATAAGCCGGTCCCTCCGTTCGAACAAAGATTCTCCGCAGCCTTCGTCGATTCGGTGCTTGGCGAAACGTTCCGATCGAACGGAATCGAACTTCCGTATGAATTCGCCGTTTCCGCTTCACTCGCTTCGCCTCCGGTCATGCAGCGCACAAGCGCATCAGTGGAGGCTGTGCGCATGAGCGAATACTCCGTTCTCCTTTTGCCGGGCGAGATCTTTGTGCCTCGACGCACCCTGCACGTAAGATTCCCCGGCTCATCCTCACACCTGATGTTGCTTGTACTGCCTGAATTCGCTGCCAGTGCGCTCTTTACCGTTATCATCATAGCGTGCTTTGCTGCCGCCCTTATAACGATCCGACGCCAAAAGGCGCTTGGCATCCGGTTGACAGATTTCATCAACACGATGACGCACGAATTCAAGACGCCTCTGTCGACGATCTCGCTCGCCGCTGAAGCGATCGAACGCTTACAGTCCGGCAGGCCGCGTTCGCGAGTCCGGCGTTATGCAGGGATCATCAGGGACGAATACGAGCGGATGCGACAGCGCGTGGAGAAGATCCTTCAAATCGCGGCGCTTGAAGAAGGAAATGTCGACCTACGCAAAGATATGGTCGACGTCCGCCGGTTGATCGCCGACGCCGTGAAGTCGGTCGCGCTCCGCACGGAAGATCGTGGCGGCCGCATCACCGTCCATGCTGAATCATCGCCGGACCGCATTGTCGGCGATCGGCTTCATTTGGAAAATATTCTATTGAATCTTCTCGACAATGCGCTGAAGTACTCGTCGACAACGCCAATCATCGATGTTCGTTCATTTGCACTGAAGGATACGTGGGTTGTTGAGGTGGCGGACAATGGCAACGGAATTGCACCCGAGCATCTCCACAGGGTGTTTGAAAAGTACTATCGGGGTCCGTCACACTCCGACCAGGAACATCAGGGATTCGGTCTTGGCTTGAGCTATGTGAAGCTGGTTGCTGAGGCGCATGGCGGGAGTGTCGCGGTCGAAAGCATACCGGGCAAAGGGACGACCTTCCGTGTCACTCTACCTCAATCGGAACGGGGGACGGCGTGATGACGATCCTTCTCGTCGAGGATGACGCCAATCTCGGATTCATGGTGCAGGAACACCTCGAACTCCACGGGTATCGCGTGCAGAGGTGCGTCGACGGCGAGGAAGGACTGCGTTTCTTGGAAAAGAACGGCTGCGACCTTGTACTTCTCGACATCATGATGCCGAAGCTGGACGGATTTGCGCTCGCACGAAAGGTGCGTGCCGCGCGAAACGAGGTTCCAATCATATTTCTTACCGCACGTTCGCTGAAAGAGGACCGGCTGGAAGGGCTGCGCATCGGGGCGGACGATTACGTGACGAAACCGTTCAGCGTGGAGGAACTGCTCCTCCGGGTGCGAGCCGTGCTGAAGAGGTCGAACCGCAGTCAGGGCGAACAGGAGCAGGCGGGCTCGTTTGTGCTCGGGTCGTTCTCGTTCGACCTGGAGCGAAATACGTTGACACGAGGACGCCGCTCGCGACGGTTGACCGAACGGGAAGCCGCGTTGTTGAGATTGTTGTGCGAGAGGCGCAATCGAACCCTGGGCCGGCAGGAAGCGCTCCAGACGATCTGGGAGGATGATTCCTACTATGCAGGCCGCAGTATGGACGTGTTTATAACGCGGCTGCGGAAATATCTTGCCGCCGATCCCTCGGTGACAATCGCGAACGTCCATGGCAAGGGATTTAGGCTGCGCGTGAAGAGCAAGGGGTAGGAACAAGTTGGAATGTGTTTGTCAGTTGGCTCTTGTAATTTGGTATTTCGTCTCCTTTCCTTGCATTTCCCTCCACTTCGGCGTACGTTGATTGTCATGCAGTCTTCGTACATCCGCCTTTTGTAGTATCATCACCCTTCATGATGTTTCTCCAACCCCTTTTCCTTTTTGGCCTTCTCGCGGCGGCCATTCCGTTGGTGCTCCATCTGCTGACGCTCAGGCGCCTGCGGACGGTGGAGTTCAGTACTCTCGCATTTCTCAAGGAACTTCAGAAGTCGAGGATCCGCAAGATCCGACTGCGTCAACTTCTCCTCCTCCTGCTCCGCATGCTGATCATCATCCTCCTGGTGATCGCTTTTTCGCGTCCGACGCTTGAGGGGTCTGTCCCATCGGCTCTCGGTTCCGCAACACGGACTTCCGCGGTCCTGGTAGTGGACGATTCGTACAGCATGACCGGCTCCGATGAGCACGGAGAGCTGCTGAAACAAGCCCGGAATGCCGCTGAGCGCATCCTCGATGCCTTCGAAGACGGCGACGATGTCGCTCTGCTTCCGCTGTCCCGGGCCGGCACGCCTATCGACGAGATCACCGCACATTCCCGGATCCCATCCGTCGTGCGCCAGGAGATCGGTGCGATTCGTACGAGCGCCCTGACGAAGGACCTTCACGCGGCGTTACGGACCTCGGCAGGACTTCTCTCGCAGTCCGTGAATCCCAACAAAGAGGTCTACGTCATTTCCGATCTTCAACGATCTTTGTTTCCTCTCCACTCCCCGGGGCGGGAGTCGCTTTTTGACGGATCGACCCGATTCTTTCTTGTCCCGATCGGTTCCGGACAGGGGCATAATCTCTCCCTTTCCGGCCTTCGATTCACCTCGGCCATAGCTGAGCCTGGAAAACCCGTCGAAGTGGAGGCGACCGTAACGCATCGGGGCACTTCCGGAACGATTCCCGCGAACGTGAGCGTGTTCCTCGACGGAGAACGGATGGACCAGCGCGTGTCGGATATTGTGTCGGGCTCGTCGCGTTCGTTTACGCTCACTGCCACCCCGCGCCGCAGCGGTCTCCTGACAGGCTCGGTTCGACTGGACGGAGACGAATTGGACTTCGACAACACACTCCACTTTGCTCTTCGGCTTCCTCAGGAAATCCGTGTCCTGTTGATCGGTTCCGAGTCCGATCTGAAATATCTTCATCTAGCCTTGGCAACCCGCACCGGTTCAGTTACCACTGTTTTTCGATTGACGACAATCGACCCGGCACGAATGACGGCCGCCGTCTTGAACGGTTATGACGTCATGTTCCTTGCCGCCGGCGCTCCGATCTCCCCGGACCTCCTCACGCGGCTCCAAGCGATCGTTCAATCGGGCGCCGGGCTCGTTGTGTTTCCCGGCACGCCGTCCGCCGTTGCCTCGTCCTTCGGTCCGGCCCTTGCGGCATTTGGCGCGACGGCCATTGACGCATCAAACGGCGCTTCTGTCGCCAGTGGTTCGTTCCTCACCTTTACGTCTGTCGATCTTGCACATCCTCTCGTCAGCGGAATGTTCGCTGCCGGCGGAAGCCGGCCTTCGGGCGACCGCGCACGCCAAGCCCCCGAGTCACCCGAGATTCTTCGCAGGGTTTCCGTACGCATGCCTGCGGGGACCGCACCAGTGATGACCCTTTCCGACGGTCAGGTCTTTCTTGCAGACCTTCGCGTCGGAGCTGGACGCGTGCTGATATTCACATCGGGAATGACGCGAGAATGGTCCGACCTGCCTGTCCGCGGGCTGTTCGTTCCCTTGATGCATCG
>MHAK01000110.1:15084-20506 GCA_001802945.1 Ignavibacteria bacterium RIFCSPLOWO2_12_FULL_56_21 | reverse complement strand
TTCGAGAGACGGTTATCGGTCGACCGGCTTGAGCCGACGGAATTCTTCAAGAAGCGGCTCGGACTGCCCGTGGCGGAGCGGCCGAAGCAGATAACGAGTACAACCGTGTCCTCCGATACCGTTGCCGTGCAGGAGAATCTGGTGATCCTGGCGGACACGTCGGACCAGGAGATGCAGTACCGCACTGCGTCTAGAGTTGACCTGAGGAATTACGTGTTCAGTGAAGAGCACATGCGGAAGGACACGGCGTCCAACTCTCGGGCGCCGGAGACCCGATTTGAAGTGTCGGATAGCCGGGACACTGAAGGGAATTATATACCCAGAAAGTACAAGTTGAATTTCACGCCCGATCTCGTGTACGGGTCCGCCGGCTACAACACGTTCTTCGGCCTCGAAGGGTCGACGGTGATGGCGTTCAGTGACATGATGGGAGACCATCGCATCGTGTTCCTCACGAATCTTCTTCTCGACCTGAAAAACAGCGACTATGGGTTGACGTACTTATACCTGCCGTCACGCATCGACTACGGATTCAATGCGTTCCATAGCGCAAGGTTCCTGTTCCTGGGGGACACCATGTACCGATTTCGCGTCTGGGGACTTGGTGGTATCGCATCGTATCCCATCGACCGATTCAACCGCGTCGATGTGGACCTGACATGGCTGAATCTCTCGCGCGAAGACCTGGATAATCCCTTCCGAACGTCGCAAAGGCGTTCTTTCGTTCTGCCGTCGGTGTCGTATGTCCACGACAATTCCCTCTGGCAGGGAGGATGGTTCGGTCCGAACAACGGGTCACGGTTCAACCTTGCCTTCTACGGATCGACGAGATACATGAGCAGCGCGCTGGACCTTCAAACCTACACGTTTGACTATCGGTCGTATTCGAAGTGGGCTCAAGAGCTGGTGTTCATGTTCAGGACTTCCGCCGGTTTAAGCAATGGACGTGACCAACAGTTCTTTTTCATCGGCGGAACGGATGGTTGGATCAACCGTTCGTTTGACGGGGGTTCCATTCCCATCGTCGATATCGAAGACTATATGTTCCTGACGCCGGTTCTTCCGGTGCGAGGTTACAACTACAATGCGATGAATGGCACGCGCTTTGCCGTGATGAATTTCGAACTGCGATTTCCGTTGGTGCGCTATCTCATTTTTGGACCCTTGCCGATAGGGTTCCAGAACATCCTCGGCACCGCATTTGTCGATTTGGGCTCCGCATGGTCGAACACGAAGTCGTGGCAAGGTTTTGGCAAAGACCAGTATGGATTCACGGTCACTCGCGACCTCTTGATTGGCACAGGCTACGGCACGCGATTGTTGTTCTTCGGCATGCCGCTCAGGATCGACGTGGCGTGGCGGTTCACTTGGAGCGGCTTCAGCGCTCCGGTCTATTACTTCTCATTGGGACCTGATCTCTAAGCGCCAGGTCCGATCCACTAGCAAGGGCAAAGACGGACAGGAAAATCAGAGAGCTTTTGCCGGCTGTACACAGCAGGGCCCGTCGTCTGACGGGCCATGTTGTTCGGAGGTTTCCGCTAGTGCTTCGTTATTGGGACGGCCGGAGTCGAATGGGCTGGGTGGCAGGAACGAGTCCTGTTTCCAGGAAGACCCGCTGACCCTCCTTTGCCGCCACAAAGGTCCCGAATCCCGAAGCAAGGTCTCCCTTCAAGGACTTGGTGTACATGTGAATGCCCCGCTTGAAGGGGTAGTAATTACGGTAAATGTGAGCAGGGTGGGGACCGTAGAATTTGCCCAGTGCCTCGGCTGGAATTGCATACACTGTGTCGGGATCGAATCCGGAAGCGGACACCTCAAGGAGTTTTGCCGGGACGCGCGCCGAATCGATCCAGGACAGCCCCACGAATCCGAGGCTGTTCTCATCCGACACGACTCCACGAAGCACTTCGAGGCTTCCGTGCGCTGATCGGTGATTGACAGACACGGGGGCGCCCCGCAAAAGGTTCTGCTCGAGATATACTTCGGCGTCGGAAGAATCCTCCACAATGACGACGATCCTTCCTCGTTTACCCCGGTGGTCCTGCAAGTCCTCCCAGTGAGTGACGTTCCCGGCGACGATCTTCCGAATTTCGGCGGCGGAGATCCTTTCAACCGGGTTCTTATGATGGACAGCGGCGACAATCCCGTCGTAGGCCACAACGATCGACGCGAGCGATCCGGCAGTATTGCGGACCAGGTCTTCTTCCGCCTTGGAGAGTGGTTGCGTCGTAAAGATGAGACGCGCGGTGTCGAGGATGAATCGGCTGATCGCCTCCTGCGATCGAACGACGCGGTACGTGATATGTGCGCCGTGCAGGCCGTATACTCCCAGAAAAGATTCTACTTCCCGTATGAGTGGCGGGGCGGCCGATTCCGGAATGAGAACCTGAAGTTCGCCGGTCGTCGGCGATTCCTTTCGTTCCGGATAGCAGCCGGCGGCCGATGCCGCTAGAGTGCACACGAGGAGGATGCGAAGGGTCATGGGAATACTACGTACTGGATCTCGGTGTCAGAAAAAGATACCCACAAAAAAGCACACATGGGAGGGAAGGGAGTAACAACAGAAAACCCCGGGGGAGGCCCGGGGTTTTCTGCGTACTGTGATGCGGCTGGCTTACTTGATCAGCAGCATCTTCTTGGACTGCATGAATCCGGCGGCATCGATCCGGTAGAAATACACGCCGGTCGCAACGGTCTGGCCCGCGCTGTTGCGGCCGTCCCATACGACAGTGTGCGTACCCGGATTGATCTGATCGCCTTTGATGAGGGTCCGAACTTCGCGTCCAAGCAGGTCAAATATCTTCAGTTCGACACTCGCCCGAATGGGGAGTGCGAAGCGGATATTTGTGCTCGGGTTGAACGGGTTCGGATAGTTCTGGGAGAGCGCGAACTCGGTCGGTATGTCGCTGACCGTTTCCACACCTACCGTTTGACTTGGCCGCTCCTGTTCGTAGACCAGGATAGCATCCGCAACCAGGGCGAGCGTATCAAGACCCGCGAAGTTTGCAGCAGCCGTGTCTACCTCAACGCGCACGTGGCCGAAGATCGCCGCGCCTGCGCCTTGGACGGTGTCCTTCTTAGAGTCACGTCCGCCGCGGAGGAACCAGAAGGAACCAAGCTGGATTTCTGCAACACCGCGCGCACCAGCCGTCTTGCCGTTCTGACTAACGACGGTATCCTTGGAACCCGGGACACCCGGTGCGAAGACCCGGTACTTCGCCGCCGGAGCAGCCTTCGTGAGGCCTGCACCAACGGTTGCCGAGATCCTCACATACATGGAATCTCCGGCTCCTTCTTCCACTGGAAGCATCGGATACCATTCATACCAGCCGTTCCGATAGAGTTCCATGGCAAGCAGTTTTCGGGTCTGGCCGATCCCAATACTGTCAGGCTTCTGGACGAAGTGCGACTGCCAGTGATTGAGATTCGTGGGATCCCATGTCGAGACATAGGTTCCGCCGGTGAACGGATGCGATGCCCATTCGTCGCCCGGATTGTTGTCGTCGACGATGAACACTCCGCCGACACCGGTTCCCGTTACAGGGATCAGGAGCAGTGAATCGCGGGTCGAATTCGACGTGATCTCAAGCGTATCGCCATACGCCGGTGCGATCTTGTCGGGCAAGAATTCGATCGTGAGATCGAGCTCGCCATTGACGGCACGCAGATACGTCGGATACGCCGGAGGGGCATTGAATATGCGGTATCGGGCACCGTTGCGGAACCGCATGTTCGAGATTACCAACTGCGACTCGCCACGGCTACCGATCTTGATGTTCTTCTTGTTGCTCAGGCCCGTCTCCCCGTCAGGATCGCGGAAGTTGACCTCGCCGAAATTGACGGTCGTTCCAACCGCAACATTGACGCCGATGAGTGCGCCCGTGGGAACCTTGCGCATCCTCATCAGATCGACGCGCGCCAAGTTCGAGGCTCCAGTGACGTCGGTTGTGCCGTCACGGGTGACTGTCAGCGTGATCGCTCCGCCCGGCGACAGTTTGAAGGTCTTCAGTGAACCGCCTACCTGCACCCACTCGGGCGGCCGTCCAGCCGTTAAGGCTGAATATTCGCCGCTGTCCGCAGGGATACCGAAGGTATGGGTGGCGATCACCTTCATGCGTGCGTGCCCGTTCGAGGAACCCGAGGGGCCGTTGTGTTCGAGAATATAGTCGCCGAACAGATCAATGCCCAACACCTGATCGGGCAATTCAAACGTGTAATACACCGTATGTGGCACCGTTTCCACAGCACCAACGTTCACCCGGCTGCGGAGGTTCTGGCCGGGCACCGGGAACAGTCCGCCTGCCGTGGAACTCAACCAGCTTCCAGTGGCCAGTTCGGAATATGTCGGTAGTGTTGCCACATCTGGCGGACCGGGAGCCCGGTAATGCGGTTCGGTGCCGCCAACGGAGGCGTTCATAATGAAGTTGTAGTTGACACCCACACCCGACATCGTGATATACGCTTTCGTCTCCTTCGAGTCATTGCTCGTGATGACCATCGAGTCACGGGCAGTACCTTCCTGATATGGCGCGAAGGCGAGTTGGATGTCGAAGTATCCGCCGGATTCGGTCGTTCCGCTTGTCGGAACCATCGGGGGGATAACGATCTCCTGTCCCGGCGTGTAGCCTTCGAGGTAGAACCAAGGAACCGGCGTGTTGGTCGCATAGAATTCAATGTTCGTTATGCGCAGCGTATCGGTGCCGAGGTTGTAGAGCCGATACGGGCGAACGAACTTATCGCCGACCGTGATCTGCGGGAACTCTTCCGGTATGCGGATGGGTCCAAACAGCGCGTTGCGGCGACCGAATTCCAGGTCAATCGGGAGCCGGCTACGCAACATGCGGGCGGCGTCGACACGCGTGAAGCCCGTAGTTACGTTATCAGCCCCGAGCGTGAACTGGGCGGCTTGAGGTCCGACGCCGTTGTAGTGGTGCATACTGAGCGGGAACCACGCTGCGCCGTAGCCCGTTGCGTTCCCTTCCTGCTGGTTGTACCGGACGGAATCGAAAATGCCTCCGACGCCGAATTTCCGGAATGTCACTAAGGCTGCCGTCGCTCCGTTGCTGCTATTGACCATGTAGTGGTACCACAAATACGGTCCCGTGGAATCGACGGTGAACGTAAATGTCGCGTTCGATCCGGAGCCGGAACCGTCCAGGTTCGGCGTGCGTCGGTGCGTGCCCTGGAAACCGCTTGCGTTCTGCCAGAAACGACCGACCTCGATATACGATGAATCAGGACTCGAGATCGCGAATCCTTCGATACCCGAGTAGTTGTCGACCGTTATGTAGTCGATCGGATCGATGACGGCATTGGTATTCCCAGTGCCGGTGAGCGCGATCCTGAACGGATTCGGATACAGCCGGACGGAGTCGATGTTATGACTCACAAGGATCGTATCGAGGTGAACGCCGCCGATGGC
>MHAK01000110.1:0-15075 GCA_001802945.1 Ignavibacteria bacterium RIFCSPLOWO2_12_FULL_56_21 | reverse complement strand
ACGGAGTCGATGTTATGACTCACAAGGATCGTATCGAGGTGAACGCCGCCGATGGCGGGCTGGAACCGGACTGTGACTTCCACCGAATCCCCCGCGTTGAACGATTGCGATGCGGTATTCGATTGGAGCACGTATTGGTTGCCCGAAATCAGCGACACTGCGCTCACGGTGAAATCATCCTTCGTCCGGTTGTAGAACCAGATCGTCGTATCCTGGTAGCTGCTCACCGGAATGTCGCCGACGTTGATCGTCGTCGCAGTCGGGACGCGAACGATGTTCGTGACCACGGTCGCAGAAAGCGGTACTCGCAGCGGTGTCGCCGAATACCCTGAAGCATATACGAGCAAGGTATCCGCGAACGCCGGACCGCCGGCCGTGTCGGCCGCCATGAATTGCACCATGATCGTGTCCGTTGCGCCCGGATCCTCGACTTTGCCTGTCAGAGGCGTCAGGACCGAGTACTTCGGATTATTGCCGGTCACGGTCACGCTGTCAACGGTCAGGCTGATGTCTTGCTTGTTCATCAGGCGAAGGGTTCCGGTAGCTGTGACCCCGAGCGACACGTTGCCAAACGCGAGCGTTGAGGCATTTGCAGCATTCACCACATGGACCCTTCGTGCCGATGCCGCTTTGACGAGGACTCGAATGGGATTGGAACCGGGAATCGAATCATTCGTGAAGATCAGCAATGTGTCTTGGAACGAGCCCAGGGTCTTTGGCGTGAATTCGAGGTAAAGAGGAATGTCGTACGACGCTCCCGTCCTGTGCGGATAGGGGGTCGGTATAAGCGACTTGAATTCCGGAGTCGTAAACTTGATGCTGTCGACCCAAACCGTATCCGCGCCGCGGTTGATCAACGCCAGGCGGAATGCACGGGTCGAATCGATGCCGATAGCCGGGCTTGTGGAACCGTTACGCGAGCCATAGGTTGCGGTTCCGTTAACGGCCAGGTAGTCGACATCGTCCATCAGCGTTCCTGCAGGCGTGGCAAGTGTGTTAAACGTATACACGCGGAGATTTCCCCACGCGCGCGCCGAAATCGGAAGCTTGAGAGGTGAGCTTGCTTTTGCAGAATCATCGTGCGCGACCACCAGCGTGTCACGGTCGAAGCCGATGGAGGTTCCCACATAGTCGACATACACGAGAACCGTTGAATCGACAGGGAACGGAGGGGCCGGTGAGAACTGGAATTCCGGATTTGCATTCGTGAAGCCGGTCACATTGACCGTATATGTGCCGCTGTTCTTGATCAGGAAGCTGTCTTTGACGCCGACCGTTGCAAAAGAATTCGCAAGAGCTTTCGACGTCATTGCCCCGCCCGCAGGTGTGAGCAGGCTGATGTTGTTGGTGCCAGCGCCGGATAAGTTCACCTTTACCGTTCCGCTGTCATGCGTTACGACGACCGTATCGAGGACTGTGCCCACGGAATCGGGGGCGAATGTGACGTAATACGTTATACTGTCGAGCGCCGCCAGCGATGTTGTGAGCGGTCCTGCTGCCGTTGTCACAGTAAACCGCGAGGAATTGTTGGTGACCGCCGTGATATTCACGGCAGTGCTGGCGTAACTGTTCTTGATCCTGAATGAGTCGGTCTTAGTCGTGTAGACTCGAATGCTTCCCAATCCGACAGTGCTCTTTGTCGACGTGACCTGCGCCGATGCGGGCGCAATCACGGCGGCTGTCAGAAGGAAGGCGAGCCACAGTCGCAATCTGGTCATACGTGACCTCCTTTCAACAATGGCAAATGAACGGTAAGTGATTTGATAAGCTAACGACGAACAAGTACATGGACGATCTTCGATGGTTCACCAACGAAATTATTGTTCAACCCGGTGGGGATGATGCGATAGTAGAATTCGATACTGTCTTCTTCGAAGCTCTGAAGTCGTGCGGAGGAATCAGCATACCAAGGGAATCCCCAGGTCGGTTTTCGAACAAGGTCGAAGAACTCAAGTTTGACGGTCGCGGAATCGTTCTCAAGCCGCTCAACGTCCCAACTTCTGATGTTCGTGTTGAGTGTATCGTAACGCCAAATGAGCAGGACATACCGTTTGCCGGTCCGGGAAACCCCCGTAGCGGCTTGCAGGTCCTGTACGTTCGGTACGCTCGTCAGGTGGGTGGGAGTTATCAGGCCCTCTGGTTCCGTACAACCTCCCACACCAAGATACAAGAATAATCCTACAACGCAAGCAAGAAGGGAAACCAAACTTTGGGGTGTCGTTTCTTTTTCAGGATGTCTCATAAGTAAGAGTCTCAAAATCGATACGTGAAAGTCGCTTCAATTCCGCCATTTTGCACGGTTCGGAGGGCGACGCTGGCTCTTGGCGGGGCGCCTGTGTCCCCGAAGACTTCCTGTCCCAGGTCTTCGGAGAGGAGGACTATGTCCATAACGCTGACGGCCCAAAACACTGCCGTGAGTTTCAGATACAAATCTCGACGTTTTACGTCCCGGTCAAGAATCTGCTTGGTCTGCGTCATCTGGTTCCAGAGCGAGTGGGAAATTTCCCATTCGTTTGATTGGTCGTACAATGATTCGAGTTCATGGAGCCGCTCGTTCCGACCGATGACATTGTTCTCCGATAACGCCGACATCAGCCCGCAACCGAACGCTCCAATCGTCAAAACTGCCCCCTTCGTCGAATGTCCGAGATACGATTGACCCGCTCCGGGTATAATCGTTGAGAGCACAACGGCCGTCAGCTTTCGTTCTGACCAACCAAAGAATGTCGAGTCACCCTTCCACTGTGCGATCGCAGGAGTGCTGCACAGGACCGCGGTCACAGCGACGATGATGAGCGGTACGAAACGTCGGTTGGCGTAGGATGCCGATATACGAGTCTGATGTTCGTCGTTCACTGCGGACCCCGGATCATTTTGAGATGGCATACGTCACGAAATTAGCGCCGAGAATGAATTGTTCAGTGTTGGGTTCGTTTCGGCGTCCCCACATCATTGAGTAGCCTTTTGTCGACATCACTGCGACAACTCTGTTCCTCCACATCAATCCGGTCAAGTAGTCGCGCCTGTTCGGCATGTTTTCCCGGTCGTCCATGCCTTCCGGGATCTTATCGAGTTTCTTCCAGGACCGGTAAATCGGATTGTCCGGCGAGAGTGCAGTGATCTTGATGTCGCCGAGCTTTGACCCGATGACCTCGAGCAACTGTTCGGCTCGTTGCGGATACTGATATTGGGTGGCAAACGCAGAGTTGTCGATGACGAGGAGGGCCCCGCCTTTGATCGCATTTGCAATGCCGCTGATCTCGTTCTCCGTAAAGATGGGATCGGTTGGTCCGGCAAGGAGAAAGACCACGGAGGCCGACTGCAAGTCGGATGATTCGCCGGACACCTGCTTGATCGTCGCCCTTATGCGGAGGCTGTCCTCAAGAAATTCGGCGAACACAGGGAGAGCGTTCGGCTGCACATTCCATTCCTCTGTTCCCACCGCGACCTCTTCTCCTTCTGGCGGACGGTAACGAAGTTGGTGGATTTCAATCTCCCGGAAACTTCCTGTGGCGACGGCGGAATCGGCCCTTGGCTTGAGCCCGACGATCGCCTGTTTGGAGAGAGCCGTTCGCTCGAAGTAAAAGGTCAGGTCCGTGAACTGGCTGGGCTCATTGTTCTCGTCATAGCCGAGAATAAATTCACGGAACACAAGCTTGACCTTTTCCACCGATTCGGGCAGGGGGTCGTAGATCACGAATCCTTCGCGATTGTCTCCGGCATAGATGGGTCGTCCGAGATACAGTACCGTCGTCCGGATGATCCCCATCCTTCGCTCAAAGATCTCATCCTCAACGCCGCTGGCTCCTTTTCGCCGCTTGAAATACCCTTCGAGGCTCTGATTCTTACTCGTCTTTTCCTCCCGGCCGTACCCGCTGAGAAGGTCACCACGATCTGTCACAAGAAAAGACCGCTCGGGATCAAAATTCAGCTTTGAAGCGGAATAATTGAAGATGCTAATTTTGAACACGGAAAAACGGTTCGGAGTGATCCCCGTTTGAGGGTCGATCCAGTTGGCAAATGTAAAAGGATTCGACGAAGATTCTCCGTCCTGCGATTCCTCCGGGAATTCAACGTTGTTCAGCTGAAAATCGGGCATGTACTTCACTTCAATTTTCCATGTCCCCCGATTGTAGACTACGGCCAGACTGTCTCGGCTCAGGCTGTAGGAAGAGTCCTTTGCCGCCATGAGCAGGTCAACGTCGGGTATCAGCGCATATTCAACCGACTCGGGCGGGTAGAACAGGTATTTGAAGGCGTCATCGCAACCTCCGGCAAACGCGAGCAGAGCGAACGAAAGAACCCGTACACTGGCAGGTGGTCTCATTTCCTTTGGTATTCCGATGCCACTTTCGCCCGGATCTGGTCGAGGAGACCTCCCTTGGCGGTACTGGCGTACACTATGATGTTAATCCCGAAATGCAACTGACGGGCGTTGTCGAGAGGACCTCCTTGCGAGGTCGGTACGAAGCGCCACTCACTCCATGCGTGAGTGTAACCTTTACTCGAAAAAAGGACCGCCAAACGGCCGTTGAGGAAAATGCCCTCAAGATACGGATACCGCTCATTGAACCTCACCGGCGTATTTGCCTGTCCGGAGGGACCAAGTGCGACGTTTGTGTTGTCGAGGCCCGGGGGCGGGCCGTCAAAATCCTCCCAAGAATGGTACAAGGAATGGCCGGGGGGTATCCGCTCGAATTCCGCATCGTATCCAAGGGCGTCTTTCAGTAACTGTCTTGCGCTCTTGTTGAAAGCACCCGTGATTTGTGCAAATCCGTCATCGATGAAAAGAAATCCGCCCTGGCGCAACCACTTGGCAAGATTTTTCGCCTCCTGCGGCGTATACTGCACCGAGCCCGTCATACCCATCATGACCAGGATCGGGATCGTCATCAACGCTTGATCGTCGAGGCGAACGTTGCCCGCAAGGTTGATGTGGATCTCCGTGCTGTCCATGGCATAATCGACGAGCGCAGGGAGTGCCCGCGCATACACATTCCACCCGTCCTCGCCGTTCGGTTCTGACTTGTTCGATCTCCATCGCATCTGATAAAAATTCAGATTTCCGGTGATCTTCTTCTTGTTCTTCTTGTCCTGGACGATGAATCCCTCGAACCTGTCCGAGAAATTCGTGTAATCGACCAGATCATCGCGCATGGTCTGCAATCCGGTTCCGCCGGCGCGCACATTTTCAACATCCTCGGCGATCTCCGGCTGGAAATCGGTTCCGCCCGTTTGTCCCTCGCCCCATCCAAGCCGGCCGCCAGATGTAAGACTGCGTCCAAAGGCAACGGCTCCGCCTGGAATTCCCCAAGAGGCTTCAGCTCCTGCACCGCCCGTGAGCGCTCCATAGAATATACTTCCTTCGGTTCTGCTGCCCCGGCCCGCTGCACGGGTACTGGCGTCCGCGGTCGTTGTCTGCTGAACCCGCGTTACTTCCGTCGGCGTGAACTTGATCTCCCGCGGCGTGAATGTTTGCGCATACGTCGGCGTCTTTGAGACCGAGAATGATTTGGCAAGCCGGGGGGCGCGCAATTCGAACCGCACCGGAGGCTCGACCAGGTCATAGCCCTCCGTCTCGACCTGGACGCCGACATCGCGCACACGCTCCGTCGTTGCGACATGCCACGAGAGCGTCGCGATGACGTGAATCCCGGCGGCGATCAGGAAAGCGAGCGCAAAGAACTTCTGATATGTTTTTTTCCACTGGCCGAGCTGCAACCTCGAACCCATGGAAACCACGGCTTCGGTCATCTCAGTCCTCGTCCGACAAGGAGTCGGACGCCACGCGCCCGGAATACAGGGCGCTATTTTCCTGCTTCAATCCACCGTTTATGGAGCTCCGCGAAGAATACGGCCGGTTTCGCAGGCTCGACGTCTTTCCATTGCTCGATGATTTCATTGAACATCTGCAACGCGCGCTGCCGGTCGCCCAGCTGGGCATACGAAGAGGCCACGTTCGCCTTGCATCCGTAGACAACGTCAGTCTCGGGATACTTTTCCATCACTTTCGTGAGCTCTTCTGCCGCGATGCGCCAGTTCTTGGCGTCGAAATACGCCATGGCTGCCTCGTATTCCCGATAAGCCTCCACCTGGCCAAGCTCATGTATGAGCCCGCGCGCCTCTTCGACGCGTGCATTGTCTGCAAACCGGTCGGCGAAATAGGTGTACGCAACAAGAGCGGAGTCGTACACCTTGTTGTTGTAGTAGTAGTCGCCGATGGAAAAGGCCGCGTCCGCCGCAACGGGAGCCTGAGGGTACTTCTCCGCCAATCTTCGGAAGAGCTCGATCATGCGATCTGGTTTGCCCGCCTGGAAGAAGCTCCATCCTTCGTTGAGCATTGCCAGGGGGGCGTTCTCGTTGTTGGAATACCGTTGGTACACAACCTGGTAGTCTCGCGCAGCATCGTCGAACCGGTTCGTATTGAAGTACGCTTCGGCGATCTGCAGTTGTGCCTCGGGCGCTCGGTTCGACGCAGGATATTGCCGGAGAAAGCGACGAAGGAGTCGGATCGATTCGTCTGCTTGACCCGTGTGATACACCGACATGGCATGGAAAAACTCGACTTCCTGCCGCGAGGCGCTCGTATCGTACTTCTGCAGAAACGTGTTCAAGACCTCGGCGGCATTCCCGTAGTCTCCTCCGTTGTAGTACAGCAGGCCGAGGTGATAGTACGTGTCCTCCAGGAAATCATTGCGGGGGAAGCGATCCGTTGCCTCGTTGAGCGTGGCAATTGCCTTCGCGTGTTGCTGCTGGTTGCCGTAACAATTCCCCAGGGTGACGTAGGCGCGGACGAGCGATTGCTCGTCGGCATCCTTCAGCGCAATAACGCGCTGTGCGGTGGCGATCGTCTGCGGCTCGTCGCCCGCGCGGAAATACAACTCCGTCAGCGTCGCCAGAAACCGACCCTGCTCCTGGTCCGATGTAGAGTGAGCCACAAGTTCGTTAACGACATCGGTCGCCTCTTTCTTCTTTCCGACCTGGACGAGCGAGAATGCCATCTTTTCCTTCGCCTGGGGCACCAGGGCGGGAAAGACCTGCGTAAACACGGCAGAGGAGAGGCAGGTCTTGAGATCGGTAACAGCCTGCTGATGCTTCGTCATCTCCACATACAGCGTGCCCCTGCCGTACAATGCCTGCATCCGTGTGTTCTCCGTCAGCGAAGAATCGCTGAGGACGGAGTTGAATTGTTCGACGGCAGCCGGATACTCCTGTTGGGCAGACAGCAGCTCTGCATGGGCGAGGCGGATGAACGGACGATGCGAGGATGAATCCGCGATCGCTGTACTATCGGCCCGGCGGAGGTATGCGGTTGCGCCCGTGAAGTCCTTTTGCGACGCATAGGCCCTGGTGATCCGGGCAAACGTGTATGGATAGTAGGATGACGACGACTCCACCTGTCCGAGGTGTTGAATAGCAGAAGCATGCTCGTTCATTCCGTAATAACTGAGGCCGAGAAAATACTCGACTTCACTCACGTCAAGCCGCGATCTGTCCCCGGAAAGTAGGCCCTCGAATTCTTTGACCGCCAGCGTGTATGATTTTTCGTCCAGATATGTCTTTCCGAGCTGCGTCTTCGCGATGACCGACTCATCGGACTCGGATCCGGAAACGATGACCGCTTGATACGTTGCCCGAGCGTCGGCGTACCTGAACAGCGCCGACTGCGAGAGGCCCTTGTACAGGAGAAGCTTCGGTCGAAGCTCGGTCTCGGGAACCATGACAAGCGTCGAGTCGGCGAAGGTAATGGTCTGCACGTACTCCCGGGCGTTGAAATGACAGCTAACGGCGAGGAACATCGCCTGTTCGACGGGGAACTTGATGGCGTCCGCCTCGCCCGGATACGTTCGGGCGTAGAACAAATAGGCCGCCGCAGCCTTGCTAAAGAGCTTCTGTTCCTGATACGTGCGCGCGATCTTGTATTGAAGTTTCGCCTGTAGCGGTTTGTTGCTGAAACTTTCGTCGATCGCGTCCTGATATACGGCGATGCCCTCGTCAATGCCCGAATGCTGAGTCGTGTATTCAGCCATCTTGATGTATGTGGCCTCGACGAGGGACGGCATCAACGAGAACGATCCAATGACCTTGTGATAATTAATGATCGCGCTGTCAAACATGCCGCGCTCTCGAAACACGTCGCCAATACGCACTTGAGCTTTGGCCGTCAATTCGAGCGTCGAGAGGTCGACGTCGTGGCTCGAGGCGGCCTCGAAGAGTTTCTTATCGCGCAACGCTTTGAGCTCAACGTTCTCCCATTCGGATTTGGCAAAGGATTCGGGTCGATACTTGTCGATGAGTCCCCGGAATTCTTCGATCGCGTGTTCCCACTTCTTCTCCTCGAAGTAGTTCTCGCCGACCTGATACCTCGCCCGCGGATCGAGCTCATGTTGCGGAAACCGCTTGATAAGATCCTCGAACGCCGTGTCGGAGCTGTCGAGCATCTTCAATTCCCGGAAGCACCACCCGATATCATACAGCGCCTGCGGCACCTTCTCGCTCGCCGGATGGTTGGCAAAGAGCGTGCGCGCTTCGGTGATCGCACTTGCGTAGTCCTTCCCGGCGTAAAAGATCTCGTAGATCTGGTATTGTGACAAGGCGGAGAGCTTTGGCGAATCTTCCCGTCGTTCCACAATACGGTAATACGTGATCGCACTGTCGGTCATTCCCAGGCTTCGAAATGCGTTCCCCTTTTGATAATACGCGGCGGAACGCACGCCGACATTGATCTCGTTGTTGAGCAATGAGACGCGAATGCTGTCTTCCTCCAGCAAGCCGCTTTCGGAATCGATGATCACGTCGAATTGCTCGATCGCCCGATGATAATCGCGCGATGCATAGTAATCCTGTCCGCTTTTGAAGCGATCCTGAAGCTCCATGGGGGTCGGCGTGAACCACGACACGACGGCGATCCCCAGCACGACAACGATGATGGTCTTAAAGTCCATGTCCCCGCTAGAATCCTGCGTACAGCGTCACGAAGATCAACGACTCGTCCCGGTGGCGATACTTTGGATCGAAATACCTCGGGAAGAGGCGGCTCGTATACTTGTAGCCCATGTCGATGACCACGTTGTACCCTCCGTATGATGACTTGTTTGTGAGGGTCAAGGCAGTCGTCTTCCGAGACTCGTCAAATGCCGGGTCCCGCAAATTCTTGATCTGGTAGGCGAAAGATTCTCCCAGCCAAGGAACGACCATTCCCTGGAAACCGAGTCGGATGAACGTTCGGTCCGTTATGGAATAATCGAGCCTTAGGATTGGCATGATCTCTTGGATGTGTGTGGTGACCGTGCTTGTCCGGACACCGGTAGGAAGCTCAAGTTCATTCACGATCTTCTGGGTCCGCACTTTGACCTGGGGAATGAGAAGAAGCCGGTCGTTGAGAAACTTGAACGTGTAGTCGATCTTGTTGACAAGACCGAGCTTGGTGATGCGCCCGTCCTTTTGGTCATTCGGATTGTAGAACACACCAAGCGGGTCCCGCAGCCCTGTTCCGACACTGAATTGTTCGTTGTTTTCGAATCGGATGTTGTTCTCTATGCGGAGGCCCGGGATCTGGGTATAGGCGGTCCCCACATAGACCTGATTGACGAGACTGTTCCTGTATTCGAGGGGATCGAAAGTATAGCGGGGCACGGCAGAGTTGATCGTCAGCGCGGCCGTAAACTGGTATCCATTGTTGGGAATGTTGTCTTCCACCCGTTTTCGGACGATAAAGAGATTGATCGAACCAAAACGCGGAGTGCCGGACATGTACGTCCACTTGATGTAGTCGGCGAAGTTCTTGCCGCCCCCGGCGATCGCGCGTTCGCGAATTCTGCCGATACGCATGTCCATGAACCGCATGAGCTCGACATTCGCAAACACATGCGATCCGTCCAGATCGGGGTTGTAGGGGAAGTCCGGAAAGATGTCGTTTTCCTGTACGTCAATGACGCCGTTGTTATTCCAGTCGTCCCCGTAAATGAAGAACGGAGGGTCGATGTAGAATGTGAGGAAGTCTTGCTGATAATCGGGGACGCCGTCGGAGTTGCGGTCGTCGTCCGGGACACCGTCGCGGTCCAGGTCACGGCCCGGAAAGATGCCGGCGTCCGGACGTCGGATAATGTCGGCGAGTCCGATCAGTTCATTCGCGTGCTGCCGGTAGCCGAGAAGGAATGGATCTCCGAACCCGGGATCACCTCCGCTGTTGCTCCCCCGGTAATTCCAGTTGATAACATCGCCGTTTCTTGCGTCGGGGAAAGGCCGGACATTGTAATGATAGAATCCGTCCTCCCACCGGTCATTATCGTCGTTGTCGTCGACCAGGGCATAAATGGCCCCGCCGCCTTGACCGGGGGTGTAGTTTCCGGGGATCGGTGTCGAGGCGACATCCGCGTCGAATGTCGTTTGGTCCGGTCGCACCGGGATGTTCTGGGTACCGAAGTATGAATTGTCCAACGTGTACATGTTCAGGCGGCCGGTGAAGCCCGGAGTCAATTTATATCGCTCGCCGCCGAAGGTGACCCGACCGACACGTTTCGTGCCCCGCACGAAGAACGCATCGCTTACGTTCTCAAACCTGGCTCCGGGGAGGAGGGGGTATTTGTTGTACTCCAGCGATCGTGCGAATTCACCTTCTATGTCAAATCCCTGCCAGCCAAATTTGAAATTCAGGCTGTAGGTGGACATTCCGGTCGTCATGCCGTATGCAAAATGCACGACACGCTTGTTCGAACCGTCCTTGATATTGCCTTCGGATTGAAGGATCGTTTTGAACGGAGTGATGTACGGTGGGTAGTCGCTGCTCGCGATGCTGTCTGCATGAGACAGCACGGAAGAGCCGAAGCGGGTTACGTACTCGTCGGAATTGTTGATCCAGTCCTGGCTCACGTCGATCTTGTAGTCGTTGGCAAGCACCGCGGAAAACTCCACCGATTTCACTTCGAACGGCATAACGTAGGCGTACGTAATGCTGTAGTCGATATCTTTGCGATTGCTCGGGATCTGATACGGATACGAAATGTTGATCCCGCCGGAACGGACCTTGTAGTAGACGTAATCGGTCTGACTCACGGTATCCGCCTCGGGGAATGTCGCAACATAGATCGGCGCATAATTCTGGAATACCCAATATTGGATCGGGTGTCTGATCGTAGTACGCGTCGGGTTGGGAACCTGATTCCTGATATCCGTCATCGGCGGGGCCTCGCCGTTTATGTACACCTGCGGTGCGCCGAAGATGAGCGGCCCCGAATTGTCTCCCGGAGAATCGTCACGGATGGTCACAAAGATCGTGCGTGGAATGGCGGACGCGGGAATACCGCGCAGATCGGAATTGTTGTTGCCCGCAGTCGATTTTCGCTGGTGTTGGTTGACATACGTGAGTCCAACCGTCAAAACGTCGCCAAGATCGGTCTCAAAATGCCCGCCCAACAGATAGGTCGTCCATTCCCTGATGCGCAAGACCTGCTGACGCGATCCAGGCAAGACATTGTCAGGGTCCATGCGGATCGGGTCTGAGACGCGCGATGACAGGATCGTTGCGCGATATTTTGATGTTGCCGCATCCCACCGAATGCCATTGAACCGGGCTTTGTCAAGGGTGAGGGACGTGAATTTCGTTCGAATGCCGTCGCCGACCATGAGGCGGCTCGTGAGCCCGCTGTAACTGTCGTTGAGGATGACAAGATTGGAAAAATACGAGCTGTAAAACCGCGTTTTGCTGATCGAGCTCGTTGGGACGTCCAGGAAGGACGTTGTCGGACGCTGCTCTTCATCGAGGCCGAAGACCGTGACGCCGTCGACCAAAAAATTTCCGAAACCATCGTAGAACTTGCGCCGGAGCAAGCCCGTGCTGTAGTTCTCGTAGTTCCGGCCCGCGTAGCTGAGGTACGATCCCTTGTCCTGATCCCCCGAGATATACTGCGCGGTTGCCGGTGACGGTTCCAGCAAGGAGAGAGCGAGGACAGAGGCTGTTGTGAGAATGCGAAAGCGAAGCGTCGGAGTGCCCATGGGCTCAGAAGGACGTGCGCAATGTAATGTGATGAGTTCCGGAAAGACCCTGTATCTGCGTGGGTTGGCCGAAGGCGTAGTCTAACGTAATGCCCGAAATCTCTACGCCAAACCCTCCAAAGAGATCATCCTGGACGATGGGGCGGGAGGATCGTCCTCCACCGGCTCGGAGCGTGAAGGCCACGGGTTGTCCCATGAATTCGCCTTTAGCCGCCTGGATCTCCACCCCAATCGTAAATCGATCCACGTCCCCCACCTTGGAAATACCGAGAGCGGCCAGGTAGTTGAGTGAACGGGAGATGTATGTGACCCCGGCGGCGTACCCAATGTCGAGTTTCGCGCTCGTCTCGAGTTCGCTTCTCGTGCCCACCCTTTTCGATGCCTCAACGGCAAACGGAGTGTTGGACGCGATGGACGGTCTCGTTATATCCCGGACGGAAAGGCCGGCAACGATATCGTTGTCCTGCACAACATTGTTGAAGCGTATTTGAGCGCCCGCATCGAACGAAAGCGTTGTCGACGAAAACCCGGGCTCGGGCACCGCAAGTCGTCCGGCCGGTGCTGCCGCGGACCAGTACAAAAACTTTGCACTGCCGCCGACGGTGATCAGATCGAACAAGCTTTGCGCATAAGTGCCGATCAATTCTCCTTCCGTCCATGATTGCGAACGGAACGCTTTGATGCCAACGCCGATATTTCCTGCGAATCCAATGTTTGCCACCGCCGACCCGCTGATATAGCTGAGGTTGTCGTCAGTCACGCCGGGGAACAACTTTGTGAAGGAGGTCGACAGGTGGACTCCGCTCAGAGAACCGATGGCAGCGGGATTCACAAAGAGCGCATTCGGATCATCTTGAAGGGCGACCATCATGCCTCCAAACGTCACTGCGCGGGCGCTGACGGGAAGCTTGCCGAATCCGCCGGAGACCGCGGAAACCGGCATCAGCAGGGCGAGTATCGGCACGAAAGCAGAGCGGATACGCATGGTCAGTACGCGATGGTAATGGTTTTTGTCACGACAGCGGGCTCAACACCGTCCGCATCAAGAATAAGCTGATATATATAGAGGCCCGGAGGCAGCATGCGACCATCATCGTCACGGCCGTCGAACTGCAACGCGTCCTGTTCTACAAAAGCCTTGGCAGAGGTGTGTACTTCGAGCAGGCGACGCACTGCACGCCCGGTGATATCGTGGACTGTGACACGGAACCGCTTGGGTTCCAACAAATTCGTGACGACAAAGCTGATATGGGAAATGTCATTCAATCCATCCCCGTTCGGAGTGAACGGATTCGGGTCGGCCGTGGTTGCAGCGATCAACGCGTTGGGGATTCCGGTGGTCACGATCGTCCAACCTTCCACACCTCCCACGATTGCCGCATCAACTCGTTGAGGATTCTCGGGCGTCTGTTTCGATATGAACTGCGAAGGTATGCGGTTGATCAGCAAGACCGGCGTAAACTTGAGGTGGGCGGTAATCACAGATCCGGACGTGATCGTTGACCCAAAGCCGATCACGATTCTGCCGGGAGTGGACTGCCTGCTGAATGCGATGGGTGCGCCGTCAAGCGTGACATCCGTGGGTACAATTGGGATCGCGGTCAGAAAAACTAGCGAATCGATTCCGCGGGATCGGGCATCGAAGGTCACGGTGATCGCATAACGTATTTCTGCCGGTTCGAGTATCTCAACGCTGCGGGGCGAGATCTCTGCCGAGGTCGTGGCGGCGACGACCAGCTGGTCATAGTCTATCTCGACAGAATCCAGTCGCGGCGTGTCGAGATAGTCCGTATACAAGGTCATCCGGTATTGAAGAAATCGCCTGTTTTCGTAGACCTCCGGGAGAGAATCCTGCATGGCTACTTCCGAAGACCATGGACTCCAGGTTGCATCGACGCTTGACGAGTTCCCCGTGCGGAGTTGTATTTGCGCCTTCGTACCCGTCGGAAAGACGCCCCACCATCGGGCACGTCCGACGTTCGACGTCATGCCGAGGTCCCGGACCGTGGACGTATACATGCCTCCGGTCAGGTAGCCGATTCCGAACACCTGGATCTCTCCGAGGATCGTGCTGTAACTTGCATCGCCCGACCTGTCCATTTTGTCGATCTGGATCATGACGTATCGGGCCGTGTCCGGATTGAAGAGGTCGTCAGTGACCGTCGTATCGTTCTCAGGAACGATCTTCACTCTGTACATGGAAAGACTGTCGAGGCCGAGGTACAGCGAATATCCGCGCATGCGAAAGTCTTTTGCGGATGAAATGTTCGTTCGCGTAATGATATGGTTGACCAAGCGGACCGCACCAAGGTCGATCAGGATTTGGGTCCCTTCTTGTCCGGCCCTGAGCTCAAAGAAATTGCCGGCAGCGACTATACCGTCCACCAGCTTCGTGATACTGGAATTAGGATTTGTGGAGATGAGTTTGGTATCCGTACTGCCGTACCGGACATTGATTCGTTTCTTGAGGGCGATATTTGTGGCCTGACCCGTAAGCAGTATGGCGTGTCCCTCTTGAGTAACCAGATCGACTGAGGTGCTTTCGGGAACAGAGAGGGATGCGCTGAAGGTGCGTTCGCGAAGAGAAGTCTGAGCGGGTGCAACGTTCATGACACTGACCAGAAGGAGACAGACAGTAACGGAATGTCGCGCAATGGCGGGTATCAAACACTCCGGGCGGAACCGCCGTTTAGCTCTCATCGGTGATCCCCATGAGTTTCTTATCCTGTTCAAGCAGGGGTGCGAGACTGAACTTGGTGATTTGCGCGAGATAGAGTTCATCGATGATACGCACGGAATTTTCGTATTTGCTCTTGCGGTCGACTTTGACGAGCGTGATCAGGTTCGGGTTTGACTGTGCACGGCCCTTCAGGAAACTCCGGAGTTCCTCCCACGGTATCGACTTGGGTACGTCGGTCCCAAAATTCCAGAAGACACGGCCGTCGGGGAGAATGCGAAGCAGAAGAAGGGTGGATTCGGTGACTTCGCTCCGCGATTCACTCGGCGGCAGGTTGATTTCCATCACCTGCGGCAGACTGAACGTCGTCGTCAACATGAAGAATGTGAGCAGGAGGAAGGCAA
>MHAK01000109.1 GCA_001802945.1 Ignavibacteria bacterium RIFCSPLOWO2_12_FULL_56_21 | reverse complement strand
GGATGCTCGAACAGCGACGGCGGCGCGTATGACCGGTCGATTCGATTCCTCCATTTCCTTCGAGGGACTCTTTTCCGGCAGGTACCGGAAGCCGACCGTCATTCTCATTCTCGCTCCTCTCATTATCACCACCTGGAAATACTTCGGGTCGAAGCACTTCTATTTCATTCAATTCGCAGATGTCTTCTCAATCAACGGCAATCCTGCGCTGACAGCAGAGTTGTATACGTTCGTTTCCGCATTTCTCCTGATGGGAGTTGTACCGTACCTGGTGATCCGCTTTGTGTTTGGCGAATCGCTGGTCGACTACGGTGTGCAGATCGGCGATTGGAGCTTCGGCTGGAAAGCATTTGCGGTCATGGCGCCGGTGATGGTCCTGCTGACCATCCCCTCGGCCTCAATGCCCGATTTTATCGCCGAGTATCCGCTCTACAAAGGGGCCGGGAGCTCCGCAGGGGCGTTTCTTTTCCATGCGCTGAGTTATCTCTTCTTCTACTTGGGTTGGGAAATGTTGTTTCGCGGGTTCATGCAGTTCGGACTCCGCGGCCTCGGCGATTGGAACGCCATACTCATTCAGACATCACTTTCCTGCATCGCTCATATCGGCAAACCGACCGGCGAGATCTATAGCTCCATCCTCGGCGCCTTAGTGTGGGGCATCGTCGTTTTCCGGAGCCGGTCGCTGTTGTATGTACTTGCCGTCCACTGGCTCCTCGGCGTGGCGCTGGATTGGTTCATCGTCTTCGGGTAGGAATCGGGCCCAATGTGCGGCAGAGCTGTTTGGTGAATCGTAAATAGTAAATAGTCAATCGGAAATCGTTGTGGTGTGCTTCGTGTTCAGCGTGTCTGCCGCGGTGCCAATGGCCATTTGAAAGAAATGCACATGCGTGCCGTGTTATCTTGAGGTCGATTTCCCGAATGCGCACTCAGCCTCGCCTTGCTATTGACGGTTCACTATTCACTATTTACCGCATTTCGCTTTCCAATGACCTCCAAAGAACTCAAGCTCGGCCCCGTCTCCCTTCGTGCGACAGACGGCCTTATCCTCTTTTCGCTCGCGTTCTTCAGCCTTCTTGCTCTCGTCTTTGCCGGTCGTGTGGAGAACTGGTGGTGGCTGATCCTCAAGAACGTGGTGGTTGGTGTGGTGTATGTTCGCGTCATCCACCTGAGCAAGAAGGTGCAGCATCGCTTTTGGTCCTTCTTTCTCCGGCTCGCTCCTGTCGTCCTGGCCTACGCCTATCTCTTCGGCGCCGTCGATAAGCTGCAGCTCATCATCCACGGTGAATGGCTGGATGATTATGTCCTCGACATGGAGCAATATATGTTTGGACTCCAGCCGACGCTCTGGCTGGAACAGTTCGTTTCCAAACCGCTGACGGAATGGATGATGTTTTCGTATGTCATCTATGTGCCCATGTATCCCGTGCTGTGCGGGATCATCTATTTTCTCCGCGGTGATCTCGCAATGGAGGACTATTTCTTCACGCTCGGATTCACAAACATCCTGTGCGACATCGGCTTCATCCTGTTCCCGGTGGCCGGACCGATCCCGCACATCGGACAACTCTACACGGTCCCGCTTGACGGGTACATATGGACATATTTGGGCGAGCTGATGCGATCGCAGCTTCACTACGTCGGCGGGACGATCCCCAGTCCGCATTGTGCGGCGGCCACGATCATGTGGATCATGGCGTGGCGGTACCATCGAACTTCGTTCTGGATCCTGTCGCCGATCGTGATTTCGCTCTATGTTTCTACATTCTACGGACGATATCATTATGTGACCGACGCGGTTGTGGGCGTTGCGGTGGCGTTCCTGGCGTTGCGGATCGCACCGATGCTTATGAGGGCATGGGACAAGCTGGCAAGTCCAAGAACTGTATAGAAAAAAGCTGTACATCACGGTTGAAAGAATATCCCACGAAGGACACGAAGAATATGTAATAAATAGAGGGAATAGACTTTGAACCAATTCTCCTTACCTCTTCGTGAACTTCGTGGGTAAATCTTTTTTATGAGGAGCCCTTCTGTGAAAGACTCGCTCGCAATTCTCCTTGCCGTACTACTCCTGTCCTGCAGCCCGACCAAGCCCTCGTTCGATGTACTGATCCTCAACGGTCGCATCGTTGACGGAACGGGAAACAGCTGGTATTATGGCGACATCGGCATCAACGGCGACAAGATCGCGGAGATCGGCAAACTGTCCGATAGAACGGCGAAAGAGACGATCGACGCAAAAGGAAAGATTGTCACTCCCGGTTACATCGACATGCTCGGATGGTCGGGTATGAACGTGATCGTGGACGGACGCGCGATGAGCAAGATCTCGCAAGGCATCACGACCGAAGTGATCGGTGAAGGGGTTTCGGTCGCTCCCGTCAACGACAAAGCAGCCAAGGAACGGCAGGGATTTCTGCAGAAGCATGGCGTAAAAGAAACGTGGTCCGACTTTAACGGCTATTTCATGCTCCTGGAGGAGAAGGGGTCGGCAATCAACGTCGCCTCGTTCGTCGGCGCGACACAGGTGCGGATCTGCGTCATCGGCTACGACGACCGGGACCCGACGTCCGATGAGATGGACCAGATGAAGGCACTTGTCCGGGAAGCGATGGAGCAGGGAGCTCTCGGGGTAGGAACGTCATTGATCTACGCTCCGGCAAGCTATGCCACAACCCAGGAATTGATGGAACTGACGAAAGTGGCGGCGGAGTACGGCGGCATGTATATCTCGCACATTCGCGACGAAGGGGACGATGGACGCCAGGTTGAGGCGATCTACGAAGCAGCGGACATCGGAAAGTCGGCGAATTGCCCGGTCGAGATTTGGCACCTGAAGGTCGCCGGACGACGGAACTGGGGACAAATGGCCGACATTGTCCGGCTCATTCACCAGCTCCGGACGGAGGGACTGGACATCACGGCGGACGTGTATCCGTATATCGCTTCATCGAACGACCTTGACGCTTCTTTGCCAACCTGGGTCCTCGACGGCGGACGGGAGAAGGAACTGGAACGTTTGGCTGATCCCGAACAACGCAAAAAGATGAAGGAAGAGATGCGGAAAAGTTACGGCGGTGCGGGAATTCCGTTCCAGGACATCATGATCTCAGCCGTCGCGGCCGATTCACTCAAGCGATACGAAGGGCGGCGGATGATGGAAGTCGCGACGATGTGGAAATTGGATCCGTACGAAGCGCTGTTTGAGTTCCTTCTCCGCGACTCGGCACGCACGGATAAGATCACGTTTTCGATGAGCGAGCCGGACCTCCGCATGGCGATGGCCCAACCCTGGACGTCGTTCTGCACGGATGCAAGTTCTAAAGGCCTCGACGGTCCGTTCAACGAAGGAAAACCGCATCCGCGCGCGTATGGGAGCATGGCGCGAGTGCTCGGGACGTATGTCCGGGATGAAAAGATCCTGTCGCTCGAGGATGCGGTGCGAAAAATGACCTCACAGCCTGCGCAACGCGTAGGATTGAAGGGAAGGGGAATACTGAAACCCGGATTCTACGCCGACGTTGTGGTTGCCGATCTGGAGAATGTGACGGACAAAGCCACGTTTGAAAGCCCGCATCAATATTCGGTGGGCATCGAGCATGTATTTGTAAACGGCAAACCGGTCTGGCAGAAAGGATCCTTTGCCGATAATTTTCCCGGGCGAGGATTGCGAGGACCTGGATACAGAGGAGACTAGTAGTCGCAGTCAGCCCCTCGGTACCCGACGCGATTTCAGGCAATACACTTTTGCCGACCACATTCTGTCGGCAAAAGTTCACACGGTTGCTCCGCGACCGGGAAGGAACACTCTGTCAAGCAGCAAGATCAGGCAAGCGAGTGTCCGATTTTTAAGAAGAAGTGCGGAGAGAACAACCAACACGGAACAAGGAATTGCCAATGATGAAGTTATTTACGAATCAGCCGATGAACATCCGAGAAGCGCGGTGTATCCGTCCCATAGGGACGGTGTGAGCTTAACCCGACCGTTCACGGTCGGGGAAGCGACCTCAGATCGAAAGCCGCGTCGCGTCAGCGACGCGGTGGATCAGAGCGTAACACGCCATAGATGGTTGGTCCGGTATCAGACGGTCGCTACGTGATTGGCTGCTAGTGCCGGCCGGCTCACGTCGTGTCGGATGGATTTGCTTATCCGTCCTGTAGGGACGGTGTGAGCTTGACCCGACCGTTTACGGTCGGGAACAAGCCTCACGAACGGAAACCCGCGTCGCGTTAGCGACGCGGTGGACTGAGAAGTCCTCTACAAACACAAAGCCCCGGCCGACATCGACCGGGGCTCTGTTACTTCTACCGCTATTCTTGCCCCTTTCGTGAAGATTCGCGGGTAATCTTATGCAGGGCCTTCCTTGATTTGTCTAGAACCTGAAACTCACCGACAGGACGCCGAAGAGTTCATGAGTCATTCCGCTCAAAAGGTAGGTTCCCGACGAAAGGAACTGTTCCCCAACATATCCGTCGAGGGAAAGTCGTGACACTTTGATTCCTAGTCCGAGCGAGACCTGTTGATCGGCGGCTGAGAAGCCGAGCGTCGGCACATAGGTGGCCTCAGAACTCACTTCCGACACGGTCGTTGGAGTGTTCGGAGCTTCGACCTTCGATTCCGTCGACGTAAACCGTTTGAAATAGCCGAATCGGCCCGTCAACCAGTCCGTCAGACCGAGTTCTGCCCCAAAATTCAGTTTCGGAAGGTCTGTGGCTGTCCGCGTCTGTTTTCTGGTTTCGAGGGCAGTACCGACCACACTCGTCACATCGTTGTGCAACGTGATCTGCTGGAAACTTAGACCGACAGTGACAAAGCCGTTCTCGAACCGGTTGTTCACACCGACGCCGATCTCGAGGTCCGTTCTACCGTAGTCGTTCGGGGTGTTGTTGGCAGGCGTAGGAGCCGGGGTTGTGTTGTCCGTGTATTCCGGCTTGTACCCGAAAGTCATGTAACGCAGCACCGGCACAAGTTCCACTTGGTCCGACATCTTCATCATCAGCCGGGCATTGACGCCGAATTCCGTTCCGGACACATCGTATTTGGAAGTATTCGGATTTACGGCCGTACTTGTGTCGCTCCATTCGGCCGTCGATCCATTCATGCGTAGCAAAACGGACACATCGAGAGTGCTGCCGCCGATGTCCATCAGAGTGCCCACCTTGAATCCGGTCTGCGTGTTGTTGGCGGACATTTTTTCGGAAGCTCCGCCGGCGGCTGCCGTGTACTCTTCGTTGCGGCTCCAGCTCGACCGATAGATCGCGGCGCCCAACGTCATGCCGGAAATCCGGGTGGCAACAAACACCTGCAACGGCGCAAGCGGCGATCCGGGAGTTCCAAAAGCCCCCGGCAAATATGCATCAAGCACGGGGACCATATAGTCGGAATTTCCATACGTGGCATTACCCGCTCCGTACGAATTCTCGGGGAACATCGGACCTTCGCGTCGCCCGACCGCAAGACCGACCGAGAGTCCGCCAACAGACATCGTGTAGCCGACATATTGCCCGGCTGCAGCGTATCCACCGATGCCGTACCCGATGTCGCTGTAAAGCAATGACTGATACCGTGACGCATAGGCGGGATTCACGAAGACATCAGTGTAGTCGGTGATGTACGGGTTATACGGGCCGCCGCCAAGGGCGACCGTTCTACCAGTACCTCCGCTGACCGCCTGGACTTGATTCTGCGCCGACATCGGAACAACAAGGCTCAGAATGAGCACAACGACCAACGAGTATTTCATACAAAACCTCACATTATAGATGAAATTGGCTCCACGACGATGGAGTGCCGGTCTCGGCGTTGGCCATACTACCACAAATGTGAACAAAAACATGTGAGATGTATCAATATGTGACAGTCACCACAGGTGAGTAAGAATTTCTCGCGGTCTCGATATCCTAATTATCCCCGGTCTTCTTCACTGTAAGCAAGTCGATGAGCATTGCGCTGTAAACAATCCCGCCAGAAGACATCTCGAGGACAAGCTGTTCACCGGCCGGACAGAAGAGAGTTTCATCGGACTGAATGAACGACCATACTGTATCGGTGACGCTCACTTCAATGCGCCGCGATGGATCGACCCTTCGATAGAGGACAATCCCACCGCCGATTGCCAGATTCTTTCCCCAACACTGTAGCGAGAGGTAGCCGCCATTCGATGGACCCTCCACCACGCGCGCCGCATGCGGGTGAATGCAGCCCCCCGAGATCATCACGGACCTGGCACCACCGTTGACCGGCGCGTCGCTTTCAATTGACATACCGCCGATCCAACCCGAGGTATCCGCCGTCGATTCAAACGAAGTGAAGTATACATCTGACGCGTCATTCGCCGAGCTTGGCAGTTCTACTTTGTTGCAGGCCTGCACCAGTATCCCCGCCAAGACAAAAACGCAGAAAGATCCACATCTACAATACACCATACCAACTCTCCTTAAGCGATGGGCGCTTCATTACCATTTTTTCTTTGCGTCCTTTGCGTGAAAATTTCTTACCTCAATTCGGACGCGTGACGAACGAGAACGTCGCCTCCTGCTTCAACGGGACGTCGAACATATCGTGAACACCGGTTGTGACGACGACAGTATACTTCGTGTTGGATGCCATCGGGCTTGACGGTGTGAACACGATGTGATACGGATAGTCGTTCGTTCCGTAATACGAATCGTACGAAAACGTACCTGCGAGAGCGGGAGAGATGTGAATAGACCCGCTGACAGAGGAGAGTTTGACGTACGTATTGAAGTTCAAAAATTCCACACCATCCTTGTCATGCGCTGTCGGACCGATCGTGACAGTGATCGTCGTGTCCGTCAGGAACGGTCCCCCCGGGTAGATAAGAAGCTGATTCTCCTCCGGCCACAAGAACACGCGGTTCATGGAAGGAGTAATGGAAGTTGCCGCCTCTGTCGACAGCGGTTCCATGCGACGGGGAAACGTGATGCGGATTCCCGAAAAATTCAACGGCTCGACGTTGATATCTCCGTGCGTGGGTGAAGATAGGATGCCGTATTGCGACGTGTAGGCCTGGACGGTACGGAACGAGAAAACAAGCGGAAATCGCAGATGTTCGCCCGTCGTGTCTTTCGCGGCCGTGGAGAGCGTCACCGTGTAAGCTGTGTCGGTATACGCGTCCTTCTGAGCCAGGACATACGTCATCGACATGATCTTGCTGTATGTCGTAATGGTCGCACCGCTCTCGGGTCGGTATCCGGAAGGGTCGGAATAGTCGTTGGGGTAGTAGCCGCTGTACGGCGCCCGCGTATAGGTTCCCCAGGAAAATATGCCTTCGGACGCCGGTTGGGTCGAGAAGGCTGCTTCGACGCTGGCTCTGTCCATCGGCTTATCGAAATAAATGGAAATGGCGATCCGGCCGTACCGCCAATCATACACGATTTCGTCCCCGTTCATCGGGTAGTGCTCAGCGATGAGGTCGGGGATCTTGGAAAGTTCGATCTCTCCGGCGTAGGTGATCGCGCCGCCGGGGATCTGCACATTCAAGCGCCGGTACGTTCGAAAGTTGTCAGCGACGATCTTCAGGTCGTAGTTGCCCGCCCGGAGGTCGTCGAAAACGAACGAGCAGTCGATCACGTTGATAGCCGTGGAATCGATGACCGCCACCTGTGAAACATACACTATGGCGTCGCTTTCGATTTGCTTGACGCGGCCGATGAGATCGCCGTGCAGCAGGTCGTTCGTGAACACTTTGTCGGTGGTGTAGTGGTATTCGACGATTTTGTCTTCACATGCCCATCCCGCAACTGCAAGGCACAGAATGGCGAACGCGCGTTTCATAGTTCCGCCCTCCTGGAGAAAGTCTTTCGATGTCCGTGTGCGAATTGTGCATCATACGCACTTAGAAAACTAGAGAGTTCACGAACAAACCGCAAACTTCAATTCGAGAAATTCGTGCAGTGAGAAACAATTCAGTACATTGTATCAAATCTCATCACTATCTCCTTTTGGCCGAATTTCATGGGTTTTACCTGCGGTATTGTCGGGCTTCCCAACGTTGGGAAATCCACGCTCTTCAACGCCATCACCGCCGCCGGAGCCGAAGCGGCGAACTATCCGTTTTGCACGATCGACCCAAATGTGGGAGTCGTGACCGTTCCCGATAACCGCGTCGACCGGCTTGTTGCGCTCTACTCACCCGCCAAGATCGTTGCGAGCACGTTGGAATTCGTCGACATCGCGGGACTCGTCAAAGGAGCCAGCAAAGGAGAAGGATTGGGGAATCAGTTCCTTTCTCACATCCGCAGTGTCGACGCTATTGCTCACGTCGTGCGCTGCTTCGACGACGCGAACGTCGTCCACGTGGACGGCACCGTCAACCCAAAACGGGATATCGAGGTGGTGGAGACGGAACTCATTCTCAAAGACCTCGAAACCGTCGAAAAGAAAACATCGGATGCCGAAAGGCGAGCGAAGACGGGGGACAAGAAGCCGAAGGAGGAGGCAGAGTTCTATGTGCGGCTGAAGGAACATCTCTCCGGCGGTCGGCTTGCACGATACATGGAACTGCGCAACGACGACGAACGGCTATGGATTCGGGATACCCATCTCCTAACGGACAAGCCCGTGATGTATGTCTGCAATGTGCACGAATCCGAGCTTTCCGGGGAGAACGATTACGTAATGCAAGTGCGTGAAATTGCAGGAAAAGAAGGGGCAGAAGTCGCAGTCGTCAGCGCTGCTGTCGAAGCGGAGGTTGCCGAACTACCGGAAGCGGAACAGGATCATTTTCTCGAACACCTCGGTCTCAAAGAATCGGGGCTCAGCCAGGTCATACGTGAAGGATATGCACTTCTGCACCTTATCACCTTCTTCACGGCCGGTCCGAAAGAGGTGCATGCCTGGACCGTCAGCAAGGGAGCGACTGCCCCTCAGGCGGCGGGAGTCATCCACAGTGATTTTGAGAAAGGATTTATCCGGGCGGAGATCATCAAGTACCAGGATCTGAACCGGCTTGGCTCGGAGACCGCGGTCAAGGAAGCCGGGTTACTTCATGTCGAAGGGAAGGAATACGTGGTGGAGGACGGGGACGTGGTGTATTTTAGGTTCAATGTTTAGCCGAAGCAGATACGTTCCAAACATGCCAAATGGTCCCGCCCGCATCCGTAACTTTGAGCCCGCGCTCGCGGCCAAACATTCCAAACGTGAAAAGCTTTCCGCAATCAAGTTTGGCAAGTTTAAAGTGTTTGGAATGTTTCCGCTCCCCCTTATTTTCTTCTTAGGTGCTTATTGAACCATTCGATCATCCTCTCGCCGATGTCCTGAATGAACTTCGGTTCTTGCGGACCATGCGGCGTTCGCGGGTATGTAATCATTTCCGTGGGGACTCCCTTTCGCTTCAACGCAACGTAGAGCTCTGTCCCCTGTGAGGTAGGAACACGGTCGTCCAGTTGACCGTGGAGAACAAGCGTGGGCGTAGTAGCATTGTGTATGCCATACATCGCGGAACTCTTCTCATACAGTTCTGTCCTCTCCCACATTTCTCCCCCAAAGTAGTAAGGAATGAAACTTGGGATGTCCGTTGTGTGCGTCATGCTGACAAGGTTTGTCACTCCCGCACCGACCGCGGCGGCCTTGAATCTGTTTGTCTTCGTAATGATCATCGATGTCATGAATCCGCCGTAACTCCAGCCGCAAACGACGAGACTATCGGCGTGAGCGACGCCCATTCCTATGACTTTGTCGACCCCGGCCATGATGTCGTCGTAATCTCCGAAACCCCAATCATTGAGGTTTGCTGTACGGAACTTCGTTCCATACCCACCGCTCCCGCGCGGATTGGGTCTCAAGATCGCATATCCTTCCTGAGCGAATGCCTGCAGAGGATAGATGGACCCTGCACCGGTAAAGCTTTGCGCAAACACTCCGGCTGGCCCCCCATGAATATTGACGATCAGCGGAACACGCGTTCCGTTCCGATAGCCGACCGGATACGTGAGGAGTCCTTCAACAGCAAGTCCGTCCTTCGACGTCCAACTCACCACTTCAGTTGAACCGAACGTGAGTCTCGGTGCCGATGCGTGGACATCGGAGATCTTCCTCGGAGCAAAGCGTTTCCCCGTGACGAAAACTTCAGGCGGTGTTTCTGTCGTTTGATGTGTCAGGGCCATGGTCGCCCCATCGCTGCTCAGAGAGGCGTTTCCGTACGTTCCATTTCCTGTCGTGACGATCGTCGCAGGCCCCGATGCAACCGAGATGGAATAGACGCGCCCTACCGTGTGGTCGGTCTCGGCGAAATAGAGCGATTTTCCGCCGTCGGTCCAACCAATGAGTCCCGGTTGTTCGCCAGGAGTTGCCGCCAGTCGCCGCGACGCACCTCCGGAGGCGGGTACTATATAGATGTAAGCAGCTCCTGCCCAGGTTGTCATTCCGCCTTGCGAAACGTAGGCAATGGCCTTCCCATCCGGAGTGAATAAAGGCTGTGCATCGGAACCGTGCTGGCGTATCAGCGACGTCACGGCTCCGCTGTCGGATGGAACGAGGGAAATGTCGGAGGTGGTCCACACATCCGCGCTCGGAGTGACCTGGTGAGCAAAGACGATCGTCTTCCCGTCGGGTGACCAGTTGAACGAGGTCACATGGAAATCGCCCGATGTCAGTCGCTGTACTTTGCGTTCGCCTGTGTCCGGCTTTTCTACGGAAACCGTATAGAGATGTGCAAACTTCCAGTGTGCGTCGAGCACGCGGAAGTCTCTTTTCTCCTTCTTGTCCTTCTCTTCTTTTTCGCTTTCAGGTTCGGTCATGGTGTAGGCGAACCGGTGTCCGTCGCGGGACCATTTGTACGAACCCACGCCAGATTTTGCCGTGGTGACTTGTTCCGCCTCGCCTCCGTCCGTGCGAATGATCCAGACCTGCGATTTGCCGTCGGATCCGCGTGAGGAGGTAAAGGCGAGATATTTTCCGTCTGGAGAGAAGGAGGGATTGGTGCACGACTTTTCGCCGTAGGTGAATTGGCGGTTCACTTTTCCATCGGTAGAAGCGACCCAGATGTGCGTGACGAACTCCGATTTTTCGTCCTCCATGTTTGGTGTGGAGACGGTGTAGGCCACCCTTGTGCCGTCGTGTGAAACCGCAACGCCGCCGACACGGGGGAAGGAGGTAAGGAAAAGTTCCGGCGTCCAGCGGGCGTATGATTGGGAAAGCAGGATGGAAGAACAGAAGAACGAGAGAATGGAAATGAAGTGCGTAGGATTTCGTCGCATTGCAGAATCCTCCGGAATAGGCCGTACAGTGTAGGAATCTCAAGTGTGATTCGCAACCGAGACATTCCCGGGAGTTGGACACTTGACAAATCCTCATGCTGAGGTTAAGTTTCTGTTGCTAGAATTGCACACGAGGCAGAGCCATGACGTGGATGCGATCAGCAACAATCGGCGCAACGGTCCTCTTTCTCTTTGGCGGACTTGTTTGCTCGAAAGTCACAGGTCCCGAAGATCCGAAAGGGACGATCACGGTGTTTGTCTACTTTGAAGATCAGTCCATTCCCGGCAAACAGGTCGAGTTGGTGGAAACTGGCGATTCACTAAAGACTGACGCACATGGTCTCGCCGTGTTCAAAGTTTCTCCCGGTGCGTATACAGTGCGCGTGTACGACATTAATCAGGGAGGCCCGATGTTGAGATTCGTAGACGTTGCTGTTGAAGTAAGGGGTGCGGAGGCGCAGACAGTCAAGGTGTTCGACTGTCTCCCATGCGTCTGACGGCGTAGGTTCCCCGGCTTATTTTTCCTTCCCTCAGAGAACTCATCTCAAATCAAAGATGGTCTCGCAACGCGCGAGAAACCATTTTTGAGCTAGTAAGCCCCCATAGTAACACGCCATTTTTGTCATTTTCTCTCTTGACAATACGACATAATTGTCGCATTGTACGAGGGGGAGGATAAAGCGTTGGGGGTGAGTAGTGAGACGTGAGAAGTGAGTCGTAAAAGCGAATGCGGACGTGAATCGTGACCAAGGATCAGGGAATAGGGATCGCAAAGCGCAAGGCGCATAGCGAAGAGCACATAGCGCACGGCGAATGGCGCATGGCGGAGGGCGTCGAGGCCGGTGCGTTGATCCGCGCGTTTCCCGAGCCGCCGGGAAAGGTGCATCTTCTGTACGGCAGCGACGGGGTGTTTCCGCTCTCGCTGACGATGGCGGCGCATGCGATCCGGCGGGAAGTGCCCATCGCCGTCGTCGACGGCTGCAACCGGTTCGACGTGCATCTGCTGTCGCGATTCGCCCGCGAACACCGGCTGGACGCGAACGCGTTCCTCCGCCGCATTTTCATCTCGCGCGGATTCACCTGCTATCAAATGGAACAGGCGGTCGCCTATCGGCTTCCCGCATTCCTCCGCCGTATAGGGTCGAACGTGGCGATGGTGTTCGGTCTGCTCGACACGTTCTACGACGAACAGGCCCCCCTCCGGGAAGTGCGGCAGATCCTCGGCCGCGTCCAGGAATCGTTCGCAGCCATGAAGGCGGACGGCGTGTCGCTCCTCATCGTTTGCCGCGAACAGCGTGTGTTGCCGGAAGAGCGGAATCAGCTGTTCACACGGTTGAAGGCGGGGATGGATAGGGTGTATCGGCTGAAATCAGATGAAGTGCAACTCGTGCTCGAGGGCAAAGAAAGTTCACGCAATGGCGCACCAAGTAAAGATAAAAATCACGCAATGACGCAACGGCGCAAGGCTCGCAATGAGAAGATGATAATAATAGACGGAAGAGGTTCCATTCCTTCACTCTAAAGAACGCGCTCACAGTCTATTCACAACGCGAGAAAAACTCTCTTTTATCAACGGAACGTTGAAGTTGATGAGAAGACCCAGTCGCATGTTGGTGAGACGCAGGTAAGTAAGAAGTTGTTTTTTGTGCACGGGAAGTAAAGACTCAACGGATTTCAATTCGAGAATGACGGAGTTCTCGATGATGACATCAACCCGGAATCCCAAACTCAATTCAAGTGATTCATACTTCACTGGAAGCGTCACTTGCCGGTCACAGGAGAGACCGCGTTTTTCGAGTTCGTACACTAGCACTTCCTCATACACCGATTCAAGCAGGCCGGGACCAAGATAACGATGTACGGTGAGCGCACATCCCAAAACTTCATGGGAGATCTGATTTTCCGTCATAACACCCCTCGTTGAGATGAAAGCATGTCAATGTAATCTGACCAGGACAAACAATCAACATCCCATTTTTTCATTGCGCCCATTGCTGTCTTTGCCTCATTGCGTGAATTCTTCTAAAGGAGGTCTCATGGGCCGCACAGTACCGACATTCACCAACATCATCGACGCGGAGCTTTCGTCCTGGTCCAAGTACCGCCGCGGACTGCATAAAGAGGACCAGGAGCTGTTCGACGAGGTCTTCCGCGCCGCCAAGCTCCATCTGGCGGAGAATTTCTACGCCATGCGGACGATCCCGTTCGAAAGCATCATCATGTCCATCACGCTTGAACAGCGAAAGCTGATACGGAAGCTGCAGGACAGGATAGAAAGGTTGGAGAAGAGTGATGAGGGATGAGGGGGAGGACGGGAAAAATGGAATGATGGAATGGAGATGTGTAATGCAGAATCCGTGACTCGTTCATGGCGAGGAGTGGAGAATTGGAGTAAAAAGATGGAGTAATGGAGAAAAACCCGCTCACCAGCTCTTCGTTACTCCATTTCTCCAACACTCCATTACTCCAAAACTCGGCTCTTCATGATTGTTTCACTCCACGCCTGGTTGTTCGACGTTTATCCCGTCTCCGACGGCGTTGCGCTCTGGTTCATTGACTGCGACGGGCGCCGGCATCGATGCTGGTACGCGTTTCGGCCGTCGTTCTTCCTGCACCTGAGCAGGAACGACGCCCGCCGCGCGGCAACGCTGGCGGCACGCTGCCCCGTGCAGGTGACGCTCGAAGCCGCGACACGTATGGAGATCTACTCGGGCGACACGCTCGACGTGCTGCGGGTCTACGTCCACGATGCGCTCCGCTTCGCCGCGGCCGTACGTTTCTTCGAAAAATTCTTCCCCCACTTCGCCTTCTACAACTCCGACCTCCTCGTTCCCCAGCTGTTCCTCTACGACACCCAACTGTTCCCGCTCGGGTTCGGGGAGTACCGCGTCGACGAAACGGGGCGGGTCGTCGACTGGACGCTCCAGGACGACCGGGACGCCGTCGACTACGAGATCCCGCCCCTCACCGTTCTGCACCTGCGGAACGCCAACGACCTCGTTCCGCCAAAATACCAGCGCACGCTCCAGCTCGAAGTTGCGTATGACGGAGCCTCCTATACGCTCGAGCAGGATGGGCCGGCGGAGGTCATCGAGTCGCTCAACTGGCACCTCCACCGCTGCGACCCGGACATCATTGTCAGCGAATACGGCGATGCCACGCTCCTGCCCAAGATCACCGGACTGGCGCAGCAGCTCCGGATGCCGCTGCTCCTGAACCGCGACGTCGCGTCGTCGTACCGTACGACAAAGGAATCCTCCTTCTTCCAGTACGGCAAGATCGTCCACAAGGACGGAGCGTTCGAGCTGGCCGGACGGTGGCACATCGACCAGGAGAATTCGTTCACCGTGGCCGAGGCGGACCTAGACGGTCTCTATGAAATGGCGCGGCTGACGCAGATGCCCGGCCAGCGCCAGTCACGCGCCAGTATCGGCACCAGCATGTCATCGCTCCAGCTCTCGTGGGCCTACCGCCACGGCGTGCTTATACCGGCGAAGAAGCGGGAGCCGGAGGAATTCAAGTCGGCCGAGACGCTCCTCATGGCCGACCGGGGCGGGCTCATTTTCAATCCGCCTCTCGGCTACCACGAGGACGTTGCGGAACTCGACTTCGTGTCGATGTATCCGACGATCATGGTGGAGCATAACGTCTCCCCCGAGACGATCAACTGCCGCTGTTGCAACAACGGACGGGTGCCCGAGCTGGGGTACACGGTCTGCGAGCGGCGGGAAGGGATCGTGCCGGCGACGCTTCGGTCGGTCGTGAAGAAACGGTCGTTTTATAAACAGCAAAAGAAAAAATACAAAGGGAAAGACGAGCGGCTCTACCGGAAGTACGACCACCGCCAGAACGCGCTCAAATGGATGCTCGTATCGTGCTTCGGCTATCTCGGCTACAAGAACGCGCGGTTCGGGCGGATCGAAGCGCACGAATCGGTGAACGCCTTCTCACGCGACGCGATCCTGACAGCGAAAGAAGTGGCCGAGCGGGCGGGGTATCATCTGATGCACGCCATCATCGATTGCGTATGGCTGAAGAAGCCGGGGGCGAAGGAGCGGGACTACGAAGAGCTGGCGCGCGCGATCGGAGCAACGGTGGGGATCGACATTTCGCTCGAGGGGATCTACAACTGGATCCTCTTCCCCGCGTCGAAACAAGATCCCGCCATCACGACTGCGAACCGGTACGCCGGATGGTACACGCACGGCGAGGCGAAGATCCGGGGCATCGAGGCGCGGCGTCACGACACGTGCGCGTTCGTCAAGCGCATGCAGGCGCAGATGCTCGACCGGCTGTCGGACGCGAAGAACGTAGAGGAAGTGAAAACGCGCGTCCCCGAGCTGTTGGAGATCGTGCGGGACCACGTGGCGATGCTCCGGAGCGGGCGTGCGAACCCCATGGATCTCGTCCTGCGCCGCAATCTCACCCGGGAGGCGGAGGAATACACGACGAACACGGTGAGCGCGGTCGTGAGCAAGATGCTCCACGCGACCGGCGTCCATCTTGCCACCGGGGAGATGGTGGAATTCATCATCCTCGACCGGACGGGAAAACGGAAACCGGAGAAAGCGAAGCCGCTTGCCCTCTACGCATTCGAGGACGGCTACGACATCGACCAATACGTGGAGTTCGCGCTCAAGGCGGCGGAGACGATGCTGTCGCCGTTTGGGTGGGATGCGGAGAAATTGGAGGAGATGACGGGGGGTGGAAAGAAAGGAGGACGAGTGAGGAAGCGACCGGCAGTTCGGGAGCTTCAAACAGTATTGTGGGGAATGAACAAGGAGTGATGGAGAAAAAAAGATGGAGTATTGGAGAAAAAGACTCCTTCAAGCCAACAAAACACAAGACCTCCATCACTTCATTTCTCCAACCATTGAATACACAGTCTATGTGCTGGCCTAAAGACCTGGAAAGAAGTTTCCGCTTTCTTTTCGTAGTTTCCCCTCAAGCACCTAAACTCTTCTCCTCCCTCTATCCTCAATCCTGACACACGCCCTATGCAGCTCACTCCTCCACATCTTCGCAAGGGCGATCTCATTGCGCTTATTGCCCCAGCTTCCACTCCCGTCGCTTCCGAACGGATCGACGGCGGGGTCAAATATCTCGAACGTCTCGGCTACTCTGTTGTCGCCGGTAAGCATGCCCTGGATGTCAACGGCTATCTGGCGGGGACAGACGAAGCCCGCCTCGGGGACCTCAACGGATTCATTCGTGACAAGCGCGTCAAAGCTATTATCGCCATCCGGGGCGGATACGGGACGCCGCGATTGCTCCGCGGCGTGGATTACG
>MHAK01000108.1 GCA_001802945.1 Ignavibacteria bacterium RIFCSPLOWO2_12_FULL_56_21 | reverse complement strand
GACGGAGCGTCGACTCGATGCGGGGCAGGAATCCGTAGACCTCGTAGATCTCTGCGAAGTCGCCCGTGAAGACGATGGGATTCGCGACGAAATAGGCGTTGATGCCGAGCCCGCAAAGGTTTCCCAACGCGAGCCCGATGCCGATAATGGCGGTCGATTCCAGAAGGACGAGCGTTACGAGCTTGTGCTGCGGCATGCCAAGGGACAGGATGATCCCGAACTCGCGGAACCGTTCCGTGACGGACATCAGCACGGTGTTCGTGATCCCGAAGGCCACGACAACGATGAGGATGCCGAGCGTCAGCAGACCGCTGACGCTGTCCATTTCGATGCCCTGTTCAAGGTCCTTCATGACGCCGCTCCAGGGAAGGACGACGAGTCCTTTCCCCGTCAGCGACGACCGAAGGTCGGCCGCGACCGCCGGAATGTCCTCCAGGTCCTCCAATCGCAGGGCGATGACCTGGACCCTTCCATACATGACGAGGAGTTCCCCCGCCGTATCGATTCCCACGAATACGGCCGCCCGATCGAATTGCGGCATGCCGGTCCGGACCGAGCCGACGATCGTGAACCGCAAATTTCCGAGAGATCCGTCAAAACCTTGCGCCAGAACGACGATCTGATCGCCGACCGAAGCTTTGAGGTTCTCCAGGAGTGTTTCACCGAGCACCGCCTCGTCGGTTGCACTCCCGCTCAGGAAGCGGCCCGCGTGTACTCGCGTGGAGAGCGTCGACACCGATTTCTCCCGGTCCGGGTCCACACCGACGATCATTGCTCCCTGCGCATTTTCCTTGAACGTCGCAAGTCCGTCCCCGATCACGCGCGGTGCGTAGCCTTTCACAAGAGGATTACCGTTGAGAGAATTTTCTACTGAAGGATCGAGCCGAAAACTTTTCTGGAGCGTCGGGTTGTCCCGGTAGCCTTCGGCCTGCACCTGTATTGCGCCGATGAAGAGGTCAGTGAAGTGCTTGATGTTCACGTCGTACGTCCCGAGCTGAATGCCGCGCATCGCGATCGACAACATCGCGGCAAACGTCACAGCCGCGATGGTGATCAGCGACCTTCGTTTGTTGCGCCAGATGTTGCGCCAGGCGAGCCGTGGAAGCATTGTAGGTCTAGGAGAAAAGAGGCGTAAGGCTCAATATGAAGAAGAGATTGTCCACGAAGGGACGGAAAACTGCCAACCGACAATTGCCAACCTGTGCGGCTTCAGAAAACGTAGCTTTGCGCTAGGTAATCCGCATTCCGCAATCCCCAATTGGCTGCACCAATCTCCCACTCGCTTAGTGTTCTTCGTGGTTCGCTATTTCTTAGTATTCTTCGTGGTGAAATTTCCTGCAAAGCACTACCTTGGTTTCCCCCGCTCGAGCTCACGGAACGAAAAGACCCTGTCGCTTATCGGAATGTCCATTTCGATGCTGATATATTCGAACGTCGTGCTGTGTCCGGGTTTAGCGTCGTTGACCATCTTCATGACCGCGGGGATACGCTTCGAGCCGAATTTCCTGACGTCGGTATAGACCATCGTCCTCGTTCGCGCTCCCTTCTCGTCGAAATATTCCGTTTTGACCGGAAGATAGTCCTGTTGCCGGATCCAATGGAGGAGACGGTCCCACACGATCGGAGCATCGTGTTTCGGACGGAGCTCGATCTTCCAGGTCGCTGCACGGTCGACCGTCTCTTCGCCGGCAATCGACATCGTGTAATCGTCCACGATGCTCGACTCGCGTACGAGGTCGTCGTTCGTAAAATCGGAACCGTTCCAAGACTGCAACATCATCGACGGCGGGACCTTGATCGTCGTCTCTGTGTTGCGGAGATACATCCAGAGTTCGTTGCCGACTTTCAGCGTTTTGTTCCCCGCCTCCCGCCGCGGCGAAGTAATCACCATCAGCGCCTTGTCGTTCCCTACCCACCAGGAATCCATCTCGATCGTTCGGGTGTAGTCGGGAGTCTGAATCGTCATCCGGAACGTGCCTTTGGAGGACTTCCCTTTCAGGTAGTCCTCGGATCGTTTGACGATCTCGTAGGCGGATTGCGATTGGACCATCGAAGGGACAAGCACGGACAACAGAAGAACAGCCGAGCGCAAGAAGGGGTATTTCATACGTGAAATTATCGGAGGACTTCGGACGTCATACAACACTTCAAGAAACACAAAAATGCCTAGATATGGAACTCCCCTCAGTGCCGTGGTGCCGGCCTTTTGTCATTCTTGCTTCACCTCATTTTCAACTTTCAAGAACGACCGCAATCCATTGATGTTTTCTGTCATCTTTTTCTTCCAAAAGGATTCCGTCCATCTTCCCGGCCCTGGATCGCTCGGGCACACTGATTCGTTTTTGCTCTCTCATATCATTGCCCCGGAGCATTGACAATTCTCCCGATTTGTTCTATCGTTTCATACTCATGCCGCGCCAGGCCGTATCCTAATCCGGAATGGAACTTCTTCAGAAGATCCGATCGCACGTGATTGACATTCGTGGGAGAGTATTACCATATCTCCTTCGTGTGCGAAGCTTTGTCCAACGAAACAATATCACAACAGTTCGTTCCAGCCGGGCCGTTCGAGAGATCGTTCACAGGGTCGGGGCCACCGGCGTTGCCGCGCGCCAGGCTTGGACAACAATTCTGGAGGTCGTACTCCGCTTGCAAATCCGCATCAAACTTAGCCTGATCGTCGCCTCTGCCGTCGTCGCCACGACGCTCATCATCAGCACGATCGCGATCAATCTGCAGCAGCGCGAGTCACGTCTCCAGACTCAGGTCCTGGGCATGCAGATCGTCCAGAGCCTCACGGCGGTCGCCGAAGACAATCTCCTCCTGAATTCCGTTCCCGTCCTCCAGGACTATGTCAAGAATTTCGGCAAGCGTGAGATCCCCGGACTGGAGCATTTGTACGTCATCGACCGAACCGGAGCGATCGTGGCGCACATTTCGTCCGACAGCGTCAACCGTCAGGTCAGCGCGGCCGACTTCGACCTGCTGTCGGCGGCCGATTCCGCCACGGCCGTCGAGACCGAAAGCGAATTCAGGTTCATCCAGGGGATTTACGTCAGTAAACACGATGGCAACCAGGTGCGCAGGATCCTCCTCGGCGGCGCATCGGCCGGCTTCTCCAAGGCCGTCCTCCTCGCACCCATCGAGGAAATGCGCAACAAGATCATTCTTGCGTCGTTCGGCGTCGCCGTTATTTCAATAGGGTTCGTGTATTTCATCTCAAAGCGGATCGTCCATGTGATCATCGTCCTTTCTGACGCCGCTCGTCGGGTCGGGTCGGGTGACCTGAAAGTGACGGTGATGACCAAGGCCAAGGACGAGATCGGCATGCTGGCCCGGGAATTCAACCTCATGGTCCTTCAGATCCGCCAGAAGACGGAAATGCAGAAGTTCGTGTCGCGGTCGACGATGGACATGCTGTCGGGTGGCAACGAGGCCACGCTCGGCGGCTCACGGAAGATGATCGTCGCCATGTTCACCGACATCCGTAATTTCACGTCGTACTCCGAGAAGCACTGGCCGGAGGAGGTCGTCGACACGTTGAATCATTATCTCGACCTTCAGACGCGCGTCATCCATGCGCACGGCGGCGTTGTCGACAAATTCCTGGGGGACGGCATTATGAGCGTCTTCACAGGAACCCTCATGGCGCAGAATGCGATCGAGGCGGCCATCGATATACAAAAAGAGGTCTCCGAATTGAACGGAGGGCGAAAGAAGTCCGGCGAGATCTGCCTGCAGGTGGGCGTGGGCATTTCCGCGGGCGTGGCAGTGCTCGGCAGCATCGGTTCAAAGGACAGGATGGATCACACCGCCATCGGCGACACCGTCAACCTTGCCTCCCGCCTCTGCGGCCTGGCCGGACCGGCGGAGATCTACGTTACGGACGACGTCGTCAAGCGTATCAAGAACGCGTTCCCTGCGAAGTCGGAAGGCACACTCGCCATCAAGGGCAAGCAGCAGCAAGTGCCGGTCTACAGGATCACGTATGCGCTTGCATCGTGAGAGAACTTCGTATCAGTGGTTTCTTCCGTAGCTATCATACAGCCCTCTCAGCAGAGCTTTCGACGAGTAGCTCTACGAAAGCACTTTCCCTTTTCCTCACAGTAGTTCTCAGCCTCTTCTTTGTTCCTTGTGTTTCGCCCGTCGCGTTTGGCCAAGCGCAACTGGCCGGAGCCCGTGAATACGCTCTCGGCCACTCCTCGTTTTCCTACCTTACCAGCGCCGGTGCTCTGTACGTCAATCCCGCCGGACTCGCCCGTCTGCATGAGAACGAGATCCTGTTCAGCACCGCCCGCTTTCGCACGCTCTCCTCGATGACCGGCGCAATCTTCGTGCCCGAGGTCGGCACGTTCGCCGTCGGCTCGGTCCCCGAAATTCTCAGCACGACCGTTGCACTCGGTTATGGCGGCATGGTGGGCGACTTCAACGCCCTGGGCATGTCGGTTGCCGTCACGGAGAAGAGGCTGCAAGGTTGGCAATTCGGTTTCGGCGGCAGCGCACATTTCCTCGGCGACACGCGGAGGTCCGGCGTGGATGCCGGCGGCAGCGCCTCGTTCGGAGCTTTTCCAGCGGTTCTTCGGATCGGTGCGGGTTGGTGGTTGATGGAAGGACTTATGCGCGTGCAGTACGGCCTGACGTCGCGAATCATGCGGGGCGGAACAATGGGCATGGAGGTCCTCGCATCCGATGCGGTCGGCGTGCAGGTTGGATTGGCCGGGATGAAGGATGTCGTTGCCGGTCTTTCGTACACCGCCTCGAACATCGGTGTGCAGCTCGGAACGGGCAAGGACGGCATCGCTTTTTCCATGAGCATTCGCTTCGGCGATGCGGCCCAGTCGCGGCGCTCGGAGTTTGCCTCGCGCGGCTACGATGCGTTCACAGACAACATGTACGGCGAAGCCCACCAGTGGTTCCGGCAAGCGCTGAACTATGATGAATACGATGCGGACAGCCGGTCCATGGCCCGGACGTCGCTTGAACGGCTCGATTCGTCGGTGGTCAACCTCCTGGCGACGGCGAAGAAGAGCGAGGAGAAACGGGATTTCCCCGCAGCGATGCGCGCGTACTCAACCCTGATGCGGCTCAACCCCGAGCGACATGAGACCTCGGCGGAAATGTCCGCCGCCGAGGAACGACTAGCAACGTACGTGCAGCAGTTGATTCAGGCGGGAGACAGTCTGCGCCAGCGGCGTGACATGACGCGGGCACGTCGAAACTATGAGCTTGCGCTCGAACTCGACCAATCGAACGCAGCCGCATCCGCGCGCCTCGACGAACTGGAGGACCTGTCCAAGGAGAACGTGAAAGCCATTATCACGCGGGGGCGCGGATTTCTCGACAGAGACCAGACAGACGAGGCAGAGCGGGAATTTCAGAGAGCCTTGGCGATCGAACCGAAAAATGCGCAGGCACGGGCGGGCTTAACGGCTGTCGCAGCCAAGCGTTCCGGACGCGTGCTGGAGCGGGGCAAAGCTGCGTTCGACGACGGGAAGTACATGGACGCCCTGGAGATCTTTGCCGCCATTGTCGCGAAGGACGAGCGTCAGCAGGAAGCGCGGCAGTATCTCGACCAGACGAGGGAGAAGCTCCGTCCCGAGGTCGAGGCGTATTTCAAGTCCGGGCTGCAACTCTACGTAAAAGAGGACTACATCGGTGCGCTCGCCATGTGGGACCGGGTCCTTCTCATCGACCCGCGGCATGGAGCTACGCTGGAGTATAAGAAAAGGGCGGAGGAAAAAGTGAAGGCGCTGGAAAGGCTCAAGTAGAGCTCGGACTGTAGACAGTATGCAGTAGGCAGACGAGAGAAAACAGAAGCCGGATGATAGTCCGGCTTTTGCATTGTATGGAAGGCCTATGTCTCGGTTTGCCACTGTTAGTCCCGCGAGGTTCTTTTTTTTTGCTCGCCGGAGGATGAATCCTCCGTCTCTTTACATACACGAAGCCCTTCGGGCTTGAGCAAAGTTCAATGCTTCATCTTCATTGGATGCGCTTCTGTATTGAACACCACTTCATCCAACGACATCACTCCCTTCTCGGCAAACAGCAGATACAGATACTTCAGCGTCTCCGCGAAAAAGAAGCTCTCCATTCCATCCGCCTTCTCCTTCGTCGTCACATCCTTGAGATAGGCGTAGCCGGCCTCGGTCTTGCAGTACGCTTTAAGGTTGCGAAAATACGTCTCCCCCATTCTTCTGTACTTTTCGTCGCCGGTATAGTGCCACAAATAATATGCGGATTCGATTGTCTCGGGGCGGAGATAATATTCCTTGTTGACCGCCTTCATGGTTTTATAATCGAAACCTTCCGGCTCTATTCCGTAGACGTTCCACATGCTGTAGTTCGATTCCTGCAGGCGTTTTGCCCTCTCCAGGTCTCCCCCCAGTGCCAGGACCGCGGGAAAGAACGCTTCCAGCGATCCATAGACGGTCCCGTTCCGTTTTCCGGTTTCCATGTTCACGCTGCCGTACCAGAGCATGCCTTCGGAGGTGTCGGCGATGTACTGGTGGACGGGCTGCATGTAATCTTCATACATCTTCTTGCACTCTTCGTCTCCGAACAGTACCCAAGCTTTCAGCAAGTATTCGTAGTATGAATCGATTGCTCCGCCGATGTGGCTGGAAGGGTTCTTCCAGACTCCCGTTTCGACATTCAGCCAGGTACCGATCAGCCCGATCTTTGACCGGCGTTTGAACAGTTCCACGAGAGCTCGTTTCGCCTTGTCATAGTAGACCGGTTCGCCTGTCAGCTTGCTGAGCGTTCCGAATTCGATGAGCAACGTACCGATCTCGGCCGGATTATTGACCGAATCGCGGATCTGTCCGGTTTGCAGATGGACATAGCGGTACGGCAGGCCATTGGATGTGTTGAATATGGGAAGAAGGCGTTTGCCCAAGTCCTCTGCGAGCGTGAGAAATCGTTTGTCGCCATCAAGCTGATAAGCCGATAATAGTCCTCCCAGCAGTCGAATTGTGATCTCGAACGCTTGAACTTCGATATTCTTGTTGAAGGAGAGGCTGTCGAGGATAAGCTCTTTTGCCTCCGCTGCTTCGGCTTTCAATCCCATCAACACCATCGTATCGAACGCATCGACCGGGGACATGTAGAGAGATGTGCCGTACCAGTCGCGGGGCTGTTTAGTGAGCGGCTTGAGCGCATCGTGTCCCCAGGCGTAGTGTTTGTAGCCGTTCCAGGCGTGGAGAAATTCGGTTTTGACGGAGTCGGCGTACGGAGAGCGAGATTGAGAAAGAAGGACGGGACAGAGGGAAAGCAGGAGGAAGAACGTGAGGACGAAAGAACGGAAGAAGGACTTCATATGGCACTCTGAAGTGGTCAGTGGACGGTGGTCGTTTGGTTGTGGTCAGTTTGGGGCGATGAACTGCGGATCGTGACGACCATGCGATTCGCCACTAGCCACCGATCACTAACCACCATTTTCCCGCAGTTACTCCCCTTCCTCTCTTCACCTTGAAAATTCTCAAAAAATCACTAGGAAGCTATCTGGAATATTCGCATATTGTGTATGTCAAACAACAGTACACCGTCTGTTCTCTCTGTCTGAATCGTTTCGTTGCATTCGTCGATTCAGGACACGCTGCTGAACCGCTCAAGGCCTTTCAAGGTCGTAACGCCGTCAGTCAGTTGTTGTTCGCGAAGTGACGCTCGCGAATGATGTGGTGAGAAAACGAGTAGTCCGGCGTACACCTTGCCCGACGGTTGAGTCGGGTCGTAACATTCTACGAAAGGACTTGTTCCATGGAAAAAGGAACAGTCAAGTGGTTCAACGCAGCCAAAGGTTTCGGATTCATCTCCCGCCCGGGTGGCGAGGATGTGTTCGTGCACTTTAAGGCGATCACCGGTGACGGCTACAAAAGCCTGAACGAAGGTGACAAAGTCGAGTTCAACGTCGAGCAGGGTCCAAAGGGCCCGTCGGCAACGAACGTGACCGTCGTCAGCTGACGAACCAAAGCAGTAAAGCCAAAGCCCCGCGTAACAGCGGGGTTTTGCTTTTTATAGCCTGGAGAATTGGGGATTTCGGATTGACGATTGCGGATTATCTGGCGTTGGACTTTGGTCTCCTGCAGTTTCCTTCTTGGCAGTTGGCAATTGTATGTTGGCAGCTAGTTTCCCGTCCCTATTATCCGTCCCTGAACTCCTTCATCATCGCAGCACTGCCTACCAACAACATCCCTCCCATTGCCGCATACGGTAAGCTCAAGTACTCCTTCGGAATTTCCGAGTTTCTCAGCAGCACCCCCATCGTGATCATCCCGATGATTATGGCATATCCCCTCAGCGATGTAAATTCCCACGCTTTGACGGTTGCTTCCATTGACCGAATGCGGTCGACGTTTTTACGGACGATCTGCCGGAATCCGAACCGGTATCCCGCGAACGCACCGAGCCCGGCCGTCAAGACCAGCTGAACCTGTATTGCCGCCGATTCATCCGACATCCAGCGGAAGGCACGCCAGATGAGCAGCGCGCCAACAGCCCCCCAGAGAAGAGACGTGATCAGAAAGAGGAAATCTCGCCGGATGCGATACATGAGCAAAGATAAGAAAGGGAATGATGGAATAATGGAATGGGAGGCGTGATGCGTTATGAGGAATGCGGGGAAAGGAGTGAAATGCCAAGGAACAATGCCAACCGTCAAAGTCATCCGGAGGATAAATCCACCGGCTCGTAACAAATACGAAGCCCTTTGGGCTAGTACACAACTGAACAGTGCCTACTCACATCTTGCTATCCTCCTTCCCTCTCCCCATATTCTTTCCGCACGACATCCACCACCCCCGCGGTCCCGCCCCCACCCCGGCCCGCCAGCGTATTACAGGAGGTTCTATGTTCCAGAGACACATTTTTGCAGCCTCTTTGCTTGCGTGTGTCCTGTTTCCCGTTGCCGGCGCGCAGTCGAAGGGATCCGACCTCAAAGACCACTACATCAAACACGAGTACCTCATTCCAATGCGGGACGGCGTTAAGCTCTTCACCTCGGTCTACACGCCCAAGGATTCGCTCCGCACGCATCCGATTCTCCTGGTCCGAACCCCATACAGTTGCTATCCCTACGGCGAGGACAAGTACGCCGTGTATTACAATGCGCAGGGAACCTACTACGCGGAGCGCAAGTACATTCTTGTCACTCAGGACGTTCGCGGCCGCTATATGTCCGAAGGCGAATTCGAGGATGTCCGGCCGTATGTCGAAAAGAAGAGTCTTCCGAAAGACATCGATGAGACGTCCGACACGTATGACACCGTCGATTGGCTCGTGAAGAACATCGCCGGTAACAACGGGAACGTCGGCATCCATGGAATTTCCTATCCCGGCTTTTATGCGTGGATGGGGACGATCGACGCCCATCCGGCCATGAAGGCGACCTCCCCGCAAGCCCCTGTTTCACAGTGGTTCGGCGGCGACGATTGGTATCACAACGGCGCTTTCATGCTGTCGCACGCGTTTAGCTTCTACGCAAACTTCGGCTGGCCGCGCACGGAACCGACGACGACGTATCCTCAGCACTTTCGCTGGCCGTACCGAGACGGCTACCGGTTCTTCCTCGAGCTCGGCGCTTTGTCCAACGCGAATGCGCGCTTCTTTCACGACAGCGTCGCCTATTGGAACACACTCAACACGCACGGACATTGGGACGACTTCTGGCAGCAACGCACCATTCTCCCCCATTTGAAGAATCTCAAGCCGCCAGTGCTCGTCGTTGGAGGATGGTTCGACGCGGAGAATCTGTATGGCGCACTTCGCAGCTACGAGGCCGCGGAAAAACAAAACCCGAACAACAATATTCGCCTGGTGATGGGTCCCTGGGCCCACGGGTGGTGGAACGCTCGCGACCTCGATTCGCTCGGCTACATCAAGTTCGGGTCGGTTACGACGTCCTGGTTCACGGAACAGGTAATCGGTCCATTCTTCGATCATTACCTCGACGGCGCGCCCGAACCGAAGCTCGCCGAAGCGACCGTGTTTATGACCGGAGAAAATGCATGGAAGCTGCTCGATGCATGGCCGCCGAGGAAGGCCATCAACAAAAGGCTGTATTTCCGCGAACACGAAGGACTTTCGTGGGAGGCGACGTCGGAGAAAAAAGATGTCTATGACGAGTATGTGAACGACCCGGCGAACCCGGTCCCCTATACGAACGAGCTCCGGCAATGGTATAACGCCGCGTATATGCTGGAAGACCAGCGCTTTGCCGACCGGCGTCCGGATGTGCTCGTGTATCAAACCCCGGTGCTGCAGGAAGACGTGACAATCGCCGGGCCGATCAATGTCCACCTGACGGCGTCGACATCCGGTACCGATTGCGACTGGATCGTCAAAGTGATCGACGTCCTGCCCGACACGGCGCAGACGCCGAGAAGCGCATCGAGTCGGGGAATCTCCTTGGAAGGATATGAGATGATGGTGCGCGGCGACGTGTTGCGGGGAAAATTCAGGAATAGTCTGTCCAAACCGGTCGCATTCAGTCCACATCAGCCGACGAACGTGAACTTCGTCCTTCAGGACGTGTTCCATCGCTTCAAGAAGGGACACCGGATCATGGTGCAGGTGCAGAGCTCATGGTTCCCCAAGATCGACCGGAATCCGGGGAAATTCATGGACATCTACGGGGCCAAAGACAGCGATTTCCAGAAGACGACGCAGCGGGTGTATAGGTCGGCGGGGAAAGCGTCTTCGATAGAGGTCGGGGTCTTGACAGAGTAGGTGAAGCCTTGTGAGATTGCGGATTGTCGATTGCAGATTGGGTAGAGCGCGGTATTCCAGAACGCTTGGCGAACTGTGGATGGCGACCGGCCGCACTCAAGCAACTGTCATTGCGAGGAGCCCCGTTCACGTCCCTCGACTCACTTCGTTCGCTCGGGATGGTGAGCGAGTCCGCCTTCGGCGGACGAGTCGAACCAAAGCGAACGTGGACGACGAAGCCTGCCCGCCAATCATAAGCCAATGAATGGGCAGGCGGGCAATCAGACGTATGGGTTTTTCATCAGCCCACATGCGCCAACCGTTCACATGTGAGCGGATGGTTGCTCGCCGGAGGTGAATCCTCCCTCTCGTCACAAACACGAAGCCCTTTGGACTGTTTGTAAACCCGATTGTCATGATTGTTCGGATTGTCTCTGCTCATTCTGTTGCAGGCGAGGCTGCCCGAGTTGGCTCGGCACCAATACAAAACCGCCAGAATCTTCCTCCCTAGTCCAAACTCCCTCCTCTCCTGGGACTACATTGCTCCGCACTCTCTTCGTCTATCCGCTCGCATCACTCTCCATCGATGCTCCCAAGTGCTTCTTCAACACCGCCTGCAATTCCTTCACGCCGACGGGTTTCACGAGAAAAGCCGAGGCACCGTTGAGTCGGGCAGTCTCCTGATCAGACGCACTGCTCAGCGCGGAGAGAACGACGACGGGGATGTCGCGGGTTGCGGGACTCGCATGCAGTTCGCGGAGCATTTCGAATCCCGACTTTCCCGGCATCATGATATCCAGAAGGATCAGCCGCACCGGCTCACGTAGGGCGAGCGCGAGACCTTCTTCGGCGCTCTGGGCCGTGATCGCTTCGAATCCCGCAAACGACACGGCGCGGGCGTTGACGAGGCGAACGGAGTCTTCATCTTCAATGATGAGAACTTTCTTCTTCCTGAAAGGCATGTCTTTCTCCTGTTGACCTCAAAATAGGCGGTTGATGACGGGCAATCACCTTAGATCGCTCTATGCGGTTCAACCTCATCTCCATTCGTAAATCTCACATCTCCCGGCAATTCTCCGGACGCTGATGTCTGCGCGTAACGGTCCAGTTCCTCAACATCAACGCGCAAGCTTGCAATGCACATCGACTTGCCGTGGAGGCTGCCATCGTCGACGAGCCTGTGTACCATCACGAAGAGCGTTTCCGCGAACGGACGGAACAGCATCACATCCTGGTCTTTCGCAACGAATCGAAGAAAACTCCCAATGGTCCGGAGCAGCTTCTGCGACTGCGCTTTGTCCCCGGAAAACTCCCATGTTTCGTCCAGGACAAGGGACAGTTCAAACTCCCGCGCAATCGGGTCTATCCGGCATACGTTCAGCGCCGGTATGAGGGGATGTCGGGATCGCAAGGACAGATCGAGCTGCCACACGTCGAGGACCGGCGTCACCTCCCCCTTTTCCAGCATCCGCAATTCTGTGGCATACATAGCTTGACGCTTTTCACGCCTGTGTTGCTGGAGATCCGCTTCTTCTTTTTTGATTGCTTTTGTGTTCACTTTAATGTGCGGTTCGAGCAACGTACCTTTCGACATGAAGACGAGCCATCCAATGAGGGAAAGATACGTCGTCATGAACATGATGTCAGCTGCCAGGCTGTTGTATGTGTCGATCCACCAGAGCATCGGCAGCGACAACACGAGCATGCTGGCTGCCGGCAGGAGTACGACCGGCCTCAACCAAAAATATCGCCGAACACTCCTGTATTTTGCCGCCTCACGCGACATAGTTCATTCCGTCAGTTAGAGACTCTTGTTGGTCGTTAGTCTTTATTCTGGAGTCGCGATTTCCCAAGCCCTACTGCCTTCTGTCTTCTCCTCACAGCTTCCTGCCCGCCCTCTTCATCAATACCCGATACAGCCTTAGGTTCAAGTCTGCGCAGCCCAGACCATGATGCTCAATCGGTACCCTAGAAGTTCCCTTGGTGTCAAAGCGTTTCGCCAAGACATTCGCTTCGAGGTCGCGGTAGCCGAGGATCCATGCCATGGAAGGAACGTCGAGAGCAAAGTAGTGCTGGAAGGTCCAGATGTTCTTGTCTGCGACGCGGAACAAGTGATCCAGAAATGATGCGTCAAACTGCGTATTGTAGGCGACCATCAGGATCCATTTTCCGTTCGCCTGCGTGTTGTAGAATGCAATGATGCTATCGACCGCCTGGACCGCAGGGACAGCTCCCATTTGCCTCCAGAGCTTCGGCTCATAGCCGTTGATGGCCAGGGCCTCAGGAGTCGCCCGTTCAGGATAGTTCGGCTCGATGTACAAAAGCATCCGCGCTTTCTCGTTCCCTTCAAGGTCGGCGAGGATGATGCCGACGTTCACGACCTCGTGGAATCCCGGCGTCAGTCCGGTCGTTTCCACATCAAGGAACGCCAGCATCCAATGTTCCGGATCATCTTGAGGAGAGGTCTGGCCGAAGAGAGGGAGGAAAATCCAACACGTGAGAATAGCGAAGGAGAGGAAGCCGCGTTTCATGGATGTGTATGATCAGATTATTAATGGAAAGACCCTTTAGTGTCCCGGAACCTTTAAGGTTCCCGGAACCTAACTATGTACTATATAGAGTGGCTGGAATAATTCAATCCCCCTTCCCTTGTGATTCCCAAAGTTGACAAAGACTCCTTCCGTCCGTACAATGCCGCATCACTATCATGCCGTCCGAAGCGGTAGAGCGGCGGCTCCAAGATACGACTTTGCTCTCTTCCCCGTCAAGGCTTTCGGGGAGAAGCACCACGGAGGTTCAATGCTCACTCGAATCGGACGATTCGCCGCACTCCTGTTGTCGATTTCCGCTCTTCCCTCAATATCTGCCCAGGATCAAACCAGGGTCGACCGCGACCGATTCTCCATCATCACACACGACGGCGGGACGATCATCCTCCGGTCTTCCGACGGGCCTTACAAGAACACCGAAGAATTCCCGGCCGCTGTCCGGGCGGCCTTGAGGTCCGTTCCCACAACGACCTCTTCCGACCTTGTTGCGGCCAAGACCACGACGGCGTTCGTCGTGTCCGACCCGAGTGATGCCGCGGACTCCGACATCAACGACGTCACCTACGACCCGCCGACGCTTCGATCGGCCATTCAGAACGCGAACAAACTCGGAGGATCTCACTCCATCACGTTCTCGAGCGGCCTCACCATCATTCAGCCGTCAGCCAGCCTTCCCTCTATTACCGCGGCGCTCCAGATCGACGGCAGCGTGTCCGCCGGAAAGATAGTGCTCGATGGCACCTCCGTTTCCAACGGCATCGGACTGCTCATCGGTTCAAATTCCACCATCCAGAACATTTCCTTCCAGCATTGGTCGAACGTCGGCCTCGCGCTGGGAAACGGAACAACGAACAACACCGTAAAACGTTGTGAATTCAAGAGCAACAAGACTGGACTCAATATCAATTCCTCCAATTCGATCATCGGCGGAGAAAACCCGGACGACCGGAATGTCGCCGGTCTCAATACCCAACAGGGAATCTCGCTCGTACTCGCAACGGATGTCACAGTCCAAAACAATATGCTCGGCACACTCGACGGCACGACGGCCTCCCCGAACACATATGAAGGACTGTATGTCCTGGGGACGCGGACGCGCGTCCTGCACAACGTCTGCTCCGGTAATTACGCCGAAGGTATAAGCATCAGTGAATTGTCGACCAATACGCTCGTCAAGGAGAACATCGCCGGCCTCGATTCCTCCGGACAATTCCCGCTCGGCAATAGCGGCTACGGCATCGAAGTGATGGGAACTCAGGATTCGATCGTCAACAACGTCGTGTCCGGAAACAGTTGGGGCATCATGGTGCAATATCAGGCCCAACAGACCCTGATCAAAGGAAACATTGTCGGCCCAAACAAGACGCTCGACAGCCTTCGACAGAACAATTCCGGCGGGATCTATCTCGTCGGCACGCCGGTCTCGGTCGACAGCAATATCATCAGCGGCAACAACTACTACGGCATCAACATCAACGGCTACGGCGGAGCGGTGGTGAGGCGGAACATGATCGGCACCGACCCTACCGGGACGCTCAATTGGGGGAACAAGGGTCCGGGCGTCAACATCGTGTGCGATAACAACGTCATCGGAGGTCCTTCGCCATCCGACCGGAACATCATCTCCGGCAACATATGGGGAGGGATCGAGATGTTCGGCGGCACAACGCTCGTCATCGGCGGACCGTCGCAGCCGAACTACGTACAGGGAAACGTCATCCAAAATAATATCATTGGCACGGATATCTCCGGTACAGTGTCGATGTCCAATTTTACCGGTCTGTTCATGAACGGCTACGTCGACAGCAACGTTGTGCGCGATAACCTCATTTCCGGCAACCGAAACCATGGCATCTGGACGCGCCGATCTCCCAACGCTCCGTCGCGGAACGTGTTCCAGCATAATCGCATCGGAACACAGGCCGACGGCGTTACTCCGCTGCCGAACGACAGCACGGCTTTCATGATCGATAGCGCCGCCGTGAACCTCATTGGCGGACCGAACGAGGCGGATGCGAACATCATTGCCTTCAGCAACCAGGCAGGGATCGCCATCAAAGCCGGATGGGGAACGAAGATCCAGCGCAATTCCATCTTCGACAACAAAGGCATGGCCATCGATTTGGGGAATGACGGCCCCACGCCGAACGATTCCGCAGACGCCGACCAGGGCCCGAATCGGAAGCAGAATTTTCCGCGCATCACATGGCTTGATCAATCCGGGGGCTCGACAACTGTGAAGGGACGACTGCAGTCCCGGCCCCTGACTACGTTCCGGCTTGAGTTCTTCACGAACGACATGGCTGACTCTACCGGCTTCGGCGAAAGCAAGACTTTCCAGGTCACGACCGATGTCACGACGGACAGCGCCGGGAATGCGCCGTTCACGGTGGTCGTTCCGGGAACCCACGGTCGCGTGGTTGCGACCGCGACCGATCCCGACTATGGAACGTCGGAAGTGTCAAAAGCTCCCTTCGTAGTTAATTCAACCGCGGATCGATCTGACGCCAACCCGAATGACGGGCTTGCGAGTACGAACGGGCCCCAAGTGAATGGATTTTCGGAAGTCACTCTTCGCTCAGCCCTTCAGGCCTCGAACCACGTGATCGGCGAGGATGACATTACGTTCAACATTCCGGGAGCGGGAACTCAGTTCATCCTTCCACAAAGTCCGTTGCCTATCGCAGATTTCGACGTCACTATCGATGGATCAACTCAACCCGGATATGTTCAGGGTGCGGTTCAGAACATTCAAGTCCTCGGAACGAATGCCGGGACCAACGCGCACGGCCTTCGGCTCGCCGGTGACCACACAACTGTGCGAGCTCTCTATATCTCAGGCTTCCTGCAAAATGGTATCGACGCGACCGGGAACCTCCTCACGCTGATCGACATGACAACAAACGGGAACAAAGCGATCGGTGTTGAGTCGAGTCACAGCATAGCGCTCGAAGGAGAGAACATCTTCAGCGGTAATGGTCCGGCTGCCCCCTCGGCTACGGGCTGTTCCGGGAACGAGACTGGTGGAATCAGAGTCGCTGAAATGCTCCGAGGTACAGGAACGGTTGTGGCGTCCGGCAATTGCGGTCCCGGAGTGTATCAGACCGCGGGAGGATTTTACGACGGCGGCATTCTGCTCGAAGCACGAGTCACAGCATCGAATAATTCGGCAGGCGGCATCTGGTCGAACGGCGACATTACCCTGAAGGGGGAACGGTTCGAGTTCAACGCGAACGGATTTCCCAACAAACGGGCCGACGGCATACGGGCGGGTCTCGGTGACATCACCATCGACGCAACGGCGTTCGAAGGCGGACATAACATTCTCGCTAACGGAAACTCGAGCAACGGAATCACGTGCGACAACGGCTCTATTACGCTTCGGGGTCGTGCGCAGGTGAACAACAACGGAGCCGGACTGAGCGCTGTGGAGGCGTTCAACCGAAAGATCACGGGTATTCGGGCGTACATGATTGTCCGAACGCAGGATGTGGAGGTAATGGCCAATGGACTCGACGGTATAAAAGCGCGTGAGTCGATCATCATCGAAGGAAATGCGATCGCCAGCAACCATCCAGGGCGCGGGTTGTGGGGAGTTATCAACGTCACATTAGATGGCACGGAGCATCTCATCGAAAACAACCGCGACGGGGCCATCTGGGCCGCAAACGGGTATCTTCACGTCAAAGGGACGCTGACAGTCCGGAATAATACCGTCGGCGGACATCACGGAGAAGAGGAAAGTCCAGATCGGGGAGACGCGAAAATCGGCGCGGTGGAGGCATACAAGTCTGTCATCACAGAGGGACTTCTCTTTGAGGATAATACGCCGACCGGCATTTCGAGCTGGGGTACTATGACAATTCGAGGAAATGCGGTCGTGAAGCGAAGCAGGGTCCGCGGCATTCATGCACAGGGTAGTCTGCTGATCGAAGGGGCGGAACACGTCATCGTCGGCAACGGCGGCGACGGCATTGCCTCACACAATGGGACGCTCGTTGTTCGGGGGAATATGCTTCTGGAGGGGAATGGCGGAGTGGAACCGGGTGAGGGTTACGGAGCCGCCGGACAAAGGATCGAAATGGACAATGTGACAGCCAGAGGAAACCACCGCTCGGGTCTGCTTGGTGCCAGCGGAATTCAGATCGGCGGTCAGGGCATTCTGATGTCGAACATGGTCAACGGTGCAAGTTCCAGCGGTGTCGTGAGCATCTCCGGCGGCCGGATCTGCGAAAACCTCGGATATGGGGTCGAAGCGCCGATCGTTCGCATCAGCGGCACACAGATCTGTAACAACGGTTTGGGGGGTGTTTCCGGCAAACTTGAAAACGCAGCCCCAGCGGGTGGACGAGTACTCTGGAGATCCAGGAACGGAATGGTGGAATCAAGAAATGGAATGTTGGAATATGAAGATGGAATGATGGAATTTGGAAAAACGCTCACCGTGCCAGCCCTTTCCTCCGGCATCATCAGAGGTTCTTCGATTACCGGGAATGGCGGCAATGGCATTTTCGTCGACAGTCCTTATCCATTTCGCATCGAAGGTTCGAACATT